>CAYLOW010000161.1:0-9763 GCA_964385315.1 uncultured Anaerolinea sp.
AAAAATACGAACCGATCTGGGATTTAAGGTTCTTTTGCTCCAGGTTTAAATTATCAAACAACTACTCGTTGAGAAGACATTTCGTGACATAAGGAGATTTCCATCATGACAAAGAAATTGATTCAAATTGCCTGCATCGCCTGGCTTGTTGTCTCCATGGCAGCTTGCGGGGCAACCCAACCCCAGAATACCGCGGCACCTTTTATTGAATCCACCCCGGTAAACCCTTCGGGAGCAACCAGCCCGGCTCAAACCCAAAAAATAGCCCTGGTCATGAAAACACTGACCAATCCCTTCTTCGTTGAAATGGAGAATGGAGCCCGCAAGGCAGAGAGCGAATTGGGGATCCATTTAATTGTAAAAACAGCAGCACAGGAAACCTCCATTCAACAACAAATTGCGATCGTGGAGGAACTCATCCAATTGAAAGTGGATGCGATCGTGATCGCTCCAGGTGATTCAAAAGAATTGATCCCTGTTCTGAAAAAGGCACAGGATGCCGGTATTAAAGTGGTGAATATTGACAACCAGCTGGACGCTGACCTTTCGCAAAAGCTGGGGCTGGTGGACGTTCCCTTTATCAGCGTCGACAATGAAAAAGGCGCTTACCTCTCGGCCAAATTCGTCTCAGACAAGATCACAACCCCAACCAAGGTGATCCTTCTGGAAGGGATTCGGGAAGCCCGAAACGCGCAGGACCGGCTAGCGGGCGCCAAACGCGCCTTCCAGGAAAACCCAAATATCACCATTGTCGCATCTGAAACCGCCCACTGGAAGATCGATGAAGCGCATGACGTGACCATGGGCCTCTTCCTGGCCAACCCCGACATCGGCGCGATCTTTTGCGCAAATGATATGATGGCGCTGGGAGCTGTCCAATATTTGGAAGAAAAGAAACTTTCGAACGTTCTTGTAGCCGGTTATGACAATTTGCAGGAGGCTCAACAGGCCGTCAAGGACGGCAAAATGGCTTCCACCATTGACCAGCAGGCCGCCTTACAGGGATATATGGGGGTGCAATACGCGATTCAATTGATCAACGGTGAAAAGGTATCCCCATTAAATTTTGTCGACGTAATCCTGGTCACAAAGGATACTCTAAAGTAGGAATTTTCACGGCATAGGATGTGTCCTGCCATGATATTTTTTCTGATATTGAATCTTTGAATGGGAAAAAATCGTAAAGTCAAGTTACGCCTCAATATTTCCGTCCAGTTCATTCTATACCTGGCCGGAGTAAGTGTTATTCCCCTGCTGGTTCTGGGTGTCTTTGCCTACAGCGTATCGTTTTCGATCATTAAAGACCAGGTTTACAGCTACACGACTGAGTTGGTTCACAACCAGAGAGACTACCTGGATGTTCTCCTGCAAGAAGTTGAAAGTCTGATCTCGAACGTGTCAGGCGTGGAGGAAATCACCAACAACGTCCTCGCAGGAAAGGATACGCCCAATAACACGTATACCGATCTGGCGACCCAGGCCAAGATCGGCTACATCCTGAATAACTACATCAACGTTAATGGATTGATCTCGATCGATATCTATTCACAGGATAGCCGGCATTACCACGTCGGGGATACACTGCGAGCCAATAACATCAACACACAGACAAAGGATGAGATCTTTGCCGAGGCAAATAAAACCGGAGGCGAAATTATATGGACAGGGGTGGAAGACAATATCAATATCGATTCAACCCACAAAAAGGTCATTACCGCCGCGAAAGTATTCAACCAAACAGATCCTGAGACCGGAGCAGTCAAGGCGGCGGCCCTGCTGGTCGTAAACTATGACATTGAGACCTTGCGCACCCATTTCTCAAAGATCCAGTTTGGAAAAGGCGCGTATTTAATGGTCATCGATACAAAGAACCGGATCATTTATCATCCCGATCCCAATCTGGTTGGAAGTAAAATTAGCGGGGAATTTATGGGTCGCTTGACCGGTTCTGAAGGGACCTTGAATGCGGATATTAACGGCAGCCCGATGATCGTGACGTACATCCGATCAGAAAACAGCCAGTGGACGGTTGCCAGTTTTATTCCGGTCAGTAACCTAACCGCCCAGACAATACCAATTGCCACCACCACAATTGTCGTGTTGTGCATATCCTTCGGCGTTGTATTCTTCCTGACGATGAGCTATAACCGCGTTCTGGTTTTACCGATCCGTCAGATCACCAGCACCTTTAAACAATACGAAGAAGGGGTCCTTGATTTATCCACCCGTTTAAAACATGGCCGGGAGGATGAAATTGGCGACCTGGTTACCTGGTTTAATAAATTTCTCGAGAGTCGGGTTGAACAACAACTTGCCGAAAAGACCCTGCGGGCCCGGGAGCATTATCTCACCCTGCTTAATAAGATCACCATGGTGGCATTGGACACATCCGACCTCGATCATATGTTGATCAGTATGATCACGCAATTAAATGAAATGCTCGACGCGGACCGCTCCTACGTCATTCTTGTTCAATCTGATCAGGCAGACCCCCGTACAACTGTTTACGGATCGGAAGGTCAGATCCAGGATGTCTTGAATCTACATGGAATTTCCGCCAGCGGTCCCATTATGTCCGGATTGATCGCCACGGACAAACCCATTATTTTTGAAAACACAAGGGAATCGGCTTTCATTCAGGAAAATATAAACTTGGGTCTGGATGACTGCTCGCTCCTGGTACTCCCGCTGCAATCAGCCAACCAGAAACTTGGCATTGTGCTTGTGGTTTCAGATTCTGCGCGCAGCTTCTCAGATGAAGAAATATCCTCCGGCGAACAGGCTGCGCGCCAGCTTTCCCTGGCGGTTGCAAAGACGAATCTGCTTGAAGAAACCCGATTGCGCGCGCACGTTTTTGAGAACTTGTATGAGACTGCGCACGACCTGGCCAATCTCGACAGCATCCCCGATCTGCTGCACAGCATCATCAGCCATATCACGAAGATCCTGGGAACTAAATCGGGGTTCATCTATACCTTTGACAAAACCCGCGGGGATCTTGAACTGGCTGAATTCACCGGATTCGACCTGATAAAAGGGTCCCGGCTGGCGCTCGGTGAAGGCCTGGCCGGCCGGGTGGCGCTCACCCGGCAGCCTGTTTCAATTGCTGATTACGACAGCTGGGAACATCACTCGGATAAATATACAGGAAAGGGCATTCGTTCGGTCGCAGCAGTGCCGATGATCTGGGGTGATGAATTGATCGGGATCCTGGGTGTCGAAAGGGCAGAGAAAGTCGAATTTACTGCCTCAGACATTCGGGTCCTCTCCCTTGTGGCGCGCCTGGGGACCAGCAGCATGAACAATACCATCCTGCTTCAGGAGCTTCGCCAACTCAACGAACAACTTGAAAATCGCGTTGCCAGCCGTACTGCCCAGCTTGAAAAGATCAACCTGGAATTGGGAAATGAGATCAACGAACGTAAACAGGTCGAGCAAACCCTGATCAATGAACGCGCTTCCTTATCACGGCGGGTTGCCGAAAGAACTGCAGAAATATCAGCATCGAATGCCAACCTTGCCCAGGCGGTTCGGGCCAAGGATGAATTCCTGGCCAATATGAGCCATGAAATCCGCACCCCCATCAACGGTGTGATCGGTATGACCGGATTAATGCTCGATACGCAGCTCACTCCCGAACAGAAGCGCTATGCCAACATCATTAATCTCAGTGCAGAATCGCTCCTGAGTGTCATCAATGATATCCTCGACTTTTCAAAAATCGAGGCGGAAAAACTTGATATCATCATGCAGGACTTTGACCTGCCAGAACTGATCCAGGAGATCGGAGATACATTCGCACTGCGCGCAAATGAAAAAGGTTTGGAGTGGATTTGCGATGTCGTTCCTGATATTCCTGATGTGATGCATGGCGATCCGAAGCGCATCCGCCAGGTCTTAAATAACCTGGTCAGTAACGCGATCAAATTCACCGACCACGGGGAAGTGATCCTTTCCGTTGTTCCCCAACGCCTGGACACAGGCCTGACAGCGATCAAATTCAGCATCCAGGATACCGGGATCGGAATTCCGGAAGATAAGGTTGGATCGCTCTTCCAGGCCTTTATGCAAGTCGACTCGTCTTCCACAAAGAAATACAGCGGGACGGGCTTGGGGCTTTCGATCTCCAGAAAATTGGTCCAATTAATGCATGGCGAGATCGGTGTCGAAAGCAATTTTTCGGTCGGGTCAAATTTCTGGTTTACCATTCCGCTTGAGTCGTCTGCCAGTCAGCCGGTATCGCTGCCTGAAAGAACTATCATCCTGAAAAACATCAAAGTACTGGTTGTTGATGACAATGCCAGTAATTGCCGGATCCTTACCGCGCGTTTGAATGATTATGGCTATTCCTCCTCCGCCGTATTGGAAGCAAGCCAGGTATTAAATATACTCAAAACAGCAGCCAAAGAACAGGACCCCTTTAAAGTTGTATTAATTGATGATGTTCTGCCGGGAATGAGTGGAATAGACCTTGCCCGCAGTATACGGGAAGGGGATCTGCAGCATCCCGTGCCCGAACTCATCTTGATGAACTCAAGGGGAGAGTCTGCCAATAATCACACCCTTGTGGAAGTCGGCATCGCAGGCTCCCTTACCAAACCAGTCCAAATTCGCAACCTGTGTAAATTCCTGGAAAACACCTCGACAGCCGGGAGCAATGGAGCAGCAGTGGTACCCAGGCTTTTGAGACACAAGATCATGCCCACAGTAACCCGCCATCCGATGATCTCCAATATGACCGTTCTCCTCGCAGAGGATAATTTGATCAACCAGGAAGTCGCGATGACGATCCTGCAAAAAAACGGCGTGGTTGTAAAAGCAGTCAAAACCGGCAGGGAAGCTGTCAACCTGTTGAAGACCACTTCATTCGACATGGTGCTGATGGATATGCAAATGCCCGACATGGACGGGCTGCAAGCCACCCGTTTCATCCGCGATGAATCCTCCCCGGTACTCGACCATCAAATACCGATCATAGCGATGACGGCCAACGCGATGCGAAGAGACCAGGAAGCATGCATACAGGCCGGCATGAATGATTACATTTCAAAACCATTCAATCCGGTCCAATTGATCGAAAAGATCATTTACTGGAAAGGCTTAAACCATGCCGGACAGCCGCGAAATATCGCCCCCTTACCTGAACCGGAATCTTTGAACGACGAGCCGGCAACCAATAACGAGGCAGCCCTCCCACCCATCCATTTTGAGGAGCTGTACCGGCGTTTAATGGACGACCGGGAATTGGCATTGAACTTGCTGAAAAAGATGGATATTCGTTTGGAAAAGGACCTGGTCGATGTGAAGCGGGTTATCGAGGCCCGAGACGCCGAACAAACCAAACTTCAGGTGCACAAACTTAAGGGAAGCGCCGGGAATCTGTCTGCTGAACCGCTTCTGCGGGCTTTGAAGGCGCTTGAAGCGGCGGCGGCGGCAGACAGCAATTGGGAGGAAGTCCTTGAAAATTTTGACCAGGTTATGATACGGGCCGGAGAATTTCATGCAGTTGTTGCAACCTTGAAATAAAGGTCTGCAGAAATCATCGGTTCTGGATCGAAAATAAAACAGAGGAAGGTGAACATTTGTTAACGAACACGGACACATCAAACAGACAACGGGCCATCCTGGTCATTGATGATGACCAGGCGATGCTGCTTGGACTGCAGGCTCTGTTAAAACGGAATGACTATAACGTGACGGTCTGCGAAGACAGCATCTCTGGCTTTGATCTGGCGGAGAGATCACAACCTGACTTGATCATCTGCGATATTATGATGCCCCGCATGGATGGATTTAAACTCAGGGAAGCCCTAATTGCCAATCAATTGACCAGGGATATTCCATTTCTTTTCCTGTCAGCCCGCGATTCACAGGCCGATAAAATTAGAGGTTATAAAGAGGGTGTGGATGATTACATAACCAAACCCTTTGACCCTGATGAACTCCTGGCACGTATTAATTCGATCTTCCGCAGCCAGGAACGTGACCAGGAAAAGGTCATTCGTCAAATAAGCCTTCAGATCGAACGCATCCAAAATGAATTACAGAAAAAAATTTCGGATGGAACGCGAACTCCCGCTTCACAGATCTTCGAGGTGCTGAACACTGTCCTGCGTGAGAAATATCGTGATCCAGAAAAATTAAAACAGTATGTCGAAAAAGTGACATCGCAATCCCTCCGGCTCAATACTTTGGCCAATGACCTGCAATTTATATCCGTTTACGAGAAAGGTCCGATATTTTATCTAAGGCAGGTTGTCGATATTGAGAATGATTTTATCCTGCCAATAAAGCAGCGTGAGGAGCTTTATAAAGAAAAAGGCCTTCGATTGGAAATTCAAATCGGTGAAGGAATTGCCATTCACGCGCCGCGCCGCGAATTCACCCAGGTCGTTACCCATCTGGTGGATAATGCAATGAAATTTGCACCCCCGCGGTCTTCTGTTCTGATCGACCTTGCTGCCAACGGAGAAGGCGGCTGCATCCTGACCGTCACTGACCACGGTCCCGGGATCCCCGCTGACCAGCGCGAAAGGGTTTTTGACCGTTTCTACCAAATTAATCGGGAAAACACAGCCGATGGACTTGGATTGGGGTTGACCATTGCCCGCCCCATCACCCGTTCCCTGGGCGGGGATGTGAGCATCCTGCCGGACGAACGTAATTGTCTGGTTCAGATGATTTTGCCTCCCGCCCTGTTGGATTTACCCTAGCCTTTCCGGGGTTTCATTTAAATAGCTGACATGCCCATTAGCATGTCAGCTATTTTATTCGGAAAAAATGATCAGCACTGACTGTTTTGGAAAAAGATGCCTAGTTTGCAAACTCGGGAAGCCAGATTTCAAATTGGCTGCCCTTTCCCAACTCACTGCCCACCTTGATCTTTCCGCCATGTTTTTTCAGCGTGGATTGCACAATAAACAATCCTATCCCGGTCCCCGGAATTTCATCTTCAATGGCGTTGGTCCCCCGGAAAAACCGGGTGAACAACAAAGGGATATCTGCGCTGGGGATTCCCATCCCGTTATCGATCACTGAAATTTCGAAACCGGAATTTGCCCTGCACAGGGTGATATTGACCTTTCCATTGGCTGGTGTGAATTTAATCGCATTCCCCAACAGGTTCGTAAAGACCTGGATCAAAGCCTGTTCATCGGCATGGATCAGGAAGATATCATCCTCAGAATCACGGATGGGATTGAAAGTAATGGCTACATGCTTTTTCCCGGCGGACATATCCATTTGATCGACAACCTGCTCGATCAGCTTCGCAAGATCCAGGGTACTGATATGTAGATTAACGTTTCCGTTTTCCAGCCGGCCGACGCTCAGCAGGTCCTCAACCAACATTCGTTCCCGGTTCAATTCATTTTTTAAAACGCCCCAATATTCCCGGTATTCCTCCTGCGTGCCTCCGCCGTCCATCAAATGGGCCATTAACACCATGGTCGAGATCGGAGTGCGCAGCTCGTGCGATGCGCGGTTGATAAAATCTGATTTCATTTGTTCCAGACGGGCCCGCTCGCTGATCTCACGAACGATCGCGGTTACTTCCTCGGGACCGCTATCCTTAAATCGCGCTTCGAATACATAAGTGGAATCTCCAATTTTTTGGGCATATTCCATGGTCTGGATATTTTTGCTTTGCAGCGCATTTTCAATGCAAGTCATCGCTTTCGGCACCAGTGATGCTGGAAGGATGCTGCCCAGCGGCGCGCCAATGATCTGATCTCCAGGGATCGCCAAAAGATCAGGTGTATTCGTTTTGTAATCCAACAGGATGCCATCCCGCCGAATACGGTAGATCATATCTGGAACTGCGCTGAGTAAAGCCAGGTTACGGGTTTCGCTCTGCCTAAGGTCTTTTTCCATCGCCAAAACACGTTCGGCATTGCGAACACGCACCAATAGTTCAGCGGGCTCAAAAGGCTTGGAAATCAGGTCATCCGCGCCCGCCGAAAGCCCCTGGATCATGTCATCCTTGCTGCTGCGCGAAGTAATGATAATTATATATATATATCCAACAGCTTTGGGCAAAGACCTCAATGTGCGGCAGAGATCGATGCCTGTGATCCTGGGCATATTCCAGTCAGACACCACAATCTGAATATTTTGCGATTGCTGAATTTGCAGCGCTGTTTCCCCATCTTCCGCGGTAACCACTTCGTACCCATTACTGGTTAATATTTTTGCCGCCACAGCCAGCGCGATATCGTCATCATCAACAACCAGAATTTTCATATTCAACCTTTTGAAGGATTACCCATCATTTGTTTTTTATAAGGGATTTTTGTAACTACTGAGCTCTTTAAGGGTTTGAAAGGAATAGGATACCTTATATTTTAGCCTAAAGTAATTACGTTTTTGATAGGTCACCATCGATCAAATGGCTGTGTGAAGCGATTAGCCCGGGCTGACACCTGCCCGATAATTTATTGACAAGTTGGTATTAATACAATAAAATAAGCCAACTTGTTGAACAAGTTTCACTTATTCAACAAGTTGGCTTAAAGCACCAATTTTGCAGCATGATCCTATATCCGGGCAAAAAATGACAAAAAGAACAATCACAAGCAAGCCAACTGAAAAAATCCCGGCGCATGTCCCGATATATAATATGCTTTATTCAGAAATTATCAATGGCCTGCACAAGGAAGGGGCAAAGCTTCCAAGTGAATCGGCCCTGACAGAAAAATATGGGGTCAGCCGGCACACCCTGCGGCTCGCATTGGCCATCCTTACCGAAGACGGGCTTATTCAGAAGAGCCAGGGAAAAGGGTCCCTCGTCACCTACCGGGGAAAGGAAGAACAAGCCGGCGACAGGCACATATTCAATCCCATCATTCAATGCGCCAAAGAGGAAATTAGCGCGATTGACATTTCCTATAATTATGGACCGCCCACGGAAATAGCCCAGAAAAGACTGGGCATCAAGGGCACGGAAATCGTCATGGCAAGCAATAACGTTTATTTTGCGGGCGGGAAGCCTGTGGGGCATGCCTTTATACAAATTCCTGTCAAGCATATTAACGATATCGACTTCAATATAAACTCCAAGGAGGAAGTATCCAACCTGATCAACAAAACAATTTTCGAACTGGCTGAAACGGCCAAAATGACGGTAAGGCTCGTATACGCGGAGGAGAATATTACAAGTTTTTTGAAGATCCAACCCGGCGAACCTGTCATCTATATCGAAGAGATTCTTTTCAATGCCCAGCGGGAAGGTACAGCGAGATGCAAGCTCTACTTCCTGCCGGAAAAATATGAAATCTCAATAAACATTTGATCTAAAAAGGAGAATAAAAATGAAGGAATATTTCAAGGTAAGTACAAGAACCATCGTTGCCACCGGACTCGGGGCCGCCATCTTCACATTATTGTTCATGTATGTCAAAGTACCTTCCCCCGTTCCTGAAACCAGCTTCCAGACCGCCTACGGTTTGAGCGCCTTCTTTGCCGCCCTGTTTGGACCGATCGCTGGCGCATTGATCGCATTCATCGGGCATGCCCTTAGTGATTCCATCCAGTACGGATCTCCCTGGTGGAGCTGGGTCATTGCCAGCGGCGTTTCCGGTTTTGTTTTCGGATTTGCCTACAAGCGCACAAAAGTTGAAGAAGGCGATTTTAAGACCAAGGACATCATCACCTTTAATGTGATCCAGATCATTGGCAACCTGATCGCCTGGGTCGTGGTCGCCCCGGTGTTGGATATCCTCATCTATCAGGAGCCGGCCAACCTGGTCTTCACACAGGGCATCAC
>CAYLOW010000162.1:0-9709 GCA_964385315.1 uncultured Anaerolinea sp.
TAGGGTAGTGTAATTTAACCACAGAAAAGTTCACAAAGCGTGAAGACTGAAATAATATATTAAAGTCCTGCTGCTCAAAGCATGGTTGATTGAGTTGAAAGATTTTCAGGCTTGTATGGGGTTTCAAACTCATTTTAATATTCTCTGAGTGTTGGAATATAAAAAAGGCGGACTTTTTTGTCCGCCCCTTTTTTGTGTCTGTGGAATTTATCGCCAGTCACTTAGATCTTCTTCGAGGGCTTCGATCAACTTAATATATTTTTCTGTTCCATCCTTCAAGCCGCCTTCAAAAACAACCTTATTGATCTCTTCAGATAATTTATGTTCGTCATCAATGGAGATGGTTTGTTCAAGCAAAGGGAAGATCAAATTTTTCAGACGCTCAAGATGCTCACGGATCGCGGAGGTGTATTGGCTGGTGGCCCAACCCACCTCGGACCGTGCAACCTCATCTCCAGCCTGCCACTGATTTGCTGCATTCGCCAGTAGTTCAGCAGCCTCGCGGGCTTTCTTTTGGTCACTTCGTATGGCGCCTACCGGTCCGCTATCAGCCGGGAAACCGCCGTCTTCGAGAGTTCTAATCAGCAGCTCTTCTTTTTTGAATAGGCCGCCTTCAATATATTCTCGAATAAAACTGCTTGCCGACAGGAAAAAACTTGGCTGGGCGTATTTCGTGGTGCTCAAGATGACAGATCCACTGCCTAGTGCGGCAATAAAACGGTTGATGGTTTCCTGATCAGAGCGGAGATTTTTTGAGATACGCATTTCATTCCCTATTTTTATCTGTTGATTACTTTAAATAAGTATATCACGCCAAAAACGGGTGAAATAACCAGGTGGATGACGGGATTTATTGATTTTTGGAGCTGTAAACACTCCCTTCAGACCTTATGTAAAATCAAAGCAGGATATTGAATGAAATCAAAATTCTGGCAGATTGGCTTTTAGACGCCAAACACGGATTGGCATTTATTTTTATGATAGACTCGACAAAATTTTAAGGATGCATACCCAAAAATAAATTGTGTGATTTGGGTGATTGTTTTGTGAAACCTTTACTATCTCAGACAGGAGAAAGAAATGAAAGTCTTGGTAAAAGTTCCTGCAACGACCGCTAATCTGGGACCCGGTTTCGATGCCCTTGGGCTGGCATTGAACCTTTGGAACGAAACGGAATTCGTTGCCACAAACGACCGGAAAATGAATGTCATCATCGACGGCGAAGGCGCGGGGATTCTACCTTGCGATGCAAACAATTCAATTGTGGATGCGGCATTGCAAATTTATGACCGGGCGGGGAAATCCTGTAACGGATTGCAAATCCACTGCCTGAACCGTGTGCCGCTTAGTTCGGGGTTGGGATCAAGTTCAGCGGCTTTGCTGACTGGAATGTTAGGCGCGAACGCCCTTTTAGGCAATCCATTCACCGATGAGGAAATTCTGAAGCAGGCAATCGAGACAGAGGGTCATCCAGATAATGTTGCGCCTGCCATGCTGGGTGGGTTGGTCGCTTCCATTGTGTATGAAGATCGTGTTATCTCGCTTAAGTTGCCCGCGCGCGCCAATCGCTCCCCCATCCATGTGACCATCGTCCTGCCGGACTTTGACTTTCCGACCAAACAGGCGCGCGCCATCCTTCCCAAACAAGTGGACCGTAAGGATGCCATCTATAACATCAGTCGTGCTGTTTTGGTGACGGAAGCCCTGCGCACAGGCGACTTGGATCTGCTTGGGAAAGCCATGAACGATGCTTTGCACCAACCTTACCGCATTCCGCTTATACCGGGCGCGCAAGCTGCAATTGATGCAGCTCGCCGGGCAGGGACGCCTGCCATTGCCCTTTCAGGCGCGGGTCCCAGCCTGATTGCATTTTCTTCGAAGGAGGACCCGGCTGTTGGTGCTGCAATGAAATTGGCATTTCAACAAGCCGGGCTGGGGTCTCGTACCTTTGAATTGGGAACCAGTTACGAGGGCGCGGAAGTCTCGATCATATAAAAACCCCCAAAGGGACCATGTCTGCGTGCTATAATGAAAATATACTTTCGTGAAATTTCGCCATTCAACCAGGAATCATATTCCAGAAGGATAAACCAATGCCAGCAGTGAATTATAAATACGAGAAACGTAAAAAAGAAATGGATAAGAAAAAGAAAAAGGCTGATAAGGAACGACAGAAGGAAATCAAAAAGAATACCACCAAACCCAAAGACACTCTTCCGCCCCCAACCGCTCCCGAACAATAGAGTGGCATTGCAAAACAACTTCCCCGCAGATTCCAATTTTGTGGGAAGTTGCTTTTTTTATTGACTGTTGTGAAATCCTGGGTTGTGGTATTAAGGGGGACTAGGCCAATAGATATGGGGACAACGGATTAATTCCTCGCTTGCCATTGACTTGGTTCTGGTCTCGTCGGGTATGGTGCAGCCAGTGAAAAATATCAATTAAATCGTAATTCCACGATGCTCGGTGTGACGGGGAAAATTAATTGTATAATAAAACCTTGCGAGAATGGGCGGGCATTCTTGTTCTTGAAATCTATTATAAATATTAACGCGCTTGACGCGGTCGATCTGTCACTGCGCGATTCTTGAAGTGGAGGCAGTATGGCAGGAAGTCCAATATCAGCAGGGGAGGTTCGCTTTTTTAGCGGCAGTTCGAATCCGCAACTGGCAGCGAAGATTGCATCACACCTTGGCGTGCCGCTGGATAATACGCATATCACCCGCTTTAGCAATGATAATATGTATATCCAACTGGATTCTAGCGTGCGTTATCGGCGGGTATATATTGTGCAATCGCTCTCTCAGCCGGTTAATGATAACTTGATGGAATTGTTGATGATGATCGATATTGCGCGCGGTGCAGCCGCATCTGAAGTTCACGCCATCATCCCTTATTATTCCTTTGGGCGTTCTGATAAAAAAGATGCCCCGCGCATTTCGATTACCGCCCGTCTGGTTGCGGATCTATTGAAGACTGCCGGGGCTACTCATGTGATGAGCATGATGTTCCACTCGCCGCAGGTACATGGCTTTTTTGGGGTTCCCACCGACCCGCTAAGCAGTCGCAAGGTATTCAAGGATTATCTTTCGGGTCTTGATCTGAGCGGAGGAATCATTGTCTCGCCGGATATGGGACAAGCCAAGTCCGCTGCACGTTTTGCAAAAACCCTGGGATTGCCAGTTGCCGCAGGAAATAAGGAGCGAGTTTCAGATTCTGAGGTGATCATTAGCGGTTTGATCGGACATCAGGTTCAAGGTCATAAACGTGCCCTGATCTATGATGATGAGATCGCAACAGGCGGATCCATTTTGGAATTGAGTCGCCTTCTGATCAAAGAGGGAGTTGAAGATATCCGGGTGATCTGCACGCACGGTGTTTTCAGCCGCGGCGGGTTGGATCGGTTGGCTGCTGTACCTGAGATTACAGAGATCATAACCACCGATACAGTTTATATTGCTCCTGAAAAAATGCACAAGAAGTTGACCGTACTTTCCGTCGCTTCGGTCTTTGCAGATGCCATCCGCCATAACATTAACCGCGAGTCACTTAGCGACCTGTTTGTCTTTGGCGAGTGAGTGTGAGCGTGATTTTTGCGTCTGTGTAAGGTGCCGTTGACCAGACAAGGCGAGACGGTTGTTGAGCCCAGTACCCGGGAAATAAGACATATAACTGTAATTGACCCAGATCATAATCTTAGGGAAAGCGGACAGGATTGGCATAAATTCCGCACGATGAATGTTCTCGCGTTTTGGCGTTTCAAGTTTGGAAAGACCAGCTTTCAATGAAGGGTGATTGCTTTATTTGAAAGTGCAAAAGTCCGGTTCACAGTAATATATTTCGTGTGAGAGTAACCCCGGCAATCGGTTTATACTTATGACCCTAGGGACTTTTAATGTCCTTGGGGTCATTTTTTAGGAGAAATATGGAAATTAAAATCCGCCGTGTGACAAAGGAAGATAAATCTGAGTGGCTTCGTATGCGCAAAGGAATTTGGCCGGAAGCGCCCGACGAATACCTGGATTATGACATGGATGAGGTCCTGGCCAGTGACCGGCATGCTGTTTTTTTTGCCTTGGTTGAAAACATGCCTGTTGGGATGGTTGAAGTACATTTGAAGGAATCTGCTGAAGGATGTTTTACAAGTCCCGTTGGTTACCTGGAGGCCTGGTTCGTGGATGAAAAATTGCGTGGAAAAGGTATTGCAGGCGCACTGACTGAAACCGCCGAAGATTGGGCTCGCGGGAAAGGCTGCACTGATATGGCTTCAGACACATGGCTTGAAAATGCAGTTAGCATCCGTGCCCATGCCAAAATGGGCTATTCTGAAGTGGAACGTTTGGTGCATTTTGTTAAAAAGTTGTAATTTGACGATGCATTAAATATATTTATCTTTGTATAAAACCGTGCCTCAAATCTTTAAGCGATCGCCACTCCTTCCATCCTCAATAACCGTTCTTTTGTTGGCAAACCATCTCCGCCGCCGTAACCACGAAGTTTGCCATCTTTCCCTATGACCCGGTGGCATGGAATCACCAGCGGCATAGGATTGGTGGCATTGGCATGTCCCACGGCGCGGCTGGCATTCGGATGACCGATCAGCATGGCGACCTCCGCGTAAGTGCGCGTTTCGCCGTATGGGATGGCATACACAGCTTTTAGCACTTTCTGTTGGAATGGTTTTAACGTTGACCAGTCAATTAAAAAGGTAAAGCCGCGGCGTTTGCCGTTTAGGTATTCTGCCAGCTCGTTTCTGTAGGTACGGGTCGTTTTTTGATTTGGTTCAACTGCAGCTTTAAATTTTAAGAGGTAGGCTTCCAACTTGGGGCGGGATTCAGCCCATTCAATGGCAACCAAGCCTTGATTGGAGGCTGCATAACACAGATCCCCGTACGGGGTATGATTTAATTCACCAAAATATATTTTCATCGTTGTGATTGTGCTTTGGGAGTGTTTCATTTGAGTTTAAGTATGGTAGGAACGTGATTTATCAATCTGCCAATGTTATTTTCAAGCAAATTATATTCGATTGCGCCCGCTTATCCCCAATAAATTTTCATGCGGTGGCGGTTAAAAACCATTTTGAGAATGCCCAAAAACCCACAATCATTCAAGTCTGTGGTTAAATCAAAGAATATGCAGAAATTTCTCCCCATCCTCCGCGCCCGCCGGGAGCGCAGGCTGGCAAAACAGCGGATATCTTCCAATAGCGCGCGCGGTGCGTTGCTTGGTTTTGGGATGGTCTTCTCGCTCTTCCTCGCGGGTTTAATTCTTTTAGGCGCGTTCGCCTATGCCGATGTGACCCGCGACCTGCCATCGGTTGAAATTTTGCAGCGACTGCTAAATCCACCTGATGGAATTTTGCTCCAGCCCACGCGCATTTATGACCGAACAGGTGGGCAGGTGCTTTTTTCCTTTGCCTCTGATGAGAGTTCTTCCCGTCGATATATTCCTATCAACAAGCAAAATCCACAGCATCTTTCCAGCTATTTAATTGATGCAATGATCTCCGTTGCTGATCCGCATTTTTGGTCGCATGTGGGCTTTACCTTGCAGGGAATTGATGATCCCAACTCCCACCCGACCATTGCCCAGAAATTGGTCAGCGATTTGATCCTTTATAACGAAAAGCCATCCATGCGCCGCGCCATCCGTGAGCGGATTCTTGCTGCGCAAATCACCGCACAGTTTGGGCGTGAGCAGATCATTGAGTGGTATATCAACAGTGCGCATTTTGGCAGGTATGCATTTGGAGTTGAAGCCGCTGCCCAACTTTATTTTGGAAAGTCGGCTGACCAGCTCACACTGGCTGAGTCTGCGATTCTCGCAGCTATTAGCGAGATGCCTGCGCTTAACCCGCTGGATGCTCCACAGGTTGCTTTGCAACGCGGACGCGAAGTGATTTATGTTTTGGGCGGATTGAATGCGGTGCCTGATGCGGAAATCACGGCGGCTTTGGCAGAAACGCCAGCCATTCGCACTGAGGGTGACCAAAACGCTCTCGGCGGCACATTTGGGCATGCGTCTGCTTTCGTCAATATGGTTCTATCCCAGGCAGAGTCACAAATTCCTCGTGACAGGATCGAGCGCGGTGGATTGAATATTATCAGTACGTTGGATTACGATTTGCAAATCCAAGCCGCATGTACCACCGAAGTTTATGCTGCGCGCATGTCTGGCCTGGTCGATCCGAAACAGGATTGTCCATCTGCCCGACTGCTGCCTTCGCTTCCGCCTGGGGTTACCCTGGCGGATTCATCTGCCAGCGCCCTGATTCTAGACCCAACCAATGGTCAGGTACTCGCTCTTGTCGGCGAAACCGTTCAAGGGGTGGAAACTCCACTTGTGACCACACACAGCTCAGGGTCGAGTTTGGATGCCTTTGTCTATTTGACAGGATTTACCCGGGGGGTAAGTCCGGCCTCGTTAACCTGGGATATCCCCAATGAATTGAATATCCAAAACTTTGACGGTGAATTTCATGGTCCCATGCGTCTGCGGATTGCGCTGGCAAACGATTATCAGGTTCCCGTTGAAGTAATGAAGACACAAATGGGGATCGAAAATGTGACGGATATAGCAGCGTCATTTGGAATTAATTTAAGTTCAGATGTAAATATGCTGAAACTCGCTGGCGCGTACGGCGTGTTTGGCACGCAGGGTATTTACTTTGGACAAAATATTAATGATGATTTTTCCCCGGTCGCTGTGCTCCGCGTAGAAAACACCGACCATGCCTCGTTGCTCGATTGGACATTGCCAGAGGCTAAACCCGTGCTTCCGCCCGCTCTCGCGTATATGATGACGAATGTTTTGAGCGACGAATCTGCTCGTTGGGTGTCGCTTGGCAGGTCAAATGTGCTGGAGATCGGCAGGCCTGCTGGCGTGAAGGTCGGGCAAACATCCAACGGACGCGATGCGTGGGCGATCGGATTCACACCGTCGCATGTGGTAGTGACGTGGACGGGTGTGCATGGCGAGAATGAATTTGTCTCACCGCGATTTCCTGCTGCATTGTGGAATGCTTTAATGCAGATGGCTTCTGCTGACGTCCCTGCTGATGGTTGGACGGTGCCTCCCGGGGTTTCAACTGTGACCGTGTGCGATCCTTCGGGGATGCTGCCTACGAAGGAATGTCCGAATCTGGTGAGCGAGATATTTTTGAATGGTACTGAGCCTGTTCAAGCAGATAATTTGTTTCGGGAATTTGTGATCAATCGCGAAACAGGTCTACTCGCCACCGTGTTTACCCCGCCTGAATTACTTGAGAAGCGAGTCTATATGGTAATCCCTGAATCGGCGCGCGATTGGGCGTTAAGCACAGGTTTGGAAACTCCACCCACCTCCTACGATGCCATTCAATTCCCCCCTATAAAGCCGACGATCAACATCACCTCACCAGACCCGTTCGCGGAAGTAAGCGGCGTGGTGAAAATCATTGGCACTGCTTCGGGCGAAAATTTCAGCTATTACCGTGTCCAGGTCGGCAAGGGATTAAATCCGCAGACATGGATGCAGCTTGGCGGGGATGTCATCGCTCCCGTCGAAAACGGCATTCTGGCAGAGTGGGATTCGAAAAGTCTCAGTGGTTTGTATGCTGTCCAGTTGCAAGTGGTGCGGATGGATCAAATTGTGGAGACGGCGGTGATTCAGGTAACCGTGAAATAGGCTCTAAAGAAAAGCTGCAATTAGCGTGCCAGCACCTTTGTCATGTGATAGTATTCCATGTTTACATTGCGCTTGTTGCTGATTACATCTATCAGTGGAATAAATTCAATGTTTTTTCCTTGCAGCCCGGTCATTACGCCATGCTTACCTTCCACAAGCGCTTCGACGGCTTTTACACCCATGCGCGAGGCGAGCAGGCGGTCGTAGGCAGTCGGCGAGCCTCCTCGTTGAATGTGACCTAAAATGGTAATGCGGGTTTTGAAGCCAACATCGAGGGTGTCAATTTTCTTGACCAGTTCATTTGTGTCAATGGTGGAACCTTCTGCGTTGATGATGATTGCATGTGATTTGCCGCGCTGATATGCACTTTCGACTGCCGCGGCAACTTCCTCCCATGTAACAGGTACTTCCGGAATCAAGACCATTTCTGCACCGCAGACAATACCTGCCATGACCGCAAGATAGCCGTTGTTGCGCCCCATGGTTTCGATTACAAATGCGCGCTGGTGGGAAGATGCGGTATCGCGTAATTTGTCAACGGCTTCCATGATGGTATTCATGGCTGTATCCGTGCCAATTGCAATATCTGTGCCCCAAACATCGTTGTCAATACTGCCGGGAATCCCAATCACTTTTATCCCTTTTTGCGAAAGCGCGTACGCGCCATTCAGGGAGCCCTCACCGCCGATTACGATCAAGGCTTCCATACCCGCTTCGTTCATGCTGCGGATCGCTTCGCGTTGTCCCGCAGGCTCCATAAAACGCTTGCTGCGGCAGGTATACAATATTGTCCCGCCCCGCTGAAAAATGCCGCCAACGGAGCGCGCATCCATGGGATGAAATTCGCCATTGATCAAGCCTTCGTATCCATTATTGATGCCAATCACGTTTATATTGTTCGTGAACGCGGTACGTACCACGGCGCGGATCGCCGCATTCATGCCGGGCGAATCGCCGCCTGAAGTTAGTATTCCTATAGTATTTTCTGTCATTTTAGATTTCTTTCCTGATTTGATATGAGTCAAAATCGCGTGCGACAACCGCATTTGGGAAAACAGACTGCGCTTCGGCAATCACGTCCTTTTCACGGTAGCGGCGCGAAATATGAGTGAGAATTAGCTTCTTGACCCCTGCTTTTGTGGCGAGTTCTGCCCCCATCCGCGCAGTAAGATGTGAGAACTGCTTTGCCATATCGGCTTCTTCATCCAGATATGTGGATTCTATAATGAGGCCATCTGCATCTTTGCAGATTTCCAGTAAATTATCCGTCCTGCCTGCGTCCCCTACCACAACGAGTTTACTACCCTTTTCCCATGCTCCCAGCACATCGTCAGATTTGATGATTCTGCCATCGGACAAGGCTATATCTTTTCCCGCAACCAGATCACGCCGTTCAGGCCCAAACGGCACGCCAAGTTCATCAGCCTTTTGTGAAAGGAAAGGCCGACGCGCCTTCTCTTCGAAGACGAAGCCCAGGCAATCGGGTCCGCGGTGCGTGACTGAAAAAGCTGTCACCGTAAAATCGTCCGCTTCAAAGACTATTCCGGGCTTGATCTCTTTTAACGTCAATGGCATTGGAGGTTGATTGCCGCGCAGGACAACATCATACAGCAGCGTACGCACACGATCCAGCGTACTGTGTCCGCCAAAGATGGTAAGTTCGTCGATCGATTCCCACCGAAGTAATGTGGAGAGCAGTCCACCCAGGCCTAGGATGTGGTCAAGGTGTCCGTGGGTTAAAAGAATTCGAGTCAGGCGTTTAAAACCGATGCCTGATTGAAGTATTTGCCTTTGGGTGCCTTCACCGCAATCAATAAGGAAGCGGTATTCGTTGTGAGATACGACCTGCCCGGAAAGTCCGCGCTTTGCAGAAGGCGCGGAAGCGGATGTGCCAAGAAAAAGTATTTCGAACAAAGTTTTAAGTCCTTACAAAAATCAATATTTGATCGCATGGTTTTAGACGGTTTGAAAGTCCCATTTCTAAAACGAATCCTGCAATTGTACCTTAAAGAAAACAGACCATTTGTGCTATAATCTTTTT
>CAYLOW010000163.1:0-9703 GCA_964385315.1 uncultured Anaerolinea sp.
CAATGACAGGCCACCTTCCTAAATATTTTGGTTGCGGCTGGAAGCCACGCTATGATTCATCTTGGTAATGGTGTTGTGGAATTTGTTCGCAAAACAAGATTACCACGCTTTACACCATTACCTCTTTTTTTATCAATTCCACTTAGCGGAAACTAAAGATAAGGGTAGCGATTGAAATAGCTGGCGGTAATTTGACATGAAAAGCGGATGACCGTCAATTTGTGTTCCGCCGGAGGGAAGTACATCCAATGTGGGATATTGTGCGTTTGGTATAATTTTATTCATGGATCGTAAAAAACTGATCGAACCTGTTCTATACATTGTGATGATCGCCGCGCTGCTTGCGCCGAGGCTCCCGTCACTGGGGACTTTTTCCACACTGGATGAACCCTATTGGTTAAGCATGGGCGCGAATTTTTATTACGCGCTGGGACAGCGGGAATTTCAAAATACGGTCTACGAATACCAGCCTGCGGTCACAACCATGTGGATTGTCACCGCTGCCATGTTGGTTTACTTTCCCGAATATCGCGGCCTTGGGCAGGGGTATCTTGATTACAATAAGGGCTGGCTTGATCCATTTATGATTGAGCACGGCAAAGATCCGCTGGAACTGTTGAAAATTTCACGCGCGATACAAGTACTTGTGATTGCGGCTTTATTCCTGGTTTTATATGTATTGTTAAAGCGTTTTGTGCCGAAATATGTTGCGGCATTTTCTGTTATTTTTGCTTCGCTTGATCCTTTCTTCTTAAGCCAATCACGCCTGCTCGATCACGAAGCCATGCTTTCGCTGTTTGTGATGATCTCTACGCTGGCGCTTGCGATTTATTTTTCTCAGGGGCGCCGATCGATCTTCCTGATCTTGTCCGGAGTCTCGGCAGGTCTCGCGCAGCTTACAAAATCCTCCGCCATTGCCATTCTTGCGCCCGTGGGTGTTTTGTTTTTAATCCAAGTCTATCAGGAACGCGGGGAGGTCTTGCTAAAAGCGTTTGGCAGAAATGTTAAAACATTTATCCTGTGGCTGCTCCTTCTGGTTATCGCGTATTTTGTATTTTGGCCGGGCATGTGGGTTGCGCCGCAAAAAATGCTTTATGAAGTGTACGGTAATGCATTCAGCTATGCATTTCAAGGCGCGCGCCTCTCGGTCGCAGGTCAGTTGGAGGCATCCCGCTTTAAACTTGATCTAAATGGTACCGGGATTTTTTCACTGTTTGAAATGATATTACGCAGGACAACACCGTTGACATGGCTGGGCATCCTGTTTGGATTTTTTCTCCCGTTTACCCGTGATCGTGAGTGGGCCGGGGTGCGGCGGCAGTTATTTATTTTGTTTTGGATCACCACGCTTGGGTTTGTGGTCATGTTTGGTTTAGCGCAGGGACGTAATTCACCGCATTACATCCTGTGCTGTTATCTGGCGTTGAATCTGCTGGCAGGCCTGGGGTGGTTCCATATTATCAATGTGTTCACTGCCCGCCTTATCAGGGTAAGGATGCAGGAATTCCAGGTCGCCGCTTTGTCCATTTTATTATTCATGCAGCTTTGGAGCGCGGCCGCCTATTTTCCATATTATTTTACATACCAAAACCCGATCCTTTATCAATATAAACGGAATAAGGACTTTCCATTATTCGCCTATGGCGAGGGTTTGGACCTTGCGGCGCGATATCTGGCGGGTTTGCCAAATGCGAAGGACTCGACCGCGATGGTCTATTACAGCCGGGGCTGTTTCTCCTATCTTTATCCCGGCACAACCATTGGCTTTAGGAATTACTATGTAGACGGCTTGCACGCGCAAGACTTGATCCGTTCGATCCGCTCATCCAACTATATTGTTGTTTATTACGCGGTTCAGGGCCAGGTTGCGAGCTATAAGGGGTACATTGAAGCCCTGGCTGATGTGAAACCCATTCACGAAGTATGGCTGAATGGGCGTAAATATGTGATGATCTATCAAGTCGATCAGATCCCGGAAAACACCTTGGAGTCTCTAGCGAACTTAAAACCTGTGTCACAATGAAATCAAATATGTACAAACATAAATGGCTGCTTGCCCTATTCCTGCTTGTATTGATCATCCCTGCGCGCGTCGCGGGCATCGATAAATTTGCCACCGTTGATGAACCGTGGTGGGTGATCTCCGGCTCTAATTTTTATTACGCGATAACCCATCAGGATTTTGCAAATACCATATATGATTATCATCCCGCCGTTACAACGACATGGATGGTGACCGCGGGCATGGTTTCCTATTTTCCCGAATATCGCGGCTTGGGGCAGGGCTATTTTGATGTCCGTAAACCGTTGTTTGAGAACTTTATGCGGGAACAGGGAAAAGACACGCTTCCCCTGATCCGCAATAGCAGGTTGATCCAGATCGGAATGTTGATCGTCCTGGCGTTATTAAGCTTTTTCCTCCTGCAAATGCTTGTCGATGAAAAGGTCGCGTTTCTGGCCATTGCGCTCGCCTTGAATGCGCCCTTTTTTCTTGGAATTTCACGTCTGATCAACCATGAAGGGTTGCTGGCAATGTTTGTGCTGGTGGCGTTGCTGGGAATGCAGGTCTATCTTAATAAGGATCGAAAGTTGATTTATGTGCTTGTTTCAGGTGCGGCATTTGGCCTGGCACAGTTGACAAAATCATCCTCCATTGTCCTCATCGCGTTGATCGGGTTGATGCTGTTCGCGGGGTTATTTAAACGGAATCACGTATCCCTGGCTTTCAAAATATGGAACGCAATAAAAATATTTGTGATCTGGTTTGTCGCGGCGATATTCGTTTATGTGCTTTTATGGCCCGGCATGTGGGTGAACCCGGGAAGAATGCTGTATGAGGTGTTTGGCAATGCCTTTAGTTATGCTTTTCAGGGCGCGCGTCTGGATGTGACCGGAGATCTCAAGCCATCAAGTTTTAATCTCCTGACAGGGGTTGGCGGCATCACCCGGTATATAAACCTGTGGCTCACTTCCTCCACCTTGATCTCATGGCTGGGGTTGATCTTCATCCCGTTTATCTTTATCTCAAAAGATAAATCCCTTAAACCCGCGCCAATACGTTCCACGGCTGTTTACCTTGTTATTTTGGCAGCTTTATTCATCGTATTGTTTGGCATAGCTAAAGGGCGTGACTCGGCCTATTACATTCTCAGCAGTTTTGTGGGGCTGGATATGGCTGCGGGGATCGGGTGGGGGTATGCTTTGCTGTGGGCGCAAAAACGCTGGGATGTGTTAAATCACGCGTTCGCCCTGCCATTGATCTTGACCGTGCTGGTCGCTTTTCAACTCGGCAGTTCACTTGTGTATTACCCATATTACTTTACTTATAAAAACCCGTTGGTCAAACAAGGCGGTGTCCATGGGTACGGTGAAGGTCTGGATCAAGCCGCCGGGTACCTGGCACAAAAACCAAACGCAAAGGAATTGCGTGTCATTGCGTATGCGGCCAGGGGATGTTTTTCATACTTCTTTCCGGGCGAAAGTAATTTGTTGAAGATCGGTTTACATGAAGACGGGCCGCCCTCTGTGGAAGGATTGGAGACTTCCGATTATCTTGTGCTTTATCCCGTACGACAAAACGATAAAGAGGACGGTTCTGAGTTGATGAGTGTTTTACAGGATATCCCCCCCGAAAAAACGATATTTATTGATGAAATCGAATACGCCCGCATTTATAAGATCGCCGACCTTCCAAAAGAAATTTACAATATGTTATTGATGAAATAGGCGGGTTATTTCTTAACTTTTTTAATGACAGTCAAAAGCATGCCGTTGCGCTCAATGGTGTGAACAATTTCTGCATCGGGGTAAAGTTCAACATCAAAGTTATAGCGGGTGGTGGAAATGACGTAGTCGAACGGCTCGGTGACTTGCTCGTCATCTGACAGCACCGTCAGGTCTTCACGGATGTGCAGATCAACAACCTGCCCCGGTCCAACAACCATTACATTTGTGTTGGGGGGAGCTACTGTATTCACATATTCGGCCGCCTGACGGTATGAGATCGTCCAGTAATCCAGCTCGAATCTGTCATTGGGGTATTTGATCAGCGTGTTGTAATAAATATATTCATATGGATGCAAACGGATCCCGGCGATCAACCCTGGCAGAATGATCAATCCCACGAGCCCGGTTTTCACCCAGGGTTGATGCAGCCATCTGAGCGCATACTCCAACCCCAATCCTGCCATTAAAAATATCGGCGGCAGGATGAAAAAAATCTGCCTGAAATTATCGTATAACGCCGTACGCATCATAATAAACCCAATTAATGGCAGGATGAACCAAATGCCTGTTAAGCCGATCAATTCCCGTTTTTTCTTGAATTTCATAACCGCGCCTGCCATACCGGCAATAAACAAAATCCAAATTGGTTCTGTAAATTGGACAGCCAGCAGGACAGGCAAATAGGTGGTTGGAAGTTTTGTGGGGCTGTATTCCACCCCATTAAAAAGCACTGTTCCATACCATGGGTATTTTGACATGATTTGCAGGCTCTCAATGAAATGCCCGATGGGATTGCTCCACAGGTAGGGCCATGTGGTGTATGTCGCTGCAATGGCAGTAAGGGCATAGACTAGGAGCGGCGCCAGGGCCCGTCTACCTAGTTTGTGGAGCGCGTACAATGAAACGATCAGCCCCGCAAAGGGGCCGAGGATGCGGATGGATGTGGTGAAGCCAAGAAGAATGGCGGCGAAGATCACAGAGGGGTGAACGCTTTGCCTGAGTGTCGAATCTTTTGCGCGCATCCGGCGGTTAATGACGAAAAACGCAGAAATACAAAGCAAAAAGTATAGTGCGCGAATTTGCAGGAAAAGGATAAAGTATTTTTGGATGTAAATTTCGGGTTGAACTTTATTAATGTCGGAAGCGATCAGGGAGACGATGTTTTTTCCGCCTGTTTGGGCGGTATGGACAAGGACCTCGATCCATGTATGGATTAAATCGGTGGAGGCGAACAGGCTGAGGATGGTGGCAATCCCGATCGTTGTTAGGATACCCAGCCAGCGGGGTGGTGGCTGGGGCTGTCCAAGCCTCTCCATTGAGTCCACCATCCTAAACCCAAACAATAAACTGAGCAAAAAGAATACAAGGAAGGGGGTGTCTTTCGGGTTGATAAATGCGTGCCCCCAGAAGAGGGGCTGGGTTGTGAAGAGCAGGGTGGCGTAAACAGCAGCGGAGGAAGTCAGCCAACGTTTACCAAGTTCATAAAATGCCCAGATGCCGAACAGGGTTGTGATGAAATAGATGAGGTGGCGGTTATCGGGTGGCTTGATGGGAAAGAAATCACTGAGCGAATGAGAGCCAAGCGAGACAAGCATCACGTATGAGGGGCCGTAATTGCCCAGGTCATTCGATGTGATCGGCATGACGCCCTGCGTGCGCCAGGTGTTATATGTTCGCAGGGAATAGTCAGCGTATTTTTGAAGTGAATAATCATCCCAGCTTTCGCCGTACTCGGTGAATGTAAAACTTCCGACAAGCAGGCTTATAACAAGGATGATTAAAATGGGATAATTTTGTTTCATAAAGGAGAATCAGGTTGATAATTTTGAGAGCCATGCGTTGGCCATGTCGAAGAACCGCGTCTTTTCAGCTGCTTTTGATACTTTCCACATTAAAGCCAGAACGATCATCGGCGCGATCAGCCGTCCGTATGACCAGGGGAAGAAGTCAAAAGATGGCAGCATGAATTCAAGGAAGTAGGCAAAGCCAAACCACATCCACGCAGCGGGGGAGTCTATGCGCTTGAGCATCAGCAAAAATGATAACGCGGTGAAGATGCCATGGTGGTCCCAAACGATGGGTGAGGCCAGGGTCATCAGGACGAACAGCGGCGGGAGGGCGTTCAACATGCGATTCTCATTGGTAAAGGCTTGAGCACGGACATTTTTTACCATTACCGCGAGCGTGCCGATCAAAAGCAGGGATTTGGCGGTAAGCGCCATGATACGGGTCTGTGCGATTTGTATTCCAAGGAATGGATTAAGAAAGCGCAGGAAGGAATCAAAAGAGGTGTCATGGAAATTCGTGTCGGCGATTTGAGTCAGTAAAAAAGCGTTGTTGACGAACTGGGTATATAACGAAACGCCGTTGAACATAACGGGAACCAGACCGATCAGTAGAAAATTGACCGTGAACCAAATGAGCCAGCGCCAGTTGAACTCGAGTAAAAAGGCAAGCACCAGTACGGCGGGCGATGTTTTTAAGTGAACAGCAAAGGCGAGAGCCAGGGCGGAGAAGAATTCGTGTTTTGGAAAGATAAGAACGCTGAGCAGGATTAAATCCAGGGTGAGCAGGTTGACCTGGATGAATCCCAACGTACGCATCAGGGGTGTGTTGATCAGCAAAAATAAAACCGTTGCGGTTACCGCGAAACGGTTGGAAAATCCATAACGTTCTAAAATTCGGACTAATAAATAATAAAACGCGCCAAGCGCCAGGACGTTGACAGTCCACAGGGTGATCATCACGCCCTGGTCGCCGAGTGGAACAAGGAATTGAAGCAAGCTTGCCCAGAGAGGCAGGTAGAGATAACTATCGGGCAGGGGCTGACCCTTGACCAGGGCGGATGCGGCTTCGAGATAATACTGGTAGTCGCCGTAGCGGAAGCGTTCCCGCAGAATGCCTAAATAAATGAATAGGACGAGGAAGAATCCCGCCGTAAGCCAGAGGTTTTCCGCGTGGATTTTTCCATTCGCAAGCATATAAAGCAGAAAACCCAGCAAAAGCCAGGTGAGCATGGTGGAGCCCAGGGTCACTGCCAGGTTGGATAACGGCCATTGCTGAATGAAAAGGTTAAGACCCGTTGTGCCGTTCCTGAGGTAAATAAAGGCAAGGCTGGCGATGATCAGCAGGCTGGTGCCAAACCATGATTTGAATGCAATTTGCAGGGAGTGTTTCATTGCGCGTTCCAGTTTGATTTTCTGGAGGCAAGTTTATCATAGGTGAACTTGCGGTTTTGATGCATGAGTGCATATTATTTTGCGTGGTATTTCATTCATTGTTGCCAGTGGAGTGTTTTCGCAGCCGGAGTTGATGTAAAAATAAACTGATAATGATCAGGTCAAGCGGGAGGAGCGGCAGGCTGAAACGCGGCAGATAAACGGTGGGACGTACAATGATGTAGGCAGGTAAAAGGCTTAAGGTAAGCAGTCCTAGGCGCAGGTCAAGCTTTTTAATCATACCGGTGCGAAGAAAAACGGATGCGAGTACGAGTAAAAAACCGACCAGCAGCGGGGTTGAGATTAATAGCAGGTCAGTGGGGGATTGCATAAGTTCACCCATTGTGCCACCTGCAATTACTCTTATCATCCCATCGAGCATGCTTGTGAATGACGTTTGATCAGTATCTGAAGCATTGATAACGTAATTGGGAATAAATAGAAAATACCCAAGGACAATGAGCAGAACCGGCATACAGAGAGCGGCCATAAAAGCTGTAAGAAGTTTCCAGTTCATTCTTAACCATTCAAAAAACTGTGTCCATGCGGCTTTTTGTGATCCGAGCATTGGCGTGGATGTAAGAATGATCGCGGTGAAGGTAATTCCAAGATAATCCAATCGCAGGAGGACCGTAAGAATACCCGAGAGAAACATGGCCAGGCGCTGATGTTTGATTGCGCAGTAAAATGTGAGCAGAAGAAATACGGTTGAGAACGGTTCGATCAATCCAAAGTGAAAATAATATATATATAGCGAGGGCAAAAATAGAATTAAAAGATAAAAGGCCGCGACCCCAAGAGCTGCCTCGGCGGTCGGATGAATTTCCTTCATCAACTCAATGATGATCACACTGCTAAATACGGCGCACCAGGCATAAAAGAATAATTGCGCCGCCACGGATTGGCCAAATAAAATGTGTAGCACGCCAACAATATAGGGGAAAAGAACCTTGTAAGCCCGGGGCGGCGTATTCGCAAGAAAAGTATCCTGGTTTATATAGATATTGTGCGCAAATATTTGATACTCATGACCATCGTGAAATTCCGGAAAACTATTGACCATACGAAGTTCATTTATATCCACGGCGATGAGCAGGAGCAGCACTGCGATGCCCATGGAAAATAAAAACACCCTGCCTGAAAAATAGCGTTTGTACAGGAATAACTCTATGAATTTCACCAGGGTGAAAACGCAGATAATTAATACCCCCCAAACGTTAATGCTTTGCTTGTGAATCAACAAGGTGATGAAAAAAATTGGGAGGCCCGATAATGCGAGGTAAAGATCAATCGCTGAAATTTTCCCGCATCTCCATAAGGCGCGTATCCCAACAGATAAGCCTGCAAGAATTAAACCTGCAAAAACAAGGCTCAACGCATTCAATAAAATAACAAAGGCATTTATCTGACTTAAAGGATTATGCGCGCCTTCCAATGAGGGCCATACTCTGGCTGATTCAAAAAGAGACTTTGTTGAGCCGTCAGGATGTAAAAGGATCGGTTCCAGCCGCATTGTTCCATAAATGTCATAGAGAAGTGTGCCCTGAATTTTTCCTTCACGTGAAGCGGGGATAGACTTATACAGTTTACTGTTGGCATCCTCGATCCGGTCAATGAATATGAGAGGAACTGTTTTTTGTGTGCTTGTGTCCAACAACTCCGCCTGGATTTCTCTCGCCCCCTGGACGATGAATACAAGCCTTTCATCCTTATGTAAATTGATATACCCGCTTAATTCCAGTTTGAGCCAAAACTGGCTGTTGTCAAACCCAAAACGTTTGTTTATCCATTCTATTGGAAATTCGCGCAGTCCGTAATAAGGATGATTGATGACCTGCGTGTAACCGGGGGCGGAAAATGTGTAATAGCTTCTTTCCCATTGATTGGCTGAAAAAGATTCTTCACTCCTGAAAGCATAAATTCCCAAACCCGCCTGCGGAAGAAGCATGAAGAAAATTAATTTCACAATAAATAAAATCGCAAGTGAAAAGACGAAAAAGCGTCTGATAAATAATTTCCAGCCGAATATAAAGGCTAACGGCAAAACAAATGCGCCTGCTGCGAATTCGACAGGCGATTCCAGGGGAAAGCCATCCAGCCAGGTGGGAATGCGGGAAGGGAGCAGTAATAAACCGTAAGCAAGTATCACGCTCAAGATCCCATATGCTTTTCCTTTTGATACAATAAAATCCGAACTTCCATCTTTTTCATTTGTTTTATCTTGGCCAAACAACAAAAGAATTTCCACCCCTATCAGCCAGGCACTTACAAGTAGAGGGGCTAACAACAGGGTAATATGAGCATCCGGGGTGATAACAAGAAAAAAAACAGGCAAAAGCAGAATAATGATAAAAGGGAATAATTGTCCGATCATCCCCTTCAAAATACCCATTATCTTCTTTTCAAGATCGCCCCCGTGCTTTAAAAAAATCGGGATAAAGATGCAAAACACACCTGCGAGTAAAGCCAAAATCGAAACGATCAAGGTAGCTTTAAGGCCCTGCCTTGCAGCAAAAAATGAAGTGATGACACCTGAGAATAAAAGCTCAAAACCTGCGAGATGGAATAATAGTCTAAGGCGAAAACCGGGATTATTTTGAAACATCATCCCTCCCAAAATCATTTAAAACCGAGTTCACCGGATTTGTGATTGTTTATATCATCCGTTTGGTACGCTGTTGCTGAGTTTATCATAGCTGATTAATATTACAGCGCAAGGTTAGGAGTGAAAAGCTCAAATTGAGCCATCTTTTTCTTGC
>CAYLOW010000164.1:0-9637 GCA_964385315.1 uncultured Anaerolinea sp.
CCTTATTTATCTCAGCGGATTTCTCGGTCTGCAAACGCTGCTCGGACAATTTCTCTGGCGTGGGCAGAAATTATATTTCCAAAAATTGGGTCAATTAAAACTTATCTTCACAGTCGCTGGCACACTTTTTGCACTGGCTGCCGTGGCGGCGATATGGGTGGCATGGAGTGGAATTGGATTGGACCCGGAAATTCACGGTTGGCACAAGCCCGGCACCCCCATTCCATTTCTCCAGCTGTTCATAGCCCTTATTATCAGTTTTCTTTTTACTTTTTTCAAGAAGCACCTCAAGAACAGATATTCCCCGGACAAAATTGAAATTCTGGTGTTTCTGGTCCTATGGCTTGCAACTTTCCTAATTTGGCAGGCAGAACCAATGCGACGCCAAAGTTATTTCACCCCCTCGCCAACCGCTCCAAATTTTGAATACTACCCCTACTCGGATGCAGGATTTTACGACACCCTCTCCCAGACCATATTGATCGGCCAGGGCAGAAGCCTGAATATCATCCTGCGCCCTCTGTATATTATCATTCTGACCTTTCTGCACCTCATTGGCGGCCAGAATTACAGCATTATCCTGACCTTGCAGACACTGTTCCTGTCTCTCATGCCAGCACTGACCTTTAAACTGGTCTCACGATTGGGAGGCCAATCGGCCGGCTTGCTTTCGGCAATTTTGCTAATTTTCAGGGAAAAGAATTCCATTGCATTAACCAATATTCTCGAAGTCAGCCACTCAAAATTATTAATGTCTGACCTGCCAACCACGGCATTTATGCTTCTAATGGTTTACGCACTCATTACCTGGCTGAAAAGAAAAGATGACAGTTACCCGCTGGGTCTTATTACGGGAGCATCGTTTGGACTTGTTATCCTTATGCGGAGTCAATCCCAGCTATTACTACCGATCTTAATCATCGGGATCGTTTTCAGCGGCGGCCTTCAATGGCGAAGAGCCATGCAAAGAATTTTGATATTTGTTCTTGGATTGTTGATCATAATCACTCCCTGGGTATGGCGAAATTATCAGGTGACAGGAAAACCTGTCGTTGAAAATATGGGGTTCTACATTGGATCACTTGCAACTGGATATGCCGAACCTACAGATATTATGGAACAATTACCAGGCGAATCAACAGATGTATACAATGCAAGAATTAAGTCTCAGATCATGCGCTACATCTTCAACCATCCGCTGGAGCTTGCGCGCGTTTACACATCTTATTTTATTCACAATGAGATCGTTTCTGTGCTCTACCTGCCAATGTCTTTCAAATTTTACGACCCATATTTATACATCAAACACCTTCCTTTTTGGGCTGATCCCTATATTAATTTAGGGAACGGATATGGCGTGATGTTCTTTCTCACCCTGGGATTGATCGCCCTCGGAGCTGGCGCGGCATTTCAACGGCAGGGATTTTTGGGACTGATGCCCCTATTGATCCACTTCACCTACAGCCTGAGTGTGGTCATAGGCCGGATATCGGGCTGGCGATTTATTATGCCCGTGGATTGGATCCCACAATTGTATTACTCCATCGGACTGGTACAGTTGATCTTAATGGCTGCAGGAGTCGTCTCGGATAAGAGCATGGCAGCGGAAGTCACAGTAGAACCCAATTTTTCCTCTTCAAAAAGGTATATCTATTTTGCCCTGGCAGGATCCCTGCTCATTGGCTTGTCACTGCCCTTGATGGAACTGTTGATTCTTGTTCGTTACCCAACTTTACCGTCTGGTGAACTGATTGCAATCCATGCGAACGGGCTGCGATCTGGTAACGGGGAGCAGGTCACTGTTTCGGCGGTGAAAGATTTCCTCGAAACAGACCCTGCTGCAATAATTGTTTATGGAAGGGCTTTATATCCGTCTTTTTACGAGCAGGGAAGTTTCTGGGGCGAGTCCAGTCCAAATTTATTGGCAGCCAGTCAGTTCAACCGTTTACAATTTACTATGATCGGATCTACGCAGGCTTTCACCTTTATCCCATTGGAGGATGCGCCCCAATATTTTCCCCACGCGGCGGATGTATTTATTGTGGGATGCGAGCAGGGAAATTTCATTAGGGCTTTGATCCTCAAGGTAAATGGGCAGCCCCTGTTTTCTTCGACATGGCATGGGCTGACATGTTCTGAAACGGAGTAAAAATGCCGGATAAGTTATTAAATTTTATGGGACGCCATGAAAAACTGATCCCACTTTTTCTATTTCTATTATTTCTAATGGTGACAATTCCTGGTGTGAACTGGGGCGTTCCCGCGTTATGGAATCCTGATGAACTGGTCTGGCGCGTGGACAGTGCCCTGCGTGGTGAGCTCATTTTTGACAAAACGGAACCGGATTTCAATTATCCGTCACTGCCAAAGTATGTGATGTTCACGGTGGGTAAAATTATCTACGGCTTGGGGTATTCGAGCTCGATATTTTTCATTTCTGCGCGGTTGGTATCAGCGCTGCTGGGGGCACTGGTGGCTGTGTTGGTTTACAACCTGTCACGGACAATCGGCGCAAATAAGCGAACTTCCCTGCTGGCTGGTTTGCTTTATGTCTCAAGTGGAATCGCATCTGCAAATGCACGCTTTGCACACAACGATCTCTACCTGCAATTTTTCTCTGTACTTTGCATTTACTCTGCAGTGAAGTTTCAACTGACCAAAGCAAAGTTTTGGATCTATGCATCGTTCTTTACCATGGGGCTTGCCGCTTCCAGCAAATACACAGGCGGAAGCCTGCTGCTCGTACCGCTCTTCGTGCTGTTCGCTATGAATTGGAATGACATAAAAAAAGACTGGCCTCGTTCCGCAGGGACCTTGTTCACCGGTGGTATGCTCAGTTTCGCAGGATATATTACTGGAACACCGCGAGCTATATATTTTTTAACATATCTTACCAATGTAATTCCAGCACTCCAGCATTTTGCGTTATATGGAAAAAATTCCGGAACTCCGATCGGGCTTTACGGTCAATGGGGTGTGTTCGAAAGCGCAGTCGGAATATTTGCCTATTATCTTTTTATGATGGGTTTCATCTGGTTTACGGTTAAGTTGATCTTGCAACGGGCAGGAAAGTTACCACCCAACGGGAAGCAATCACAAGCGGTGGTTATTTTGATCGGAGCCGTGATCATCTTTGACCTGCCCTTCCTGGTATCGGTCAACTATGTGATGCGATTCTTTATTCCATTTGTGCCATTCCTATCCATTCTTGGCGCATTGTTCGTTCACGAGACCTACACCCTGGCAAAAAATAAAGGCTGGAGATTTTGGCCTGCATTTATTACGACCTTGATTATTCTTGGTATTTCATATTCCACGCTTCGATTGGTAAGCACTGCCCTGCTGTTTCTCAATGATGCCCGCATTCCCGCGAGCGCATATATATCCTCGTTTCGTGGATATAAGAAAACCATCGAATACACCTTGTACCCGCCCATCGTGAGCAAAAAACAGTTTTACGGAGCGGCACGCAATTATCCGATCTATTTCATCAAGTATCCCGGAGAAACAGTACCCACCGGCGGAAAGGTAAAATACAATCAGGGCGAAAAGGGTCTGCTTGATAGAAATGTCAATTATCTGGTCATCGATTCATTTACGTACGACAGGCTTTACAACGACGCCATCTGCATGACCAATCCCGTGGAATGTGACTTTTTCAAACGGCTGCTGGCAGGTGAAGTGACCACCTTCCGTCTGATCAAGGAATTTAGCTATTCGCTGCCTCCCTACCTGCCCAATCTTTCTGTACTGACCGTCAACCCCGAAATAAAAATATATGAACGAGTTCGGTAAAGTTCCCCTTTCCTGCGGTTGAAAGCCCAATCATCAGACTGCTTTCAAATATTTTTTACTGAATATTCTGATCAGCGGATAAAATATTCCTGCAAACAAAAATATGATCTGATACCAAGCCGGAGCGATCAATTGATCCTGTTCACGCTGCATCGCCTGAATGATCCGCCGGGCTGCGGTTTCAACAGGCAGGTCCAACCGCCGATACCAGCCCGGCTGTTCAGTGCGCGGATGCGCAATGGATTGCGCAAAGTCCGTACCACGCAAAGGGCCAAGGATAACCAGCAATGACCTGGCCCCTTCGAGGTGAATGCAGCGTGTGAACGCGTGAATCGAAGCTTTACTGGCCGCATATAGACTCATGGAAGGCAGACTCATCTCTCCCGCCACCGACCCAATATTGACAACCAACTCAACCGGCGATAATCCCACAAACAACTCAAGCGGCGCCAACGTATTGATCTGCATAATGTGCTCGATTTCATCCACCGTGAGTTGATCAAGTTGCGAATGACTTCCAACTCCCGCACAGTTGATGAGAATATCAATTTTGGCATTCGCACGCATCTCTTCCATCAACCTCTTTCTTTGAGGCAGGTCTCCCAAGTCACAGATATATGTCTGTGCATTTGGAAACAACACCCTGTCGCGGTCAACCAGAATGAGGAAACAACCCTCCTTCTCTAAAAGGTTGGCAAGCTCGCGTCCAAGTCCGCGAGTCGCTCCGGTGATAAGAATTCGTTTATTTTTCAAATTCATTCGATACCCTTTTGACTATGAAGATTCCTGGAGACTGATCACCCGTTCTACCACAAAGGCTTATAAGGCCAGATTTCCATAAAAACGTTGGGCGCCGAATTTCGCTTTAAGAATTTAACATTGAATCCCTGATTGACTCTTCCAAAGAAAATCCAGGCTCCCAACTCATTTCATTTTTTATCTTTTCGTATGAACATGGTTTATCAATTTTGATCTGCGAGGGACGGCGAATGCCAGGATTGAGATTCAACAGATCCAGTAGAGCAACAAAGGCATCCGCCAGTTTTACACCAAAGGGTGAAAGTGAAAAGACTCGCGTTTTTTTTCCAAGCTGCCTGATAATGGCCCGGGTGAATTCGATCATGCTTGCGTTGTGAGAGGAGACAATATAACGCTCACCGCTCTGGCCTTTGGTAAGCGCCAGCGTAACTGCACGAGCCACGTCACGCACATCCACAAAAGCATTGACGTAATCCATCATCGGCAAAACGGGAATTTTTCTGATCGCATTGATGGCCATTTCCACCCTCTCCGAGCCGGGCCCAATGATCACGCTTGGGTTGAGAATGACGACTCGCATGCCGTTCTTCATTTCACCCAATTCAATCTCACTCAAACGTTTTGTATAACCGTAAACATCATATTTCTTTTTATAATCCATATCGGGATAGAAAGTCTCGTCTGTCATTTGCGGCGGACGAAAATCCAATGCAGAGATGGAGCTGATAAAGATGAAATTCCTGCACCCAGCATCACGCGCAGCATGGATAAGGTTGCGCGTACCGATCACATTGGCATCAAACACCTTTTGGGCATCCGATTTAATAAAGGAAACCATTGCAGCATTATGAATGACCGTGTCCACACCTTCGAGATGCCGGGCATAAGATTCTGGCCGGGTCAATTCACCGCTGACCCATTTCACACGTTCCAAATTTTTTAGGTCTAAAAATGTTGTGCGTTGAGTGCGTGTCAAAACTCGCAGTTCCCCTTGCAGATCAAAATCATGGATCGCCTGTACTATATATTGTCCGAGGAAACCGAACCCGCCAGTGATGAAATATGTGGTCATGTATCTTCCTTAATTAAAAGATATTTGGGGCTCGCCGCATAATCTCATTTACATCCATGAGTCAGAACAACATGATAGCATGCTAAAAATCATACCAAGCAGATTATGGAATAAATTAATTTGGGGCGGCAAAATCCCGTGGCGTACCCAATCTATACATCCAGCCGTGGAAAAACCAAAAGCAGCTTACCGGCTGGCTATATGGATTTGCCCATCCAATGATGATACATCAAAACAGGTTTTTATTTTTACTCTCTTAAAATCGCATAAGAGATCAAAACCTTTGCTTGACTGTGCTTTATCAAAAATGGTAATATGATTGCATGTATCTCAAAGGAAGTAAATGGAGTATGAATCGCCGCCGGACGAGACCCAACTGGTTTCGTATTATTTTGCTGTCCTTGCTTGTGCTGGCCGGCGCGTACATCAATCGATTCATACTTCCAAATCAACCCCAATTGGGAGTCCCCACTCCCACCCCGACCCGCTCAGCTGAGTCATTTGTTACCGAGGCCGAGGGGTATTTTAAGCTGGGCAAACTCGTTCCCGCCATTGATTCCTACAAACAATCCATTATCTCGTTCCCTGAAGACCCCGCTGTCTACGTAGCCCTGGCTCGCACACAGGTTTTCGCAGGTTTGTACAAGGATGCGCAGGAAAGCGCTGAATCTGCCATTTTGCTCAACAACAACAACTCCAACGCTCATGCTGTGCGCGCCTGGGCATTGGATTTTCAGGATCAATCCCTCGAAGCCGAAGCCAGTATCAAACGCGCGCTGGAACTGGACCCCAACAACGCGCTTGCTCACGCTTACTATGCAGAGATCCTGGTTGACTCTTTTTACAGCGGAACGGGTGTTGTTGGCGCCATCGAAAAAGCCATCGAAGAATCAAAGGTGGCCATTGCACTCGCGCCGGATGCATTGGAAACGCATCGCGCACGCGGCTATGTTCTTGAAGCCACTGGCAACTACGAAGAAGCCATCCGTGAGTATGAGGCGGCAATCGCCGTCAATACAAATATCGCCGACCTGCATCTTGCCCTCGGACGCAATTATCGAACACTCGGTATTTATGATAAAGCCGTCGAAGAATTCACACGCGCCAATGCACTCAACCCAGAAGACCCCACACCAGACCTTTTTATTTCCCGCACCTATGCGACCATCGGTGAGTATGCAAAAGCCATGCAATATGCCGAATCTGCAAAAGATAATAACCCTGCCAGCGCCAGTCTGCGCGGCAATCTTGGCGTGATGTATTATCGCAATTCCTATTGGACTGAAGCCATTACCGAACTTGGCTATGTGGTCAATGGCGGTGTAACAGAGGACGGAACAAAAATCGAGCCCATTAACCTGGTGCCAAATGATTCACGTACTGCAGAATATTATGCCACTTATGGACTTGCGCTTTCACGATTGAATCAATGCGGCCAGGCCTTGCAAGTGGCCCGGACCATCCTGGAACGTATCCCCGCCGATGAACTTGCCCAGGAAAACGCGAATGCAATCATTGCCCGCTGCCAGCAGAACCTTGATTCCACACCCGTACCAACCGTGGCCCCGCTGGAAACCATTCCTGCTCCATCCGGGACTCCAGCAGCCCCATGAACATCTATCAAAAACGCGGATTGTTTCGCCGACGCGACGAACCCAATGTCTACCGCATGTTCTTCTGGATCACCTTGATCCTCGGGGGTGTTTGGCTTATTCGCTCTGTGAACAGCGGTGACATCAAACCTCTTTTCCAGCCTACACCCACCCCCACGCGTTTTGCCGCGTCCTACGCCCTCGAAGGCGACGCGCAATTCACAGCAGGCAAATTAGAGGACGCAATCACTGCCTATCGTGAAGCCACAAAGGTTGACCCCACCAACGCAGATTTATTGGCACAGCTTGCGCGCATTCAAATCTACTCCTCCGCCATGCTCGTAAAGGATGAGACCATAAAAGCACGTCTTCAAGAAGCGTTGGTATCTGCCGAGCAGGCGGTGGAACTTGCACCCGACAACAGTTTTACCCATTCAATCTATGCTTTTACCCTGGACTGGAACGCCAACCCAACCTTGGTGGATGCACGCGAAGCCCAAAAATTTCTGACCCAAGCCGAACAGGAAGCCGTACGTGCTCTGCAATTGGATAACACAAACACCCTCGCGCTGGCATTTTACGCCGAAATTCTGGTTGACCAGCAAAAATGGTCACAGGCTGAACAATATATTCAACAGGCTTTGGATCGCGACTCATCTCTGATGGATGTCCATCGTGTCCATGCCTACGTGCTTGAGTCATTGGGCCAGTACACACTTGCGATTGAGGCCTATGATCGCGCCATAGCGATTTCTCCCAACCTGACCTTCCTGTACCTGCGTGCAGGTGCGAATTACCGCCGTCTCGCATTCGACAGCCCCAATGAAACAGTCCAAACACAACTATACGAAAAATCACTGGAGTATTTTGCACAAACAGCGCGCATCAACGAACAATTAAAAGTTTTTGATCCTGTGCCGTATCTATCCATTGCAAAGACCTATTCACAAATGGGGCAATTTTTCATCGCAATTCGCAATGTGCAAAAGACAATCGAGTTCCAACCTGACAACCCTGTTTTCTATGGCGAGCTTGGCGTGCTTTATCACAAGAACCGAAATTATGAGACAGGCATCCTTGCGCTTGGGTGTGCGGTACGCGGATGCACCGCCGAAGAATCATGTTCGGCTCGCGGTGACTGTGGTCCAAACGATGTACCCTCCGAAGTGACCGGCCTCCCGCTTTCTGCCAGCACCATCTATTACTACGATATTTACGCCTCCGAGCTGGCAGCGTTGAGCACCCCAAAGAAAAGTTATTGTGCAGAGGCATTGGCGATCGCGTCAGAGATCGAAGCCTCAGAATTTGACCAGGACCCCAATATCGCCGCTGACATAGTCGTAGTGCGTAATATCTGCAATTTTGCTCCCGACACTAACGCAACGCCAACCCTTGAAGTAAATGCCACAAAATCCGTCCTTCCAGATGGAACGCCGGCAGCGGCGCCATAGATACCAATCCCATCACCGCCAATCCTGCAATTCTGAGGGGAATTTCATCAGAGTTTTGTAAGAATTTATATAATCACCTTGACTTTGCCCATTTAACTAGGTAATATTGAATTTAGCACTCTAAGTTGCTGAGTGCTAAAACTTTGAGATTATATAAAATAAAAAATCCTAGGAGAAAAGAAATGGCAAAAGTAACATTCAAACCCTTGGGCGCGCGCGTGCTCATCGAAGCAGTTGAGCAGGAAGAAATCACCGCAGGCGGAATCGTTCTGCCCGAAACTGCGAAAGAAAAACCCCAGCAAGGGAAAGTCTTAGCTGCCGGACCCGGCGAGCGCAATGAAAAAGGTGAGCGAGTTGCCATGGATGTAAAAGTCGGCGATATTGTGCTTTTCGCCAAATATTCAGGCACCGAAGTCAAAATGGATGGCAAGAAATTGCTCATCATGCGCGAGAGTGATCTTCTCGGCATTGTCGGTTAATCCAACACTATAAAAAAATTAAGGAAGTATTACTATGGCTGCTAAACAAATTGTATTTTCAGAAGATGCCCGCCGCAAACTTAAGAACGGCATGACTGTTGTTGCGAACGCTGTTTCCGCAACACTCGGACCCAAAGGCCGCAATGTTGCCATTGACCGCAAATTCGGTTCCCCCACCATTACACACGACGGCGTATCCGTTGCCAAGGAAATTGAACTCGAAGACCCGTTTGAGAACATGGGTGCCCAGCTCCTCAAGGAAGCCGCCCAGAAGACAAATGATATTGCCGGTGACGGTACAACCACCTCCACCGTTCTGGCATACGCCATCGTGACCGAAGGCTTGAAAGCCCTTGAAGCCGGTTACAACCCGATGCTCCTCAAGCGCGGCATTGAACTTGCCACCGAGACCATCGTGACCGAACTCAAGAAAAACTCCACCAAGATCGACACCCGCGAAGAAATTGCCTCCGTGGCAACCAACTCTGC
>CAYLOW010000165.1:0-9637 GCA_964385315.1 uncultured Anaerolinea sp.
GCTCAAGACCTCGGCGTTGACATCCATGCGCTCATCGGTTTGCTCACCGAGCAGCAGGGTCATCTTGTCTAGTTCATCAGCCTGACCGACGGCCATCACTACATCGCCGAGATGCAAGATGGATTCGGGGGTTGCGGCAAAGACCCGCTCGCCATGCTTGATGCGCGAGAGATTGACCTGTGCCAGCCGCCTCGGATTGACCTCGGCCACAGTGCGTCCCTCGCAGTTGGGATTGGTGACACGGAATTGGAGTGCGACCAGCCCGGGTATCTCAATGGCTTTTTCTGCCAGCCATTTCTGCTCCTCGGTTTTTACGGGACGCTTGAGCAGGGCCGGCAGGAACTGGATCAGCAAGACCATGCTGATCATGCTGAAAGGATAGGCAATGCCGTATCCGACTGAAGCAAGCGGCGCGTCCGCGGGGGAGATGCGATGTAGCGCATCCAGCACAGCGGCAAGTGCCGGGGTGCAGGTCAGTGCACCTGTGTAGAGTCCCGCGGCAAGTGCAGGCGATAATTTAAGCAGAAAAGCGATCAAGGCGGTGAGGATTGCGCCGCTGCCGACAATAACCAGCGCGAGAACAACGAACTGCATCCCCCGCCGGCGAAAAGTGCGAAAAAAACTGGGTCCCGCCGTCAACCCGACAGCGTAGACGAACAGGATCAAACCAAAATCCATCACTTCCTTTGGTACCTTCAGTCCAAAGTGACCAAAGACCAGCGCGGCGAACAACACACCCGCTGTTCCCAACGAGATGCCGCGCCACGACCATTGGCCGATCCACGAACCAAGGGTCAGGATGGCAAACAGGACGAACATTGATTCAGTAAATGGGTTCATAGATAGCACGATTGTAGCGCAGATAAAGCATATGCGCATTGGAAAGTCTGCTGGTAAATCCAATTACCGGGAGGCTGGAGTAACAATTATTTCATTAACTGTTCAACCCGCGACTCACCCACCGAGTAATATTTCGCCTGGGAATGATGCACAATGATCGCGGCAGTCGATTGCTCGGGGATGAGCTGACCCGACACAGACAGGCTCATGCCAAGATCAGTTTCCACGGCGGGAAGCAGCTTAAAGACCTTGAAGTGGTCATCCAGATCGGGTATGGCGGGGTAGCCCCATGAATAGCGTTTGCCCTGTCCTTCCGCCAAACCAAGTTCACGGCGGATATGTTCGTGCAGGTAATTGGCCGTTGCCTCGGCAGTTTGGACGGCAAGTCCATGCGTAAAGTAAGCCTCTGTGTAATCGTTGGCGGCCTGCATTTTTTCAAATTTCTCGGTGGCCTCAAGACCGACCGTTACCACCTGGAATGCGGCTACGTCCATTGTCCCTGATCCTTTCGAAGCAAAATAATCTGACAGCGCAAGGTGATCGTCATAAGGCTGGCGCGGACAAGTGAGACGGGTCAACTCTTCAGGCCTGCCGCCATGGATCGTATCCGGATCATAGACGATCAACTCATCACCCAAAGACTGACATGGGAAATAACCATACACAGCCTGTGGTTTGAGCCAACCATCTTTGAGTGCATCCCTGGTCATCTTTTGCAACCTGTCATCGAATTCTTTCTTCATCTTCTCCCATTCCCTGCCATGGGTGTTCTTCGCGCCCCATGAAAGCCGGTACAGCTCATTGATATTAAGATGCTTGAGCACCATTTCAAGCGGCATGTCCCTGACGATCCTCTGGCCAAATTTTGAAGGGAGAGCGATCGGGGCTGGCACGATATTTGAATGTTGAAACTCCGGCGTTGAACGTTCAACAGGCCTCGCCGCGCGTCCCATCTCCATATCCGCATCCTTGCGGAGCTGCTCCAGCATGTCGGGCTTGCGCTTTGGGTCGATCAACGAATCCATGGTATCAAGACCTTCGAAGGCATCCTTGCAATAGAAGACTCCGGGTTCGTAGGGGTTTCCGTCTTCCGCGAAAAGAATACGACGCCCAAAGCGGCGGTTGATCGCCGCCCCGCCGATGAGGATGGGGATCTTGTGTCCGCGGCGGTGCATTTCGTTGACGATCAGCGGCATTTGCTTGGAGGTGGATACCAGCAAGGCCGACAGACCGATCGCGGTGGCCTGCGCTTCGACGGCCTTGGTGATGATCGTCTCCGCCGGGACCTGCTTGCCAAGATCGATCACGGTGTAGCCGTTATTGGCGAGGATGGTTTTGACAAGGTTCTTGCCGATATCATGCACATCACCATACACGGTGGCGATCACCACCGTCCCCTTGGTGACACCTTCCACTTTTTCAAGATAATTCTCAAGGTGCGAGACGGTCTTCTTCATCGTCTCGGCGGATTGCAGCACGAACGGCAGGATCAACTCGCCCGCACCAAATTTATCACCGACTTCCTTCATGGCGGGCAGGAGAACCGTGTTAAGGGTATGCACGGCGGTCTCGTGCTGTGCACTGCGTGCCGCACCTGGCACACGGTTGATGATCTCGTCAATATCCGCTTCGACGCCGTCCTTGTGACGATGAACGATCTTCCAGTGCAGTCTTTCTTCGGGGGTCATCCCTTCCATGGGGTCGGCGACCGTGGACTCGGTTGAAACAGTGACCGTTTCAAAATGTTCAATGAAAAGCTGGAGCGCGTCTGCGCGGCGATTAAAGATCAGATCCTCGCACAAATTGCGTTCTTCCGTATCAATTTCGGCGTAGGGCTTGACGTGCGCCGCATTAACAATCGCCATGTCCAGGCCTGCCAGTACACAGTAATAAAGCATGACCGAATTCAATGGCGGGCGGGCCTGCGGAGCTAGACCAAAGGATAAATTACTCACACCCAGTGAGGTCATCACACCTGGCAAATTCTTCTTGATGAGTCGGATACCTTCGATGGTTTCCTTGGCAGAGTCCACAAATTCGACATCGCCGGTCGCGAGGGTAAAGGTCAGGTCATCAAAGACCAGGTCTTCGGGTTTGAGCCCGTGGTCGTTGACTGCGATATCATAAATGCGCTGCGCCACTTCAAGCTTGCGCTGCGCGGTCTTTGCCATGCCACTCTCATCGATCGTCAGGGCTATGACAGCCGCGTTATATTTTTTGGCGAGATTAAAGATCTTATCGGCTTTTTCGCGGCCTGATTCAAGATGGGTGGAGTTGATCAAGCAGCGCCCGGGAGCGGTTTGCAAAGCGATCTCCAGCACATCGACCTCGGTACTGTCGATCACAAGCGGAACATCCACGCCCATTTGCAATTTCTTGACCACCTTGCGCATCTGCTCGCCTTCGTCAGCACGTTCGGTAACAGCCACGGAGATATCCAATGCGTGTGCTCCGCCCGCCACCTGTTCACGCGCAATGTCCAAAATGCCGTCGTAATCCTCCTCAAGCAGAAGGCGCTTAAACTTGCGTGACCCCTGCGCATTGCAGCGCTCACCCAGCAGGGTTGGGGCGGGTTCCTGCCGCATGGCAATTGCCGACATGGCGGAAGACAGGCGGCCAACAGAGGAAGACGGACGGCTTGGACCGGGATAATGGTTCAATTTTTCAACAAGCAGTTTGAGGTGCGCAGGGGTCGTGCCGCAGCACCCGCCCACGACCGAAATATTGTGCTTGGCCACGAACTCGTACATATCATTCGCAAACGGCTCAGGTTCAAGCGGATAGACCGCCTGCCCATCCACATTGAGGGGAAGGCCCGCGTTGGGAATGCATGAAACAGGCAGGGTGGAATTTTCCCCGAGGAAGCGGATCGGTTCGCGCATGTGTTCGGGTCCCGTGGAACAGTTGAGCCCGATGACATCAATGCCCATGCCTTCAAGGATCGTAAGCGACGCGTTGATGTCGGTCCCGAGCAACATACGACCCGTCGTGTCAAGGGTGACCTGGGCCTGGATCGGCAGCCAAACTTGAGTCTCTGCGAAGGCTTTTTGAATGCCCGTGATGGCCGCTTTGACTTCCAGGATATCCTGCGAGGTTTCGATCAGCAGCAGGTCCACCCCGCCTTGAATGAGGCCAACAGCCTGTTCGCGGAAAATATCGATCAGCTCGTCGTATTTGACATTTGATAGTTCGGGGTCGTTGGTGGATGGAAGTTTTCCGGAAGGTCCGATGGAACCGGCGACGAATCTTTGCTGCCCGGTGCGTGACGCGTATTCATCTGCAAGACCTCTGGCAAGGGATGCGGCCGCCACATTGATCTCATTGATCCGATCCTGCAAACCATATTCCGTCATCGTCAGCCGGTTGGAGCGGAAGGTGTCTGTTTCAAGCACGTCCACACCGACTTCGAGAAAGGAGCGATGAACTTTCTCCACGGCTTCAGGATCCGAGATGACAAGATAGTCATTACACCCGTTGTATTTCTCACCGCCAAAATTTTCAGAGGTCAGGTTTTGGTTTTGCAGGCTCGTTCCCATCGCGCCATCGAATACGAGGACTTTCTTTTCGAGGGCGTCAAGGTAACGGCGGTTGGTATATTTGCGTTGGGTCATTGGCTTATTATTCCTTTCTTAATTTGTTTTACCACAGAGATTCGCAAACGGTAGTGATTAATGGCAAATGTTTAGTCATTACTAATCTATTGGCGCAGGGCTTTGATTAGGGTATGTTCGTATGCGGATTAAGAATTACCGTGTTATATCTGCCAAGCCTTGCGGACTTTACAGGTATAACACGGATGTTTGATTCCAACTGTAATGGAGACTCTGGGATAAGACTGGTTACAATGCCCGCACCAATCGCCAGCAGGTCCGGTTGTAAGGCGTATCGATTCCGTGGAACTCGGCACGTTTGGTGACTGCGCCGCAGATGGCATCAATTTCGGTCGGCGCGCCGCGGCGCACATCCTGGAACATGGATGAGTGATTCCCGGCGGTCTTGCGCGCCACATCTTCCGTCGCGCTAACAGGGTTGCTGAAGGGCAAATGGACATGCTCGGCAGCGGCAACTTCTGCAGTCTCACGCGCCAGGGATGCCATTATTTTTCTCACGATCGGCCGCGCCAGCAGCTCACCATTGGGAACACGCAGCAAGGCAGTCAGGGGATTGATCGCCGAGTTGATGACCAGCTTACCCCAAATCAGCGATTGGGCATTCTCCACGATCTCCAAATTGAAATTGGATGAACGCAAAGCGGCTTCGAGCGGAGCGAGGCCCTGTGTCTGTTCGATGGAGATGATCCCCTCCCCGCCTGTCCGCACCTGGCCCGGGGCTAGCAGGGTTGCCCCGGTAGTGGTCACACCCAGGGAAACCCTGCCTTTTCCAAGATCGCGCGCCAGCGTTTCACGGTTTCCAAGTCCATTTTGCAGGGTGAGTACATGTCCATCGCCCGCGAGCAGTTGTTTGAGTTGATGCGCTGCGCGCTCCGTCTGCCACGACTTGACCAACACAATGGCAAATTTTGCCCCGCTCACCTCACCCGGATCATCCGTCGCATGGACTTTATATACGTGTTCGTTTCCATCCGCATCCACGATGCGCGCACCTTTTCCCTTTAAGGCATCAAGACCCTGCTTCCACGTACCCAGCATCGAGACGGAATATCCCCCCGCGCCCAAGCGCGCCGCGAATAACGTTGCCAATGCACCAGTACCTACTAATAAAATATCCTGTCTCATTTTTTACCTTTTGTATGCCATTGCTACAGGCAATCGAATGAATTTATGTTTTCACTTCTTCCTGAAACCGACTCCACTCATCATCTGTCATATCAACGGTATGCTCAACGGCGGGGAAGCATTTTGTTTCAACGTCATCAATGTATTCTGAAACTGCCTTGTTCATCTCCGCGTGGAAGTTTGCATACTGCTTGACGAATCTGGGTGTGAAACGGTCAAAAAGTCCGAGCAGGTCATGCGTGACAAGCACTTGACCATCACAGCCCGCGCCCGCTCCGATACCGATGGTTGGAATGGATATCTGTTTGGAAATGAATTCCGCCAGGCGCGCGGGGACAGATTCAAGTACGAGGCTGAACGCACCGGCTTCTTCAAGGATTTGCGCATCTTCCAAAATAAGCTTCGCCGCGGATGCGGTTTTGCCCTGTGCGCGAAATCCGCCAAGTTGATTGACCGATTGCGGGGTGAGGCCGAGGTGGCCCATGACGGGTATGCCCGCGCCCGTGATCTTGCGCACCGCATCGGCACGCTCACGCCCGCCTTCGAGTTTGACCGCATCCATGCCGGCCTGCTGCAGGAAGCGCCCCGCGTTACGAAGCGCATCCTCGGCAGAGACCTGATAGGACATGAAAGGCATATCGCCGATCAGCAGTGCGCTTTTTGCGCCGCGTGAGACTGCGCGCGCATGGTGCAGCATTTCATCCATGGTAACGGATAAGGTGTTTTCGTAGCCCAACACCACCATCGCCAGTGAATCACCGACAAGAATGGAATCAATACCAGCCTTGTCCATCGCCATCGCAGTGGGATAGTCATAGGCTGTAAGCATGGTGATCGGTTCGCCGCGTTCCTTCTTTTGGCGGAACGTAAGCGTCGTCACTTTTTTGCGTTGTAACGTGCCGGTTGAGACGGGTGAAACTGTTGACATGGTACCCTCCGATTAAGGTAGAGTCCGCCTGCGCACACCCCCAAGTGAAACCTTGCGCCCTGCGTTCTAAATTTGGAATATGCCGTCACGTTCACGAAGATACATGCAGCAACTGTATTATTACATAATTTGATGGGATGTGATAGAGGTTAATTACGCGCTAGGTGCCAGATGCATATGCACGGCGGCGAAGAGCATACCTCACGGGCAATATCAAGACGCGGGATCGAAGTACTTATCCCAAACTCTTTGTTTGGCAGATTGCTCAATAAATGAAGATTCAAATGCGTACCGGTTGCAGGCTGCGATATCTTCCAGGCTCATACCCAAAACTTCGTGAGCAATGCGGTACTCGTTGTTAACGTTAGTCTCCAATACTTCAGGATCATCAGAGTTGATGGTCACGCGCACACCTAGATCGAACAACTTCTTAAGCGGATGCGCCTCAATGGTCTTTACAGAATTGGTCAGGTAGTTACTCCAGGGGTTGACCTCAAGTGTGATGCCCCGCTCCTTGATCAGCTCGACCACCTTCATATCTTCGATACAGTGGATCCCATGCCCGATGCGGTCAGGTTGAAAAGCGTGGATGGTATCCCAAACCGCCGAGGCAGGCGTGTCTTCACCAGAGTGGATGGTCACCTTTAACCCCGCATCTTTCGCCTTCAAGATCGGCTTAACAAAATCGTTCATTGGGTACAGTTGTTCCCCGTCGGCAAGGTCAACGGCCTGGATGTGCTGCCGATTTCGGATCGCCCAATCCACTGTTTTAACACAAGAGTCTGCGCCCATGCCGCGCGAGGAAATCGCGATCAGTCCGATCGCCATGTCAAATTCTTTTTCAGCACGCGCCTTTGCCCGCAGGATCGCCGCCAGCGATCTGTCCCAATCGAGATTATGCTTATGAAACGCCCAATCGGGCGAAAAGCGGACTTCGAACAATTTTATGTTCTGATAAGCAGAATCCTCGAACAGCTCCCATGCAATGCGCTCCACGGCCGCAGGTGAGGCGATGCTGTTTTGAAAAATGGCAAAAGCATCCAGAACCGCCTGCAGGTCACGCAGTTGATGGAATACTTTTACACGCCTGTCCAACTCGCTGACTGCATAGGTGGGCAATTTCAAATTATATTCGCGCGCGATATCGATGATGGTCTGCGTGCGTATCGAGCCTTCAAGATGACAATGAATTTCAGTCTTGGGGATATTATTATATTTCTGGTCAAAATTTTTCATGGGAGCCTGTCTTTCAGATGGTTATTATTTTACCCTGCAGGGATACATTGAGGGCATTTTTAATACATACGCTTACAAGGCCAGTTTTAACACGGTTTGCAGTAAAACATTTGCGCCGTTTACGCAGTCATCCCATCTGGTGAATTCGCGCGGTGCATGACTGGCCCCATTCACCGAAGGGACAAAGATCATACCAATCGGGCAAAGTCCATCAAATGATTGCCCGTCGTGTATCGCGCCGGAGGCAAGGGAGGTGTGTGTCAACTGCAGGTCAGCGCAGGAATCTGCAAAAGCTTTTTGCAGTTCTGTACTCATTAAATTTGGCACATGCTTTTCAAAACATGCAGTTTTCAACTCCAAACCAAAGCCTGCAGCCTGCTCCTCTGCGCACCTCATTAACGCCGCGTCCAATTTCCAAAACTGATCCTCGTCGGGCGAACGGAACTCCAGCGAAAGGTCAACCCTTTCCGGGACAATATTGAATGCGCCGGGAGCAAAATCCATGCTGCCGACATTGACAACACAATCCGGAAATTCTTTCATCACGATCTCACGCGCGGCAAGGGTGAAGGCACTCGCACCCAACGAAGCATCCGCGCGGTCGCCCATCAAGGTCGAACCGGCGTGGTCCGCCCGGCCGATAAAGCTTAAACGGTATGAGCGAATGCCCACAATGGCAGACACAATGCCGATGTTGATCCCCATCCTCTCCAGCCGCTTGCCCTGTTCAATATGCAGTTCCAAATATCCCGCCAGCGATTCCTTCGGACGGACAGCGGTGAAGATCCCCTGTTCGGACAGCCCTGCGCGCTTCATGCCTTCGAGTAATTTTTGATGTCCGCCACGTGGATTTTTCAACGCGTCCGAATGAAGGCGGCCCGCCAACGCCGAACTCCCAAGCAGACCGACAAGCGTACCTTCTTCATCGGTGAAATCGATCGCTTCCAAATTGACCTTGAGGCTGATCCCGTTTTCCTTGATGGTCCTCAATACCTCAAGCGCAGCCACCACGCCTAAAGCGCCATCAAACCGCCCGCCATTTGGGACAGAGTCAAGATGCGAACCCAGCAAAAGAGTACGCGTCTTGGCGGGGGACGAAGCGGCCACCTTTGTATTATCAGTAACCGGAAGAATAGCGGAATGGTTCCCCGCGCCGTCCATGTGAAATTCAAACCCGGCTTTTTCGATCTCACTGCGGAACCAATCCCGTGCGGCAAGATGCGATTCGCTTAAACTGATACGGCTCACACCGCCATCCTGCGTTGCTCCGATCAAGGACAGGGTGGAAAACGAAGCAAGCATCCGGGCGGAATTAACATGCAGAGAGGATAATGATCCGGGCATGGGGTGAGTCTCCTTTCCCCAATCATACTCCCAGTTGAACGAACGATTATTCTATACCCAGGAAATAATGCGAATCTCTTTAAATCAAAAAGGATCCGAACCATCCGGCTCGACCCCTTTTTGGCATTACTGCATTATTTGGTTTTTATGCTGATGGTCTTGGGACGGACTTCCTCTGCTTTGGGAAGGGTGATGATGAGAACACCTTTCTCGAACTCAGCCCTGGCTTTGTCAGCTATCACGTCTGTGGGCAGGGCAAGTGTGCGTTCAAACCCGCCCCAGCGCCGCTCACGAAGATGATATGTCTTCTCGTTCACTTCCTCCTTCTCCCGGGCCTCGCCCTTGATGGTGAGGAGCTCACCAGTGACATTGATCTGCACATCATCCGCCTTGAACCCGGGCACAGCGGCTTTGACCACGATCTCATTATCGGTCTGGTACATATCCACAGCGGGCATGGACAATTGACCGTCAACCATGTGGAGCGGGTGGGTGAAGGCATCGTCAAAGAGGCGATCCATGGCATCACGCAAGGTCATCATTTCACGTGCCG
>CAYLOW010000166.1:0-9614 GCA_964385315.1 uncultured Anaerolinea sp.
CCAGAAAGACTTACAGCCTGATTTATGGTATTTTTAGGCAGGCTCAATTCAGGAGTAATTCTTATGCAATTTATCAAAGACCGTTTCCACTACCTCTTCAATTCCACCAAGGGTCTGATCCTTGTGGCAATTACTATGATCGGCATTGAAACCGCCATTTGGGGCATGTTATCAGGCCCGATGGCTGAAATGGGCGTTCGCGAGGTGGTGATCAAACTCCTCGGCATGAACATTGTTCAGGCTGAGCGTGAAGGACGCATCATCATTTTATATCACTCAATCGCCATGGCAGTTGTTGCCATTGAAACCTATATGGTAACCGGCTTGTTGAAAATGAAAACATTCTTCAAGACCGCCATCAATGCCATAATCACCATCGGTTACATCCTGACTATGATATTCGGCATGGGTTTCGCTTATTTTGGCCACAACTGGGCGCTTCACGGAGTCTACATCTTTGGTCTGTCATTGATCTTCTTTGCCGGTATTTTGCTGGTCATTGCCCTCTGGCCCTGGAACGCTGAATATTACGTCACCGATAAAGAATACGCTCACACCAAAAAAGGTGTGGACCTGGAACGCGTAGCGTTCTTTGCCACCGCTGTCACCACCGTGCTGTCGGCATTATTTGGTGCAATTCCCGGCTCGTTCTTCGGCAATGGATTTGAAACCTTCCTGGCAGAAAACATCATCCGCCTGCCCGAAAAGACCACAATGGAATATTCGGTCATTGGTCACTTGCACATCATGCTGGCGTTGATCGGAGTTATGATCACGCTCATCATCGGGCGCTGGCTAAACTTCAAGGGTATTTTGCACAAATTTTCCATGCCGTTGATGATCCTGGGAACCATTGTGCTCAACCTCGGTGTATGGGGCGTGGTCACTCCACTTGAACCCATCGCCCACATGGTCATTTACATCGGCGCAACACCCTCCATGGTTGCGGCGCTTCTCCTGCTCATCTGGGATTGGGATAAACTAATCAAGGATGGCACAGACCACATTCAGAAACCCAACCTGGTGAATAAACTCAGTGCGCTTGTCCATGACCCGCTCAAGTTCGGTCCGACCTGGCAAATGCTTTTCATGAATTTCACCACCAGTGGGATCGGGATTTTCATGGCGATCCGACTTGAACAGATATTCCGCGTCTGGCCAGCACGTGAAGAACGCATCGAATTGACAGGTCACTGGCATGTCCTCTCTGCCATCATCGCCACCATCATTTTGCTCTATTATGGTGATATGAACGGCTTCAAAGGAAAGCTGCGCCAATGGTATGGCTGGAGCATCATCATCCTTTCCGACATCGCCTTCGGTGCGGTGACGGTCTTCGAAATGAAACGTCTCTTCATCTCTGAATCGGAACAACAACCGCTGGTCAACGGCTTGATGTACACCATAGATTTCGGACTCGGCATGCTGTTGGTCATTCTTGCCGTGCTCTTGGCCTACCGCCTGACCGACCTGTTCAAAAATAAAGGGCGCTGGACGGAAGAACTTGGTCACGAACTCGCACAGGAGGTAAAGAAATGAAACTAATGAGCAGCGTGCCATTGCGGGAATGGCGCTCATCCAAACGAACCAACCTCTCCTTTAATGGGAAAATATTTCGGGCTATCACCCTCGCAATGACATTGGCACTCCTTGCATCGTGCTCCCCCGTAGATGTGAACGCACCCATCCCTACTTTTGACACCAACATAGATTCAAATGCCTGGGCACAGATTCCTGCTGGCGAATTCCACTTCGGACAACACAAGGACATCGCTTCCACCGATGCCTATGAAATCATGATCACTGACGTAACTACTGCCCAATATGCAGACTTCCTCAATTCGGCGCTTGCGGCTGGTTACGTTAAAACAAAAGGCGGCCAAATCGTCGGTTTTTATCCCGGCGATAAATTTCACGCGGTCAAGCATGAAGAAGAGATCAAAGCGGGCTACTGGTTATTCATCCCATTGAAAGACCCATCACAGAGAATCAAATTTGATGGAACAACCTTCTCCGTTCAATCAGGTTATGAAAATCACCCGATGACTGATGTGACATGGTTCGGCGCGTGGGGCTACTGCAAATACTATGACAACCGCCTGCCTACCGAAATGGAATGGGAAAAAGCAGGGCGCGGCACCGATGACCGCCCCTTCCCGTGGGGAGATGAAATCCTGCGCGAAAATGCCAACTTCTACTCAAGCCGCGACCCGTTTGAAGAAATGAGTTCCTTCGGCTCACGTACCAGCCCAGTCGGCTTCTACAATGGACGGAAATACGGCGATTACCAAAGCCTGGATTCAGCTTCGCCTTACGGGTTGTACGATATGGCAGGCAATGTCTGGCAATGGACAGGGAACGTGTTCGAAGGCATGCACTATCGCTTTATGCGCGGCGGATCAAAAGACACTTACGATATGGACTTGCGCCTTTGGGTTCGGAACAACGCCACACCCACCTACTTCAGCCCGGGTGTCGGTTTTCGCTGTGCACGCTGAGAAAAAAGTGGACAGGGAAATAGATAGGCAGGTATACTAGCTCTCTCGAATTTAATTACCGGTATCCCTATCCATTGATCAGGAGTATTGCATGACCGTTCGATCGAAAACCGCCGAACATCAATCCAAAATAAAATATTATTGGTCGCTGACCAAACCCCTGCAATCAGGGTTGCTGCTTGCAACAGGTCTGGCAGGCTATATGAGTGCGCGCTGCCCTATATTTAGTATTCCAACCGTCCTGGGAACATCCGCCAGCCTTTTTCTGGCCATTGCCGGGAGCACCATGCTCAACATGTGGTGGGATCGCGATATCGATGCCAAAATGGGACGCACACAAAAGCGCGTTACCTCGACGGGATTGGTGACCGGGAACGAAGTCCTGACAGTAGGGCTGCTTCTCTCGGTCATTGGAGTTGGCTGGGCAATTGCAATGGACGCCCTCTATGGTCTCATCGTTTTTGCGGGTTTGTTCTTTGATGTTGCCGTCTACAGTATGTGGCTGAAACGCCGCACCTGCTGGAGCATCGTCTGGGGCGGCATTTCAGGGGCCATGCCCATCCTCGCAGGGCGTACCCTCGGCCTCGGACAGGTCGATTGGATCGGTATCATGCTGGCACTTGGCGTTCTGCTCTGGATACCCACCCATACCCTGACGTTTAGCATGAAGTTTGCAAAAGATTACGAAGCTGCCTGTGTGCCGACCTTCCCCTCAACTTACGGACTGGAATCCACCCGCGCCACCATTGCTATCTCCTCTGTGCTTGCCGCGGCAGCAATGATCATCGCTGGCTACGGCATCGGCATGAACTGGGGTTTCTTCCGTTTGCTTGGTGTGCTCTCTGCAGGGCTGCTCATCCTGGCATTTGCCATCACCTTCAGACCGTCCGAGCGTGTTAACTTTGGGTTATTTAAATATGCCTCAATTTATATGCTGGCGGCAATGATCTTGGTTGTACTGGAAGTGACGTAATTGAAAATGTCACCCCTCGCTCGCATCCTCCTGCTGCTTACTGCAATTCTTGCATCCTATCAAGTCTCAGTTGGAATAGATGGATTCTCTGCCATCCCCATCATCGCCTACACGATAGCTTTTGGTGTCCTGCTTGTTGCCGGAATTCTACTGATCATCTGGGGTTTTGAGGTTTTAGATACGCCAGCAGTAGTGATCATTTCAACGATCATCCCTCTCAGCCTTGCAGCGGGACTGGTATGGCAGCATCTCGCTTCACTCCAAACTCCATATCTGATATTCTCCATCGCTGGTTTTCTTGCGGTGACTTTAACCCGCGCCGTCCCAACCCCGGGAAAAATTCCCACCATTGTACTGGCAATCGTCCACGGCATTGCAGGTATCACAATCTTTCTGCTGCCCATCATTCTCTCGGTTCAGGAAGTGACCATGCCGTTATTCTCCCTTGTCGGCGCCGGTGGCGCATTGATCGGAATTGGCGGGCTGGCTCTCTCCTTTCTTAAGGCGGGGAAACCCATCCTCCCAAAAGAGGCCATCTTGAAGATTTTCCCCGGTCTGTTATTTTTGATGACTCTATGTTTTGTAATAGGATTTAAATATGGATAAAAAACATATTTTCACGTACTTCAAATCCATGCGTGGCGAGATGAAAAAGAGCCGATTTAAGATCTGGCTGCGCGCCTTTCTGTTCGTTCAGTTTTCCGCGATATTTATGGTCTACTTCTTCCACGATATTGCAAACGGATATTTCAGTTGGGGACAGGTTGCCCTTCTCTTCACGCTTTTTATCCCAGTGGGCTTTTTACTGAGTCTGATTGTCCCCATGAAGGCAGATCTCGAGCTGGGGGCAGTCACTCTTTCTCTCGACCGCTTCTATCTCTTTTTGATCTGGCTGCTGGTGATTGCCAAACTGATTGCGGGACGCATTCCCCCATTCATTCCCGCCGCCGACTTCATTATGTGTGCCATTATGGGAATCATGTTCGGGCGGCTGGGCGGCATCGGACTGCGGGTTCGCCGGCTTAAAGTTCAGCATGGTTTTATAAATGCACAAATCCAAAAGGAATAACATGCCCGACACTTTTTTCTCCATTGGGGCAATCCTTGCCGCCATTTCAGTGGCAATGGGTTCATTCGCAGCGCATGGTGCAGCCAAATTCATGAGTTTAGATCAACTCAGTTGGATGGAAAAAGCCGCGCGCTATAACATGTATCACGCGCTGGCTTTATTTGTCGTAGCTTGGGCACTCACCCGCTGGACGTCACAGGCTGTCTTATTGAATACAGCGGGCTGGTCGTTCATTGCAGGGGTTATGCTTTTTTCAGGAAGTTTGTATATTATGGCATTTACCAGCCTGCGGCTGGGATACATCACTCCCGCTGGCGGGGTGGCATTCATCCTCGGTTGGATCCTGCTGGCAATTGCCGCATGGAAAGGCTAATTTCACAGGTCATGTTTTTAGCATGACTTTTTATATTCCCGGAGGTTCACGTGACTTCAAACAGCTTCTTCGCAAAATTTCTACGTTTGATCGGCATCGTAATGATGGCAATCACGGGCGGATTCACCCTGCTCGGCGGAATTGGCACCACCTGTGCGGCACTGGCCCCCGCCAAATATGAAAGCATGGCAAAACTAGCCCCCTTTCAATGGCTGTACATCCTCTTCGTGCTGACAGGGATTGCCATCGGAGTTTTGGGAGTTTGGGCAACAGTCAAACTCGTGAGGGGTGCGCCAGACTCATATTTGATGAGTATTAAGACTTTGGCGGCAGGTTTGGTTGTGGGCGGATTCCACATCTATGTTTCGCGCATGTTGCGCGGCAAGTCCATGCCTGTGGATGCAGTGGTGTACACTACGATCTTCACGCTTGCAATTTTTCTGCTCTTTAAAATTCCTGCCATCTGGCAGGGCGTCGACTTCACAAAAGCCAAAGCCAGCGATAACACAAAAGCAGGCGGCACGGCAGCTATTGTAATGGGACTGTTCACGATCACCATTCAATACACAATGGGCTCCACTCATACTTGGGGCGGCGTGAATTATGCGGATACCTTCAATACATCCATGACGATGATTGGGATTGGATTGTTGCTTTTGGGCGCGGGGGTTTTTATCTATTTGAGTTATGCAAAGGGAACGGCGCTGAAACTGCAAATACAGGAATAGAGCACGGCCAATGTAAACAAAAACATCCTCACCGTTTTGATGAGGATGTTTTTGTTTTTATTTGGTTTCTTTTTCAGATAAGCCTGACCCCTTTTTCATTTGTTCTTCCTGCACCATACGAATACCATTTGAGACCTGATTGCCCATCTTGGATATCTGATCCTGCAGCTGCATCAGCGTATCCACCACATAATTATCCGCGTCGACCCGGGTGACTTCCGCTTCGTTTCGAGCCTGACTAAGGATCTGCTCTGCCCGGCGCTGCGCCTCCTGCACAATGATATCCCTCTCGATCATTTGCTCGGCTTTATCGCGCGAAAGTTGTAAAGTACGGTTTGCTTCCTCCTGCGCTTGTGCCATCACACGATCACGCTGGGCCATCACTTGCTGGGCTTTCTTCACCTCTTCAGGAATGGCGATACGCATCTGGTCAATCAGCTCCAACATGCGGTCTTCATCCACCACGACGTTGTGCGTGAAAGGCACCGCTTTCGCATCGTTGAAAAGTTCTTCCAATCGGTCAATGAGTTGCAGGATATCCATGGTTTTCTCCCGGTAGGGACATATATTCTAATTCTAGCACAAATTAATCACGTAGTGCATTCGGCAGGGATTGCTCTCCCATATTTACTACCTTCGAATGCAGCGCAGAATTTACATGTGGCGGAACCATGCTGGAGACATCACCGTTGAGCATGGCGATCTCGCGCACGGTGGATGAGGATAAAAACGTATGCTGTTCTGCGGTAATGAGCGCGATGGTCTCAATATCAATTGCAAGGCGCTGGTTTGCCAACGCCATACGGAATTCGAATTCAAAATCTGAAAACACACGCAAACCACGCACAACAACATGTGCGCCGATCTGATGGGCAAAATCAACCGTCAGACCGCTGTAGCCAGTAACCATGATCTTGGGAGTATCCTTAAATGCCTCCCTTACCAATGAGATGCGTTCCTCAGGTGAAAACATCAAATTCTTTAATGGCTTGTCATAAACAGCCATCACCACTTCATCAAAGAGTCGCGATGCGCGTGTTGCTATGTCAATGTGCCCAAGATGAATCGGGTCAAATGTGCCTGGAAATAATGCTCGAACCATGTTTCTCCAAATTTACATAGGGGCCGGGAGACCCAACCCCTAAAAGATTACGAAACGTCCCCTTTTCCTTCACCCCAGAACCTTTCAAAGGCTTCTGCAAGCAGGGCATGTTCAGGCAATTTCAGGTATGGATCACGCTCGAACAGGGTTTGCGCCTGGGTACGTGCTTTTTCGATCAAAGGTACATCAGTAATGCTTGCCATTTTCAAGCTCGAAGCAAACCCTGCCTGGCGGGTACCTAAAAATTCGCCTGGGCCACGGGTCTTCAAATCAAGGTCAGCCAATTCAAATCCGCTGTTGGTCTGCGCCATAGCCTGCAGCCGATCATTCTCAGTAGCATCTTCATGGGTGGGAATTAGCAGACAATAGGATTGCTCCGCGCCACGGCCCACACGCCCCCGCAGTTGATGCAGCTGCGCCAGGCCAAAACGGTCGGCGCCTTCGATCAACATCACAGTGGAGTTTGGCACATCCACACCAACTTCAACGACAGTCGTGGAAACAAGAATATCATATTCCCTGTCACGGAACTTCGCCATCACTTCGTCTTTTTCAGCGGGCTTCATCCGTCCATGGAGCAGACCCAGTTTAAGGTTGGGGAAAATTTCCTTTGACAAAACTTCAAAATCATCCACGGCGGCGCGGGCTTCGATCTTCTCACTTTCATCGATTAGCGGATAAACAACAAATGCCTGCCTGCCATCTTTGATCTGTCCACGAATGAGTGTGAACGCCCGCTCACGTTCCTGCGGACGGAGGACATGAGTACTGACAGGCTGACGCCCAACAGGCATTTCATCAATGACCGAAATGTCGAGGTCACCGAACACGGTCAATGCCAGTGAGCGCGGAATGGGAGTGGCGGTCATCACCAGCAAATGTGGATTGGTCCCCTTGCTGCGAAGTTCCTTGCGTTGTTCCACCCCAAACCGGTGTTGTTCGTCAATTACAATAAATTGGAGATCCTTGAATAGGACATCTTCTTCGATAACTGCATGTGTGCCGATGATAAGTTTTACCGACCCATTCAGCAATCCCTGGCGGATCTCTTCCTTGCGGATATCAGGTGTGGAGCCCACCAGTAAACGGATTTCACCCTCCTGCATCGTCCCGCCCTCGCCTGCCAGCAGACTGGTAAAGTTACGGTAATGCTGCTCCGCCAAAATAGCAGTTGGTGCCATAACTGCGGCTTGTGCTCCGCCGCTGACCACAATGGAGGCAGCCAAAGCTGCGACCACGGTCTTGCCCGAACCAACATCGCCTTGCACGAGTCTGTTCATGGGTTTGCCTGAGTTGAGATCAGCGCGAATTTCTTCGAGCGATTTTTGTTGCGCAGATGTCAGAGTATAAGGAAGGCTTGTTGTACGCGCATCCAGCCATTCGGTCGAGACAGGGAAGCGGCGTCCCTCTACAGATTTCCAATCCCGTTTCTGGCGCAGCACACCCATTTGCAAATAAAAGATTTCATCAAAGGCGAGCCGCTCACGCGCAGCTTTGAGGCGATCCTGGGAAACAGGAAAGTGAACCTGCATCAATGCTTCGGGGAGCGAAACAAGCCTTGCCGCAAAACGAATAGTATCTGGCAGCGCATCTGCCACGGCGGGAGCCCAATGCGTCACAACTTGATTCATGATATTGCGCAGCCACTTTTGCGCGATCTTTTCAGTCAGTGCATAAATGGGAACAATTCGCGCGGTGTGTAAGTTTTCAACATCAACAGGTTCCCAATCAGGGCCATTCATCATAAGGCGGCCCAAATACTGATCAACCTTGCCAGAGACGGCTATGGCATCGCCCTGTTTAAAACGATTTGCAAGCCACGGTTGATTAAAATACGAAAGGCGGAGTGACCCTGTACCATCACTGATCACAACTTCAACGATTGACGATTTTCCTCCGCGAATGGGACGGGTATGCACGCTTTGAATTGTGCCGAGGACAGTCACCACGTCACCATAAAAAAGCGCTTTGATCGGTTTGAGCTGGCTGTAATCTTCATAACGACGTGGGAAGTAATACAACATGTCACCAAGAGTTTTCATTCCCAGGTTGGACAGTGTTTCAGCATGGCGCGGACCTACGCCTTGCAGGACAGTGAGCTCTGCATTCAGCGCAGCGGGAGTTTGACTGGTCTTCGCGCCAGGCACAGATTCAGAACGCGGCGGGGCTGCCTGCCTTGGTTTTGGTTGGTTTTGCGGAGGCTGATTCTCCTGACGCTGGGAGGGCAACAGGGGTATTTCTGCACTTTGAGTTGATTCTTGCGCAGGTCTAGGCTGGCGGGGCGACTGGTTCCCAACCGGAGGCTGTGTCAGTGCCTTTAGTTTTTGCCCTGCTTCGGGGTAAGTTTCGCCAATACGTTTCCATAGTCCCTTAAGCGACTCAGCCCGTCCATCCGGGCTAAGTTTTTCGTAGGAGCGCAGGCGCGCCGCAACAGCCTGGATCACTTCTTCAGCAACACCATCGGCGCGCGCTTCGCCCTCCCAAAAATCAAGCATCTTGGCAAGTCCGCCAATAATGGCGGTATTTACATATTTGTTTTCGTGTTCGAGACGAAAGAATTTTCTAAGTTTTTCCAGAGAAGGTTGCATGGAAACTATTTTATCATGAGGAAGCTGTTACTTTCTCACCGCCGCAAAACCCACCCCATTCGGCCCAAGATGTGCACCGATCACAGCAGTAACATTCACGAACAGGATGTCCCTCGGTACATGGTGAGGTACGCGAGCCATCATTTCATTGAGCAGCTTTCGCGCGCGATGTTCAGCATTGGTATGCAGAACTGCAAGGCGGTGGAGTTCACCTTCCTTGAGCAATAAATTCAAAATACGATCATCCGCCTGGCTGGTCGTGCGAACAGCCCCGATCGGTTTG
>CAYLOW010000167.1:0-9569 GCA_964385315.1 uncultured Anaerolinea sp.
CCCGCGCTCCTTAATAGAAAATTTGTGCTATACTCTGCCCGTGGCCATCATCCGTGCTTCACAAATTGGAAGTTATTTATACTGTCGCCGCGCCTGGCGTTATCAAAAGGACGGGGTCGAATCGCAGAACCGGGCCGAACTTGCCGCCGGGACGGAGCTTCATCGTCAGCACGGACGCAAGACCTTGTCCGCCGGCCTGCTGCGCGCCCTCGGGATGATCCTGCTGCTCGCGGCGATCCTCGCGCTGACGGCTTACTGCACAGCACAGCTATAAAATTGCGCATTCAATAAAAAGGCTAAATCATGTCTGACCTGTTAAACCGTCTTGGATATTTGCAAACCCGTCGTGACCGCACACCCAACCTTGACCTGGCGCGTGACCTTGCCGCGCGTGACGACCTGACGGGCATTCAGGAAATTGCCGAAAATATGTGGAACGATAACAAGAACATTCACGGCGACTGCATGAATGTCATGTATGAGCTGGGCAGGGTGGACCCGAACCTGATTGTGCCCTATGCCGCGGACTTTATTAAATTCCTGAAAAGCAAACACCCAAACATGGTATTGGGAGCCATCACCGCCCTCTCGGAAATTTCCAAAGTCAACCCCGATTTTATATTTAAGAATCTGGACGAGATAAAAAAAGTTACCGGGGCGGGCCCAGACCCGGATGTCGATAAATCCATCATCACCCTGGCATACACCGCCGCCGCAAATGCGGAATACAGCAGGTCCATTTTTCCTTATTTGCTCCAGCATTTATTGTCCTGCTACCACAAGCAGGTGCCGGAACGCGCAGAGAAAATTCTGGTGGCTGTCAATGAAGAAAACAAAACCGAGTTTATAAAAACATTGAAAAAAAGAGAGGATGGTCTTTCAGGATCGGACTATACCCGCCTGAAGAAGATCATTCGCCTCGCCGAAAATATTTAATCTCCCGCCATTTTTCCCAACCCCATGCTTTACCTTGCCCTTGCCCTGCTGCTCTTTGCCATCTTCTTCTTTCGCAAATCCTCAACCCAGTGGAAGGAAGCGGGCCTGCCCGGGGGGCGTATTATTTACGCTGATACCCGCGGGTGGGGCAAAGTGGAGAAGTCGCTTTTTTACACCGCGCTTGAATTGACCGGTAAACCTGATTATCTCATCGAGCAAAAGGGACTGATCATCCCGGTGGAGGTTAAATCAGGCCGCGCCCCCGAAGCACCCTATGATTCACACATTTATCAACTCGCCGCGTATTGCCTGCTGGTGGAAAAAACCTATCACAATCGTCCACCGTATGGGATCATCCACTATGAAAACCGTGATTTCGCCGTAGACTACACCCGTGAACTTGAGACCGCCCTGGTTGACCTGCTTGTGGAAATGAAGCGTGATGAACACAAAAAAAATGTTCCCCGCTCGCATGAAGAGGCCGGCCGCTGCGCCAAATGCGGCTATCGGCAAACCTGCGATGAAAGCCTGGCGTAGGAACAGGCTGGCCCGCGGCTAAGCTTCAACCTTCATAATTCATCCTTTCCTTTATAATTACCCATCATGCAAATTCCCTTCCTGCCCAAACGACCTGTTGTTACGGCTTACCCGAAAATGCCCGAAGCCTTTTCAGAAGCGGAGGCAATGTCCGCCTTCTTAAAGGGAAAGGGTGTGGATGCGCCTTTTGGTTCCATGTATGATGTTGACCTGCGCAAACGCGTAAAGAGCGGGGAATATGATATGTTGATCGCGGTGGGCGGCGACGGCAGCGTGCTGCGCGCCGGGCATTTGTGCGCTCCCAGCGGTGTGCCCATCCTCGGTGTTAATCTCGGCAGGCTGGGGTTCCTGATCCAGGTTGAACGCCAGGAATGGCGCGCGTACTTTGAAAAATTGTTCAACGGCGAAGCATGGATCGAAAACCGTATGATGCTGCGTGCTGAACATGTGCGCTCCGGGGAAAGCCTCGGCACCTCGAACGCCTTGAATGAAGTTGTCGTTGCCCGCGGACAAAACTTGCGGCCTGTGCGCCTGACCGCTTCGGTAGACGGACGCCGGCTCACCAGTTATGTTGCCGATGGGTTGATCGCATCCACTGCCACAGGCTCCACGGCATACGCGCTCGCCGCGGGCGGGCCCATCCTGCCGCCGGAGCTGCGCAATATTCTGCTTGTGCCCATTGCGCCGCACCTCTCTGTGGATCGCGCCGTGGTTTTATCTGAAGGCTCATCGGTTAAGATCGTTGTTAACAGCGAAAATGCCGTTCTCAGTGTGGATGGGCAGCCGCCGATCCTGTTAATGGAAGAAGATCATGTGGATGTGACCGTGGCCGATGTCACCGCGCAGTTCGTCCGCTTTGGCGACCCAGGCTACTTCTACCGCAATCTAACCGCGCATATGAACGAAAACTCTTTGGGATTCCCACGATGACAGAACCAGAAACCACTTCAACTGCAACGTATTGCTTTGCACATCCCACCCGCGAGACCAGCCTGCGCTGTAAACGCTGTGACCGCTACATGTGTGCCTCCTGTTCCATTCGCACCCCCACGGGTTATGTTTGCCGGGATTGCGTCAAAGCGCATCAAAAATCCTTTGACACCGCTGAATGGTACGATTATGCGTCGGGCTTTATTACCGCCGCGCTTCTTTCCGGGGTGGCGGCTTTCCTCGTTACGTTAATCGGCAGCATCGGATTCTTCGGCTGGTTCCTGATCGCGGCAGGGGCGCCCGTTGCCGGGGGGATAATTGCTGAAGCTGTCCGTTTGGTGACCCGCAGGCATCGCTCGAGAAACCTGTTTATGACCATTGCTGCCGGTGTCGTCGTGGGCGCGTTACCCGTCGCCATATTCCAGTTGCTATCCATGAATCTCTTTGGGATCCTCTTTCAAGTCATCTATCTCGTGATTGCCGTGCCGATCGTCTACACCCGCCTGTCCGGGATCCAATTATCCAAATAGCCCATGCTTACCGAACTTCACATCCAAAACTTCGCCATCATTGACAAACTTGACCTGCGCTTTGACTCGGGTCTGATCATCCTTACCGGTGAAACAGGCGCGGGGAAATCCATCATCCTTGACGCGGTGGTTATGCTGATCGGCGGCAAGGCTGATACGACCTTTGTCCGGACTGATTCGGATGCCGCATTCGTTGAAGCGGTCTTCCATCTCACCGGCACCGAAAGGGAAGCCGTGCATTTCATCCTCAACCGCGAGGAATTGATGGATGACCCCGATTATGTCACCCTTATGCGTGAAGTCCGCAAGGAGGGCCGCAGTGTGGCGCGCATCAACGGGCGCACGGTGAATGTCGGCTTGTTGAAGGAATTGGGCGCGCTGTTGATCGACATCCACGGGCAGGCGGAACATTTATCCCTGCTTGATTCCCGCGCGCACCTTGGGCTGCTTGACCGCTTTGCCGAGGTGGGGTTGCCCCTCAGTGAATACCGCCAGACCTACCACGCGCTGCTCAACTTGCGCCGCGAGCTGACCGACCTGAGGAAGGCGCAATCTGATTCAGACCGCCGTGTTGAACTGCTTACCTACCAGGCGGATGAGATCGAATCAGCAAGGTTAAAGGCAGGCGAAGATGAAGAACTGCGAAAAGAACGCGACCGTCTGGCCAATGCTGAATCGCTCGCGCAAAACGCTCAGGAAGCGCTGGCTGTGCTGGATGAAGGCTCACCCGAAACTCCCTCCGCCACGGATTTGCTTGGCCAGGCCGCGCAGGCGGTGGCCACCCTTGCAAAAATTGATGCGGGTCAGGCAGAGCTGGCAAGCCAGGCTGACCTGCTGCTGGACACTGTCTCGGATGTAATTCACGGCTTGCGTGATTACCTTGAAGAAATTGAATTTAATCCCAAACGCTTGGAGGTCGTGGAAGATCGGTTGGATGCGATCCATTCGCTGGTGCGCAAATATGGCGGCAGCATTCCCGCTGTGATCGCCTATGGCGCAGATGCCCGCAGACAGCTTGAAACCATCATCGGGGCCGCTGACCGTATTAATGAGTTGGAAATGCAGGAAGCGAAGGTGCTGGAGAAAATTGCCAGGCAGGGCGGCCTGCTTTCTGAAAAACGTAAATCCGCCGCGCTCACCATGAGCAAAGGCATTGAAGCAGAACTGAATGATCTAAAAATGCAGTCTGCCCGGTTTGGTGTGGACTTCCAGACCAGGCCTGATGTGAACGGTGCGCCCCTGCCAGACGGCACACGTATCGCCTTCGACCAAAACGGGTTTGACCGTGTCGAGTTTTTGATCGCGCCCAACCCCGGTGAGGGGCTCAAGCCGCTCGCGAAGATCGCCTCCGGCGGCGAGACCTCACGTTTGATGCTTGGTTTGAAAAATGTATTGGCCCGGGCGGATGAAGTGCCTTCCCTGATCTTCGATGAAATTGACCAGGGTATCGGCGGGCGCGTGGGGATGGTGGTGGGTCACAAACTTTGGAATCTTTCGCGCACGCATCAGGTCTTTTGTGTGACGCATCTTCCCCAGCTGGCAGTCTTTGGCGACCAGCACTATCAGGTGCAGAAACTTGTCAAGGAGGGGCGGACCCTTACCCGCGTTGAACGGCTGGACGGTGAACCGCGTCTGCTTGAACTTGCGCAGATGCTCGGCGAAGTCAGCGAAGGGACACTGCGCTCCGCGCATGAGTTATTGCAAACCGCACGCCAGACGGTCAAGCAAAAAAAATAGAGAATTGCAGAGAATCAAAAAATGCTTCAACCATGGCGGTTGAAGCATTTTTTAGTGCCCCGAGTAGGAATCGGACCTACATCTAAGCCTTAGGAGTGCCTTGTTCTGTCCATTGAACTATCGGAGCTTGCGTTAAGATTATACCAAAAGATGGAATCCATTGTGCAGCCCATTGCATCACGGTAAATGTTACTATGGATGGCAGGTGATCATTTTTCGAGCCGGCTGGAATCCACGGTATTGTTGCTATTAAAAAAGTAAAGCCCCTGATGGCTGTCGACCATTCAGGGGCCTTGTTTTTATCATTAACTTTCGGGCTTTTTGGCGATCAGGATCCAATCCCATGGATACGGCTCGCCCATCCATTCGGGGACATCGTCGGCTTCCATCTCGATTTTCCAGTCGTAATCCATTTTCAAAATATCTATTACTTCAAGATTTAATTCATCCTTCGCCAGCACGATCAATTCCTCGCGCAGATAGTGCTTGGTTGGTTCGGTGCCGCGGATGAAAATACCCTGGGCTGTGCGGTTCGGGGGGAGAATGTAGCTGGCATCCACCAATTCTTCGGCTTCACGGGGTGGTTTGCCTTCCTTGCGATACCATTCCGTTTCACGGTAATAACTGAAGAGCAGGGATTCCACCGAAGGTACATTCAGGATCAAATGCCCGCCAGGGCTCAGGCGGGATGCCATGCCGCGCAGGAAATTCATCCGCAGTTCAGGGTCGGGCATCAGCACGGCGTTGAGTGAGACGATCACGTCCACCCTCGGCAGATGATCCACAGGCAGCGAGAGATCCGCCTGCGCGATATGGATGTTCTTCAAATCCGCGCAACGTTTGCGCGCAGACTCGAGCAGTTTATCCGAAAAATCATAGCCATACACTGTACGAAATTTTTCTGAAAGATACGGGAGCATCTTGCCGGGTCCGCAGCCAAAATCGGCCACGTCTTTTTCAAGCGAGGCAAAGCGCTTGACCTGCTGTCCGATCATCTTTGACCGTCCATAGGTGAAGGCGTCGATCACATGTTCATCGTATTCATCCGCGAATTCGTTCCAATAATGTACATCCATTCTGCTGCATGCTCCTCTTCAGGATTCTTATGTTCTCCATCTTACATCCTGCTTCATGAAATGACAAGTTTAACCGCTTAATTGATGAAGTCAAATAAAAAGTCCTCCTGCCAGATTATTTTGACAGGAGGACTTTTTAAAATTGATGCGGTTATCCTTCGATCAACTTTTTGATCGTTGCCAGTGTGGTTTCAAAACCAGCCATCATTTGTTTCTTCATCATGTCTTCCATGCCCGGCATTTTTGGCATTCCCGGCGGCATGAGCACGGCATCCATTTGCATGATCAGCTTTGTGCCGTCGCCGTCCTTTTCAAGGATGTAGGTGTTGGTTACATCAGACGCGGGCGGGGCTGCGAAAGTTTTCACGCCGAGTCTTTGGTTCGGTTCAAAAGAGACAACCTCGTTCAAGGTGGAATTGACATGCCCCATGCTCGTGGTCTGGATCTTGTACTTCGTGCCGAGCTTGAGCGGCTCCGAGACTTCGATACCTGTAATGTAGGTACTTAACTTTTTCTGGTTTTCGAGATCTGTGATGAATTCGAAAACCTTCTCGACGGGCTTGCTGATCTTCACTGAAGTTTCAAGAATTGTCATGAGTCTCTCCTTATAGGTCTGGTGGATGGCGATGGTTTTATTATATCGATTTCGCCTGCTTCCACAAGAATGCAGCCAGGAAAAACGTCGTAGCCGTTAGTACTATTGCCGCGCCTGACGCGATGCTTAAATAATAGGAAAGATATAAGCCGGCCACGCCTGCCAGCCCGGCAAAGAACGCGGCGAGGGCCATCATGACCGGAAGGCGCTGCGTAAGCAGGTACGCTGTCGCGGCGGGCGTGACGAGCATGGCCACCATCAAGGCTACGCCAACGGTTTGAAGCGAGACCGCAACGGTCACCGCGATCAATACCAGTAAAAGGTTGTTGAGCAAATTCACTGGCAGGCGCAGTGTCGCGGCCAGAATCGGGTCGAATGAAATGGTGAGGAATTCCTTGTAGAATGCTGCGATCGTGAAGAGGATAATCGCTCCAAATATGATGATCAGCCACAGGCTTTGCGTGGATACGCCCAGCACATCGCCGAACAAAAAGTGGCTTAGGTCCACGGCGTAACTGCGGACAGTGGATATCAGCGCGATGCCAAGCGCGAACATCCCGGCAAAGATGATGCCGATCGCTGTGTCTTCCTTGATCTTGGTTTGTTTGCTGATCGCGCCGATGCCCAGCGCGGCAATGACTGCGGTCCCCAGCGCCCACCAAAATAAGGTGTCCCGTGCGCCGCCGGTGATCAGGTATCCGATCGCAATTCCCGGGAGGATGGTATGGGCGAGCGCGTCACCAAAGAACGCCATGCCGCGCAATACGATATAGGTGCCGACCACCGCGCAAACAATGCCCACCAGAATGGCCGCGATCATCCCGCGCAGCATGAACTCATATTTGAGAGGTTCCATCAACCAGTTAATGAATGTGATCATGTTCACCTTCATCACAGCAGGAGTCATCAACAGCCAGCACCCCGTCTTTTCCTTCCACGGTGCGGAACCGTCCGCCGTAGGCAAGTAACAAATTATCTGAATGGAGAACTTCTGCTGCGCCGCCAAATGCTACAATTTTCTTGTTCAACAGCAGGATCCGGTCAAAATGATTGGCGGCTTGTTCAAGGTCATGGGTTGCGACCATCACGGTTACTTTCTGTTCCCGCAAGGTGTCCAATAGATCAAGCAGCCCTTCCTGGGCGGGTGTGTCGAGGCCGGTTAGCGGTTCGTCCATCAGCATTAATTCTGATTCCTGTGCCAGCGCGCGTGCAATGAACATGCGCTGCTGCTGCCCGCCTGATAGCTGGCTGATCTGGTGGCTTGAAAGATTGCCGATTTCAACGGTCTCAAGCGCGTGATTCACAAAATCCCAATCCCGCTTTCTGGGCCAGTTGAACGGTCCCAGTTTTGCCGACCGTCCCATCATCACCACATCTGCCACGCTGACGGGAAAACTCCAATCCACCTGGCTGCGTTGCGGAATGTAGGCAATGCAGCTGTGAACCGCGGGTTGGGAACCCGAAATAGTTACTTCGCCTGAGTCTGACTGTAAAACGCCGGATACGACCTTGAACAGGGTGCTTTTCCCCGCGCCATTGGGCCCCACAACGGCAACGCGTTCTCCGACATGCAGGTGAAAGTTTATATCATCAAGCGCCACACGTCCGTTATAGCGAACGGATACGCCGCGCACGTCAAGAATGGGCTTGTCTTGTTGATGGTTTATGTGAGGGTACATGGCTTCACTTTAATGCTTCCACAATTTTTGAGACATTGTATTTCATCATATCGATGTAGGTTGCCGCAGGAGCCCCGTCTGTCAATGATTCCAAATGCAAACCGTCCACGACCATAACGCCTGTTTCACCGGCGATCTGGCTGGCCAGTGTATTATTGTCTGCAGTATCCAGAAAGATGGCGCGCGCATCGAGTTTTTTGATCTCGTCGATCAGGTCTGCCATTTCGTGCGCGGACGGAGCGGCGTTGCTGCTGAAGCTTGGGATCACAGAACCGGTTATTTCAAAGCCGTAGCGCTCTGCAAAATACCCCAATGCTTCGTGATTGGTCACCAGCAGCCGGCGGTCGGCGGGGATGACCTTCACCTGTTCCGTGATCCATGTATCGAGACCTTTGAGCCTGGTGATATAGGCATCAGCGTTTTCTTTGTAAACTTCCCGGCCTTCAGGGTCGGCTTTGCTCAATTCATCACGGATGTTTTCAACATAGCGGATGACGCGGATGGGGTCGAGCCACATATGCGGGTCGCCGGCTGCAGGATCCTGGCCCCCGCCTGCCTGTTCTTTCAATGTATGCGGCGTTAATCCCGCAGATGCTTCAACGATCAGACGTTCCCCCCCTGCATTTTCGAGCAGCGGCTCAATGAATTGTTCATACTTCAAGCCGTTCAGGATCAGGACATTGCTTTCGGCGATCCTGGCAACATCCGAGGGAGCCGCTTGATATGAGTGCGGGTCGGTGCCGGTAGGCAGCAGCGAGTCTACCTGGAAGCGGTCGCCGGTTATGTTTTGGGTGATATCAGCAAGGAAGGAAGTGGAGGCGAGGATATTGAGAGATCCTGTCGCGGCGGCAGGTTGTATGGATGGGGCAGACCCGCATGCGGTAAGAAAAAGAGCTGTAGCTGCGAATACACTTAGGGAATTGATGAGCTTTTTCGTTTGAAACTCCTGTTTTTATTCTTCAAAAATTGATAGGGAATCTTTGTAGTATTTTTTTAACTTGTAGCACAGTTTTTGCACAGGCCAAAGAGTTGAAACCAATGTTCAGTAATTAAATAGCCTGTCTTTTTGGCAACAACCCTGGTCAACGCATCCACGTCGTCGCCTTCGAAAAATGCCGCCTGCCCGCAGTTTTGACAAAGCAGCAAATGTTGGTGCCCGTGGCCTGCGGAGATGAAAGCCTGGCACCCCATGGGTTGATGCACCCGCTGAATTAGATGCAGTTCTTCAAGTTTTTCCAGCGTGCGATAGACAGTAACCAACCCCAACGCGCGATATTTTTTGCGTGCCAGGTCATAGACCTCGATGGGGGTGAGAGCGCGCGTGGACTGTTCCACCGCCTCCACCACCGCTCCGCGCGCCTTGGTGATGCGATAACCGTTCTCATGCAGTTGGGTAAGCCAGGTTTCAGTGGACATGGAAGCTCTTTTTGCAAATGAAAATCATTATCAATAAGTATATCCAAGATAAAGATGGAGGTCAAGGCTCCGTCTTATCCTGTTAGCGCAAAGTAGTAGAGTCCCCTTTGTGCAAAGTTAAAATGTCCCCTTT
>CAYLOW010000168.1:0-9567 GCA_964385315.1 uncultured Anaerolinea sp.
GCTTCTGTCTGGATTGCCATAAAAGAGTCGCCGGCGATGACCATGTGAAACTGGTTAAGCTGGTTGACTGCGGCACTTGTCATTATTAACCGGGTGAGAGGAAATTAAACATGACTGAAAATTTTTCCCGGCGTGATTTTTTGAAACTGGCTGGTGTGGGCGCGGCGACCACTGCGATCCTTACAGGCTGCGGACCCGCTTCGCGGTATGTCAAGCGCGAGCCGTACATGCTGATGCCCGAATACACCTACAACGGCCAGAGCACTTATTACGCCACCACATGCCGCGAGTGCGCGGCTGGCTGCGGACTTATTGTCCGTACCTCGCAGGGACGCGCCATCAAAACCGAAGGGAATGCGAACCATCCGCTCAACCTCGGCAAGACCTGCGCCCGCGGACAGGCAACCCTGCACGGGTTGTACAATCCCGATCGTGTGACCGACCCCATCCAACGCAAGCGCGGGAATACTTCCGCAGCCGCCATGGATTGGGATGCTGCGATCCAGACCGTTGCCGATGCCTTCACGAAGTATCAGCCGGGTGAGATCGCCTTTCTGTTGGGCACAACCTCCGACCATCTTTTTGACCTGGTATCTGATCTTTCCAGCCAGACGAACATCAACCCGCCGGTGCGCTTTGGGGCGTTGAGTATGTTCGAGGCGCGCGCCACCCTCGCGAAGGCCGTCGAGAATCTCTTCGGTCAGCCTGGCCTGCCTGTCTTTGACGTGGGCGGTGCAGAGGTGGTCTTTTCCTTTGGCGCGAACTTCCTCGAAACGTGGCTGTCGCCTGTTTCATATACCCGCGGCTTTACAGGCTTGCGCGAGGGGCTGACCAAAAAACGCGGGACTTTCATTCAATTTGAATCGCGCATGTCTTCGACGGCGGGCAAGGCAGACGAATGGGTTCCGCTCCAGCCCGGCACTGAAGCCCTGGTCGCGCTGGCCATCGGCAGGCTTGCCCTTGAAAAGCGCGGCGGACCCATGCCCCGCGCCTTTGCGGATGTTGACCCCAAGGCGGCGGCTTCAAGATCGGGCATCAAACTTGAAACGCTTGAACGCTATGCTGATATGTTCCTCAATTCTGCAGGAGTGCTGGCGATCCCCGGTGGTGCGGCGCTTGGCCAGACCAACGGGCTTGCTGTTGCTGAAGCCGTGCTGACCTTGAACGCGGTCGCCAACAATATCGGCAGGCAGGGCGGCGTGTTCCTCTCCCCCCTTGCGCCGGAACAGGAAAAATATCAAGGGGCTGCTTCGATCAAGGAAATACAGGACCTCGCAGGCAGGATGTCAGCCGGGCAGATCAAGGTTCTGTTCGTGCATGGTGTCAATCCGCTGTTTGAGCTGCCCGCTTCGCTCGATTTTAAGAAAGCGCTTGACGGTGTGGACCAGGTCATTTCCTTTTCCACATTCCCTGACGAGACCGCGTTGGAATCTGATTACGTTTTCCCTGATCACCACGGGCTTGAATCGTGGGGGTACCAGCGCGTGTCCACCGGCTCGAACCAGCCCGCGCTTTCAGGCTCACAGCCTGTTGTTTCGCCGTACTATAACACCCGTGCCACAGCCGATGTGTTGATCGCCGCCGCCCGGCTTGCAGGCGGTGCGTTTGCCGAAGCGCTGCCCTACAAGGATGAAGTTGAATTTCTGCACAGCAAAATCACCCCGCTGATGAGTGAAGCAGATGGTTTCTTCTCTGCGCCGGATGCCGCCACCTTTGCGGCCTACTTCCAGCAGCATGGCGGATGGTGGAAAACCACCGATGCCCGCGTCGTCCCCAATACTGCAGATGTGTTTAATCGCAATTTGAAAGCCGACGAGGCTGAATTTTCCGGTGAAGGCGAGTTTTTCTTCATGCCCTTTGTATCACCGACTCTGGCCGAGGCGGGTGCGAACAAACCCTGGCTTCAGGAATTGCCCGACTCCACCACGACGGTCATGTGGAATACGTGGGTCGAGATGAATCCCGAAACCGCGAAAGAACTCGGGTTGGAAGATGATGACGTGATAAAAATTATCAGCGAGGCTGGCGAGTTGGAGGCCCCCGTGTACCGTTACCCGGCCATCCGTCCGGATACGATCGCGATGCCCTTTGGGCAGGGTCACACGGCCTATGGCCGCTACGCCGAGAAGCGCGGGGTCAATCCTGCGGATCTGCTTGGCATGCACTTGAATGAAGCCGGTGATCTTGCGTTTGCGGGCATGAAAGTCAGGATCGAAAAGACCGGCAGGAAACAACCGCTTTCACGCCTAGAAAGTATGATGGGCGTTTACGGCGTGGGCCTTGGAGAGGAGCATTAATCATGATCAGACCTGATGAAGTCAAAATGAGCGCGGACGAAAGCGGCAAGTGGGGCATGGTCATTAACCAGGATCTTTGTACCGGCTGCCAGGCTTGCGTTGCCGCGTGTGCGATGGAAAACAACATTTCGTTCGTCGGTGAAAAAGATTCAGGCTATGGGCGTTCCATGCACTGGATCCGCATTGAGCGTTTTTGGGAGGGTGAGTATCCCGAAGTCAGGATGACCCCCAACCAGCCGATGCTTTGCCAGCAGTGTGGAAGCGCCACCTGCGAACCCGTCTGCCCGGCTTTTGCGACGGTTCATTCACAGGCAGAGCAGTTGAATTTGCAGGTGTATAACCGTTGTGTGGGTACGCGTTATTGCGCGAACAACTGCCCGTACCAGGTGCGTTCCTTTAACTGGCGTGATTACGAACGACCCGAGCCCCTGTCGAATCAGCTCAATCCAGATGTGACCGTGCGCCGCCGCGGCGTGATGGAAAAATGCACCTTCTGCATCCAGCGCATCCACAAGGCACAGGACAAGGCCAAGTCGGAGGGACGCGAAGTGCAGGAAGGCGAATTTGCCACCGCCTGCGCCCAGGCCTGCCCCGCCAGCGCCATCACCTTTGGCCGCGTGGATGATCCTGAATCGCTCGTCTCGCAATTGGCGAAGAAACATGGGCACGGTGTCAAGCATCTTGAAGAACTCGGCACGCTTCCCAGCGTGACCTACTTCAAGGGAGGTTAAGAATGGCAGATCATAACAATGCTGTGCATAACAATGCTGTGCATAAGAATCCTGCGCAGAAAAACCATAATGAACATGCCGAAGAGCATTTCCGCGAAAAGCACTTGATGCTCGACCCGCTTCCGCGCGGGCAGATGAACGACATGGTGATGGAATCCATGTATACGACCTCGTGGAAGTTTTGGGTGGTGTTCGCCATTCTGAGCGTGATTGTGGGCTATGGTTTGTTCTACTCTTGGGGCACCATGATCGCTGAAGGTCTCGGTATCGCTGGCGTCAACCGTCCGTCTTACTGGGGTATCTTCCTCGTCAACACCGTGTTCTGGATTGGAATCAGCCACGCGGGTACGTTCATCTCCGCCATCCTGCGCGTCTTCAAGGCCGAATTCCGCCGCCCGTTCACCCGCGCCGCAGAGTTGATGACCACCTTCGGCTTGGTGCAGGCCGGCTTTAGCGTCTTCATGCATATGGGCCGTGTCTGGCTGGCGTACTGGCTCATGCCCTACGCGAACCAGCGCATGTTGTGGCCCAACCTGCATTCCCCGCTGACCTGGGACTTGCTGGCGATCACGACCTATTTGCTTTCTTCGACCATGTATCTCTTTCTGCCGCTCATCCCCGACCTGGCGATGGCGCGTGACCGTTCCACCGGCTGGCGCAAGGTTTTGTATAAAACGCTGGCCCTCGGCTTCCGCGGCACCGAAGGCGAATGGGCGCACCTGCGAAACGCGATGAACATTTTTGCCTTTGCCATCATCCCTGTCATGTTCTCGGTGCATACCATCGTTTCATGGGACTTTGCCGCCGCCACACGCCCGGGTTGGAATTCTTCGATCTTCGGCCCGTACTTCGTGATCGGCGCTTTGCACTCAGGCATGGGCGCGGTCATCATGGTGCTGGCAGTCGTGCGCGGCACGATGAAGAACATGAAATATTTCATCCGCCCCGAACACTTCGATGCCATTGGTAAACTCATGCTCATCATCTCGATGGCCTGGGCATACTTCTTCTTCAACGATTACATGGTGCAGTGGTACGGCGGCGATAAGTGGACGCATCAACTGCTGCACTTCCATGAAGCGGGACCGATGGGTTGGATGTGGTTTGCGATGTTGATCTTTAACATCGCCGTTCCCTGGGCTGTGCTGTGGAATCAGAAATGGCGTTCCACCCCGTGGATCGTTTTCATTGTCGGTTTTCTCATCAACATTGGCATGTGGTTCGAACGCTACATCATTATTCCCATTTCCCTCAGCATCAACCGCATGCCCTTCACCTGGCGGCTGTATGAACCCGGCGTGGAAATTCCGCTCGGCATTGGTACGCTGGCGTTTTTCATCCTGCTGTACATGGCTGCTTCAAAGCTTGTCCCCCTCATCCCTGTTTGGGAAGTGCAGGAAGGACAGATGGCGCATGAACTTAAGAAATTTGGACGCGAGACCGTTGTTTCGGTCAGCGAATTGGAATAGGAGATTCACATGGCTGACAATGTTTCCCTGTTGGCGGTTTTCCCTGACCTTGGACCTGCCGCAGACGCGATCGAGAAACTTCGCGAACTGGGGCTTTCCGATGACCAGATGAACATCATCTCCGGTATTCCCGCCACCGAAGCCATGCTGGGCCGTCCCAGCCAGTGGACGAATGTCCCGCGGCTGGCGGCTGGCGGCTCGGTGCTTGGGTTTTTGGGCGCGGCGTTTTTGACCTTTGTCTCGCCGCATCTGTATCCGGTTCCGATCCAGGTGGGCTCGCAGGCCTTTATTCCGGGTCCCCCGACGGTTGTTGTTTTGTTCGAGTTGACCATGCTCGGCATGCTGCTCTCCACTTTTCTGGGTGTGTTTCTCGACAGCTATTTCCCCAATTACCGCCCCATGGAATATGTGAAGGAGGTCAGCGATGGAAAGATCGCGGTCTTCTTCATTTGCCCGGGTGAGAATTGTAAAAAATTCACCAAGGCCATGACCGCGCTCGGAGCGGAAAAGGTCGAGGCGGCGGAGGTCTATCACCTATGAGACTGTTCAAACAGCTTATCGGAGTATTCGCGGTGCTCATCCTGGTCATTGGTATGCTGGCGGTTTTTGCCTTCGACGTGGTCAAGATTAACTGGGTCAGCTTCATGGAAATTCAAAACTCGTTTGGCACGCAGGAGAAACCGCTGGCTGTGCCTGCGCAGTCCATTCCAGTGGAAGGCCCTGCCTACATATCCGGCAACGGTGTGCCGGTTAACCCGGTCCCGGCGGATGATGTTTCCCTTGCGCGCGGCACTCAAATATTTTCCATTAACTGCCTGATGTGCCACGGCGATACAGGCGAAGGCACCGGTACGGTTGGCGCCTTCCTGGTTAAGAAGAAACCAGCCGACCTGACCAATGCCGCGGTGCAGGCGGGGAGCGATGGCGACATGTTCCTGTCAATTTCCAACGGCATTTGGAAACCTGAAAACACACTCTTCCCCGATGTGAAGTTTTCAGGTCAATGCCCGCCCTTGAACGAAAATCTCTCTGTCCGCGAACGCTGGGATGTGATTAATTATGTCCGCACGCTTGGGGCGGAAGTAAAACCGTAAGGAAGGCTTTTGATGAAAGACGATGTACGCAAATATATTTATGGCGCGATCACAGTGTTCCTTTTGGGTGTGTCAACGTGGGTCAGCATTGTCTACGTTTCGGCCTGCGGTGTGACGTTCACTTGTAATCGTGCCGCATTCAAGGTGGAGCGCACGCCCATCCCGACCCTCATTCCCGCCACACTGCCTGTCTCGGATGTTTCCTGGGTGTCAACCGCCCCCGCGCCGCGCGCAAATAACGATGCCTGTCATGTGCTTGCTGCGGATCTGATCGGTGCGTGGGTCACGGCGAAAGCCCCCGAATCATCCCCCTTTTATTTTGTGGATATGGAGGGAAGGAACTGCGAGGCGACCTTTGCCAATGTCCAGCCGCTTTTCAGCGAGGCAAACGTCTGGCATGCAGGTTCCCTTTCGTGCACCTCCTGCCACTCGGTGGATATGGCTGTCTCTCCCGCGCAGTTGGATTTGAGCAGTTATGCCGGCATCAAGGCGGGTTCGCGCCGGGCTGCGGATAAGCCGAAAGGCACGGATATCCTTGGCGGCGGAGATTGGGAGAAGTCATTGTTGTATGACTTTCTTGCCAGTGGCAAGGCGAATGTCCCCGGGCATGAGCAGGCCTTGAGCGCCGATTCCTTTGTCTTTGCCGGCAGGCCGTTTGCGGGTACCCTGCCCACACCAACACCATAGGGTGTATGAATTTATGCCATTGCGGGTATCGCCTGGCCCGACAAATTGATTCTGGAACGATATCAAAATAACAGTTTTCAAAAGGACGCTTCTCTGTCAGAGAGGCGTCCTTTTTTGTTTGCCTGGTTATTCAAAATCATCCAGCGTGCTTTCCCCATGCGTTAGCACATAGAACCCGCGCGGGTTTCCTTCGCCCCGGTCTGTGATGAAATCGGTGACGATGTATTTCTTTTCGAATGCGGTTTCAAACAATTCACGGGTGAAGAAGCGCCAGTCGCGGGCCAGGGCAAAGTCGGCTGATTTAAGCGCGGCGAAGTCAGCGGGGATCTCTGCCATCAGTAGCCGGTCGTCAAAGGGCGGGAGGTGCTCGGGCGGGTGGGGCAGGCCCCGGCTGTCAAATTGAAGCAGATAAAAAGGCTGCAGCCCGGCGCGCAAGGTGTGGTCCAACTTAAGTGTGGGGCGCGGGTGTTTCCCCAGCCTGCTTTGCACACGCTGGGTGTTGATCCACCAATCCACTTGAAAGCGGTCGGAGGGCAGTCCGGCATTGAGCCCATCCCGCATATCACCGTATTCCGAACGGCTGTAGGTGACGCACACCGCGCCAAGTTTCGCGATATTAAGATGGGCGTTGCGGCTGAGCAGCGGGTCATACGTCCAGGTGACGTGGTCAATGCCCTGGCGGCGAACCATCTGCCATTGGGCGCGCTTAAGCGCGAAGCCCACGCCGCCATCACGGTGATCGGGGTCAATGCCCATCATATGCGAGCAGTGCTTTGGGCGGGGGCCGTCGGGTGTCATGTCGAATCCGGGAAAGCCAAAGACAAAGCCGATCATTTTTTCATCAAGGAATGCACCGATCACCAGTCCGCCGTTGTGAACGGCGGTGATGAGCATGTGCAGGGGCACCACATCGGTTTCAGACTCGGGCCACACTACGCGTTGAATTTCCTCCACGAGGGGCATTTCTTCAGGCGTTTCGATCAGACGAAGGGTGTAGTCTGGCATGGCTACCGCCGGCGCAGGGACTTAATTCTGGCAGTGGCGGCGGCCCATGCGCGCTGGTACCACGGTTTGGTGACAAGGTAATCAAGCCGGTATGTGAAGCGGGCCGGCATCAAGCCAAAAATGCGCGGCATGGAATCCACGGCACATGTTCGGTTGACAGCGAAGTAATCAAGCCAGAAGGAGGAAATGGGAAAGTTGGGAATGACCCCTTCAAAAAAAACGGTGAGGGCGCGCAGGGTGAGCGGCGAGAGAGGTACGAAAAGCCGCCTGCGGTGGGTGGTCTCCATGATGGTTTCGATGATCTGCTGCAGGGTGAAAAATTCACTGCCGCCGAGTTCGTACACCTGGTTGAGCGTGTCGTTCCTTTCGAGCGCCCACAAAATACAGGTCGCGAGGTCTTCCACCCATACCGGCTGAACCACTGTCCGCCCACCGGATGGGATGGGAAAAACGCCGAATGATGACCGGATCAATCTTGAGATGTTGTTGGTGAAGTGGTCTTCAGGCCCGTACACCAGTGACGTGCGGAGAATCGTGTACGGCACTTTCCCGTTGCGGATGTGCTCTTCTGCAATGCCTTTGGATTTGAATGCGGGGTATGCCGAGGAAGGGCCTGCGCCGATGTGGCTGAGGTAGACAAAGCGGTCCACACCCGCCTCGGACGCCGCCTCAACCAGATTTTCCGTGCCCTGAATATCTGCGGTCAACAGGTTGCCGCGGCTTCCCTGGTTCTCCGCGCTGGCAAGATGGATGATCGTATCCACATCGCGCAGGGCGGCCAGCAGGCCACGTTTATCTGCAAGGCTGACCACTGCCACTTCCACCGATACCCCTTTTGGCAGGCGCGGGGTTCGCGGTGACGGGCGGATCAACGCCCGCACCGGGTGCCCGGTGGATGAAAACTGGCGGATCAGCGCGCGCCCGATAAAACCTGTCGAGCCTGTGATGAGGATCATACCGGGATTATAGCAGAGGAGCCCGCTGATAAATTGGACGGGCTGTGAAAAACTTGAATCATCCTTAAACCCGATGGCTTTTGATTCTTCACCGATTCATGAGGGCTTCCAGCCAGGGACAAGCGCACAGGTCGTTTGTTTAAACCGCAAGTGGATTATTTGAGCATGCCTTTGCTCAAATAATCCACAAAAAACCTTTTCGTTTTGAACCTGCGGGTTATCTCTTATCCATTTCTGCCGTTGAATAAATCAAGAAGGCAGCGTTACCTGCGGCAGTTTGCTCATTGACTCCTTCACCGCCTCGGCAGGATACTCGTAATCCTCCAATTTTCCACCCAGGTACGATTCATACGCCGCCATGTCAAAATTGCCATGCCCCGAGAGGTTAAACAATATGACACGCTTCTCGTCTTTGGCTTTGGCATCCAATGCCTCGTCAATTGCGGTTCGGATCGCGTGGGCAGATTCGGGCGCCGGCACAACGCCTTCAGCCTTCGCGAATAATACGGCAGCCTCGAAAGTTTCCTTTTGTTTGACGGATACAGCATCAATGTATCCCGCGTCCACCAACGCGCTGATGCTTGGCGCCATGCCGTGGTAGCGCAGTCCGCCCGCGTGAATGCCGGGCGGCATGAAGTCATGCCCCAGAGTATGCATCTTGACAATGGGAGTCATCTTTGCCGTGTCGCCGTAATCAAAGGTGTATACGCCTTTGGTTAATGTCGGCGTGGCGGTTGGTTCCACGGCCAGCAGGCGGGTCTGCCTGCCGTTCTTTAGATTCTCACGCAGGAACGGATAGGCGATGCCCGCGAAGTTTGACCCGCCGCCCACACAGCCGATCACAACATCAGGGTACTCATTCGCCATGTCCATTTGTTTCAAGGCTTCTTCGCCGATCACACTTTGGTGTAACAGCACGTGATTCAATACCGAACCCAGGCCGTATTTCTTCGCGTCGTTGGATGTCACCGCGGCTTCAACCGCTTCTGATATGGCAATGCCAAGCGAGCCGTTGCTGTTTGGATCCTCTGCCAGCACCGAACGCCCGTAGTTTGTCAAATTGGTGGGGCTGGCAAACACCCGCGCGCCGTAGGTTTCGATCAAATTGCGGCGGTATGGCTTTTGTAGATATGAAACCTTCACCATATAGACTTCGAGATCAAGATCGAAAACGCCGCAGGCAAATGCCAGCGCTGACCCCCACTGACCCGCGCCGGTTTCGGTCGTCATGGCTTTTGTGCCGCCAATTTTGTTGAAGAATGCCTGCGGGATGGCGGTATTCGTTTTGTGACTTCCCGATGGGGAAACACTTTCGTTCTTGTAATAAA
>CAYLOW010000169.1:0-9486 GCA_964385315.1 uncultured Anaerolinea sp.
CTTCTTTGAAGGTCACGTCACGACGTCCGTGAAGTCCTGTTTCAATACCCCAATGCGCTCGGCGAATCTTCAAGAGACGTGCCGGAGTAGCGTTAGCGCGCGACAAGCTTGTAATTCCAAACTCCACTTCATTCGAAGTACGATAACAACGTCCAGAGCGCCACCATTGAAATTGACGTTCGAGGCGATATACCTGAGCTAAGCCCGGCCAGGTCGAATACGGGTTGAGCATTTCACTTGTGGTAAGGATGCGAGTTTCCAAACGACCATGACCCTTATTCACTTTTTGTGTAGTGAGAAAATCCATTTGAATTTTCCCAAAGCCGGGTTTTGGATATTCGGGCGCAAAGAGTTGTTGAATATTTTGATACAGCCGAAGTTGATTTTCCTTGACTGGAAAGATGTAGTTGCCACCCTGGTTGATAATTTGAGCCGATAATGCTTTTTGGGTGTGCATGGCGTCTCCGGTGATGATTTTCCGAGAGATTTCCACCTTTTTCAAGGCTTCGGGGGCCTTTGTGATCTCGTTTTCTTTGCGACCCACTGCAACTTGAGACATCACTTTCGCCTGCTCCACATCGTACACACTCAATAAATATTCTGACCGGTCTTCATCCTTCTTGCGCATGCCATGCGGTGCTTTCCCATCCATCGCATACACTTCGCCATGTTCTCCCCTTTGATTGTATTCTCCTACCATCCTGGCAATTTCTTCTTCAAACACCACATGCGCCAGGATCCGACGATATGTGTTGTAGTGCGGCAACTTGGGTCGCTTCAATTGCAACAACTTTAATATTTCTTCCTGACGGTTCTTAGCCCAGTCCGCAATTGCTGATGGTGTATCTTCTCCACATATTTTTGCCATGACAATAATCGTTAGAATGGTTTCCAAGCTAAAACGCTTCCCACGCGCTTTTCGAATATCCGTCAATTGTCCGAACCTTTCAAACATGCTGCCATTATCGTACTCTACACCTTCCGCATTGATCTCTCGATCTATTTTTTCAATGCTACAATTCATCTCAGATCCTCCTCGGCTTATTGCTTGCGACTACTTGCAATTCTACCGAGAAGGATCTATTTTTTCTGTTCTGTCAAGCGACTTTGGTAAAGCCATGTCCCCCGCAGGGGACAACTCATGCAACTGACGCGGAGCGATCGATCTCCCCCTTCCAGCGCGGCTACCCACCTGCGGATAGCCGCGCTTTCTCCCCCAAGTCCGGCCGCCTAAATTAAAGTGACCATAAAAAATCTTTATGTTGTATTTGGGAGAGATATCCAAAGTACAGAGCGGGCTCATGCTTTACCCTTCACAATTTTTATCTCTTTCCAGTTTACAACTCGTTGACTTCCTTTCTCGTCTATGAGGGGATTTCCAGTTGGTGTTACACCACTGATTTTAATCGTTGTTTCACAAAACTTGAAACAGTTAATCTGTGTACACCCAAAATCCTACCGATAGCGGAATAAGAAACTTTTTTATCTAATAATTCCTGTATCTTTTTTTCCTGTCCGGTGAGTTTTGTTTTAGAAGATTTCCTGCCTTTAGGACGACCAAGAATTATGCCTTCTGCTTTTTTTCGGGCTAAAGCTTCTTTGGTACGTTGCGAAATTAAATTGCGTTCTATTTCGGCTGAAAGACCAAAAGCAAACGCCAAAACTTTTGAATTAATGTCGCTTCCCAAACGGTAATTGTCTTTGATTGTCCAAACCTGAATATCACGGTTCAGATACTCGAACTGGCTGAAAGTTCGTCCGTCGGAACTCCTCAACTCATATTCGGATACCGAGCTCGCCGACAACCTGGCAGCCGCGTTATGAGCCACTCCCCTGAACTTGAGGATGTTATGAGAAACATCGTGGCTGACATAAAATCTGAGAAGCTCGATCCGTCAATCCTGCGTGACATCGCGAGTTTCGCGACGTACACGTATTCTCAGAGGAGCCAAGATGCAAAGCGTACTAGAAAAGGTGGCCGAAATTCTGGATAAGATCGACTTCAACACATCACGGGAGATCGATCCTGTTTTGGTGGCGGAAATTGTCCTTCTCCTGTCAGGAGATAAGGACACAAAAGAGAAAGAAAAGCCCTTGCAAATATCAAATACATAGAGTATATTTGCGTGCGCTTAGGTAACTTTCGCGGGCGTAGTACAGTGGTAGTACGTCTCCTTGCCAAGGAGAAGGTCGTGGGTTCGAATCCCATCGCCCGCTCAAACATAGAGGGTTGCGGATTGGAAGCTATTCAGTCAGCAATCCTCATTGTATATATGGCGTCGTGGCCAAGTGGTAAGGCAAGGGTCTGCAAAATCCTCATCAGGGGTTCAAATCCCCTCGACGCCTCTTAGAAGCAAACCAAATCCGGTTTGCTTCTTTTGTTTAAGTATGATCATGAAAAAAACTTGAAAAGAGTCTATAATCGACAATTAAGGGAAATCAACATTCGCCATGAAGAAGCAGATGAGCTCTCCCGCCCTTAGAATATCCCTCATTTATGCCTTAATAGGGATTTTTTGGATTCTGCTGTCAGACCAGTTGGCGGCCTTCTTATTCGTCAATCCACGCCAACTTTTGATTGTCCAAACGTATAAGGGCTGGTTTTACGTTATCAGTAGTGCATTCCTTTTATTCATATTTATAAAAAATGAAAAAAAAACACTGAAAGCAACGGAGCAGAATTTTTCAGATCTCTTTGAATCAACCACGGAGGGTATATTCCGTTCTTCTCTGGCAGGACGTTTTATCAATGTCAATGCGGCAATGGCCCGAATTTATGGATATGGTTCTCCAAAAGAAATGCTCGAATTAGTCACAGATATCAGCACACAAATTCATTTATCAGAGCAAAGTCGCCGCAAATTTTCCGAGCTATTGGAGCAGGATAATATCGTTGAGAAATTTGAGGCAAGAAATCTAAAAAAGGATGGGAGCATCATTTGGGCTTCGACAAACGCCCGGATAGTCAGGGATAAGCATGGGGAATTTTTATATTACGAGGGTTTTGTTACCGATATTACGAAACAAAAAAACGCCGAAAAAGCACTGGTCGATACCGAGGAGCGCTTTCGGATGCTTGTTGAAAAATTACCGGCTGTTGTCTTTATGGATATATTCAACCAGCCGCAAAGTACCCAGTATATGAGTCCGCGTATGGTGGACTTGCTTGGCTATACACCTGAAGAATGGGAAGCCAGCGATAACTTATGGGAGATTTCCCTGCATCCTGACGACAAGGAACGCGTTCTCGCTGAAGATGTCCGAACCGATAAGACCGGTGAACCATTCCGAATTGAGTATAGAATACGGCATCGAGACGGTCACTATGTCTGGGTAAAAGAAGATGCATCTCTCATCATAGAGGACGGCACCCCGCTCTTCTGGCATGGCATCCTCCTGGATATTACCAGCCAAAAACAAGCTGAAGAGAATTTACAACGCCGTGATGCGATCCTTAAATCTGTGGGGTTTTCTGCTGAACAATTCTTGAAATCAGCCAATTGGGAAGATTGCGTCATCCAGGTGCTTGAACAGCTTGGAAAAGCGACTCAAGTCAGCCGTGTGTATGTAATTAGAAAGCATGTCTCATCTGAAAATATTCTTCGGGTTTCCCAACTATTTGAATGGTGCAGGGATGGAGTTGAACCACAGATTAATAACGAGGAACTGCAGAATAAGGACTTCACAGCAGATGGCTTCTCACGTTGGATTGAGCTTTTTAATCAAGGCTTACCGGTTTATGGATCCATTAAAAACTTTCCGCTTAAAGAGAAAGAATTTTTAGCGGAGCAGAAAATTCTTTCTCTAATTTGTATTCCGCTCCAAATTGAAGATGACTGGTGGGGGTTTATTGGTTTCGATGAATGTGTCCGGGAGCGAATATGGACTGAATCAGAAATTGAAGCGCTTAAAGCCGCCGCTAACACCCTTAGCTCAGCTATCAAGAAAAAATTGTCGGAAGAAGCTTTGCAAAATAGCGAAGCCAGTTATCGGGGTTTATTTAACAGTATTCATGATGCCATCTTTATCCAGGACATCCGGGGGACTTTTCTGGATGCAAATGATGGCGCAGTGCAACTATATGGATATCCAAAGGAACATTTTATCGGTAAGACACTAGCCAACCTGAGTGCGCCGAAAAAAAACAACATGGATAAAGCCACAAAATCCATTGAGCGGGCATTCCATGGCGAGACACAACAATTAGAGTTTTGGGGAAGGCGAAGCAATGGGGTAATTTTCCCGCAAGATGTGCGCCTGTATGAAGGAACTTATTTTGGACAGGATGTGATCATCGTTGTTTCACAAGACATCACGGCGCGCAAGCACAGCGAAGACAATATGCAAAAGCAGTTAAAGGAATTGACTGTTCTTCATGCTATTGCACAGGCTGAATCCATAACCACTTCCATGGATGAATTATTGCAACGAATTACTGAGATTATTGGAGACACACTATACTCGGAGAACTGCGGCATTCTTCTTTTAAACAAAACACGGGATAAGCTTAAACCGCATGTCTCATACCATGGTACAAGTAGTGAAAATCTGGATCGCTACGTGCCCTTAAACGTGGGTATCACCGGAAAAGTCGCTGCTACTGGAAACTCCATCCGTACAGGCGATGTTTCACTGGAACCGGCATACTATAAGGCAACAGAGGGTATTCATTCGGAATTATGTGTTCCCATTGGTAATGGGTCAACCATCATTGGTGTTTTGAATGTGGAAAGCCAGCAGTTCAATGCGTTTACAAGAACAGACGAAAGATTGCTAAATACAATTGCAGGTGGAATGTCCAAAGCCATTGAACGAATCCAACTTTTTGAGATGGAGCAAAAACGCCGCAAACAGGCTGAAATTCTGCGCGAAACAACCGGAGAACTGACTTCGCTCTTCGAGACAGGCACACTTTTTAATAATATTTTTAATTCTCTCACGAAGTTAATCGGCTATGACAGCGCATCCATCGAAATTATCAATCAGGGAGATTTTGAGATCATTGCAGGGAAAAACATTCCTGATCAATTGATCGGGAAAAGATATACAGTCAGCCTTGAAAAATGGGGGAACCAGATCAACAAGCGGCAGCCAATTATCATTGCTGATGTTCAGCAGGATGATCGTTTCGAAAAGTTCGAAGAAACAAAATATATCCGCGGTTGGATGGCAATTCCCATGTTCGTGAAAGATAATCTCATAGGTTTCCTTAACTTGGACAGCTACACACCTGGATTTTTTAACGAAGAACATTTAACCATTGCGCAGACTTTCGCCAACCAGGTCGCTATTGCCATGGAAAATACCCGGTTATTCGAGCAGGAATATCACCGTCGAAACCAGGCTGAAATTCTCAGCAAGGCTACATCAGCACTTGCCAACACACTTGACATTAACAGCTTATTTGAAAATATTTTGGATTGGTTGAAAAAAATAGTACCTTATGACAGTGCATCCATTATGCTAGCTAATGGGGATGATACGCAGTATCTGGCCGCAAAGCGTGGCCTTCCAGAGCATTTTTTTATTGGACAGAATTTTCCAATAGCGGAAAAATGGAAGCAGGTTGCAGTGAGCAGGAAGCCATTCATAATTGAAGATGCACAGATCAATCATTTTTTTACGAAATGGGAGGGAAGCGCCTATATTCGCGGGTGGATGTGCATTGCCATGAATATCCAGGATAAATTGATTGGTTTTCTCAATCTTGACAGTAAAACAATTGGAATTTATACAGAAGAACATGGGATACTGGTTCAAACATTTTCAAATCAGGCGGCAACCGCAATTGAAAATGCGCGCCTCTTTGAATTGGAACAAAAACGCCGCAAGGATGCAGAAATCGTCAGGCAGGCAGCCACCGTCCTGACGACCCTGCTTGATCTGCCATCTCTACACGAAGCGATTCTGGAATGGTTATATAAAATCACCCCTTATACCAGCGCGTCCATTTTAGAGAAAGAAGCGGGGCATCTTCGAATTACAGCAGCCAAAGGACTCCCAAATCCAGAAAACTCCCTGGTGCAAACCTTCCCTGCCGATAATATCCTGTACAGGACAATGACTGAAACATACACACCTTTAATTATTGAAGATTGCGAAAAGGATGCACGTTTTGAAAATTGGGGGGGCAATAAAAATATTCATGGGTGGATGGGCGTCCCCATGATTTCCCGCGGACAGGTAATAGGGGTGATCACACTCGACAGTCTTACCCCCAACGCTTTTACACAAAATGATGCCATCACCGCCCAAACATATGCCCATCAGGCAGCTGCCTCATTGGAAAATTCCCGCCTGTTTACAGAGACAAAACAACGGCTCGATGAGTTGGAAATCGTTAGCCGCGTCTCCTTCGCACTACGGGCTGCGCATGATGCACGGGAGATGCTTCCAATTCTGCTGAATGAGATCAAAGCCAGTATGAATACAGACTCAGCTGCAATTTGGATTTATGATATTGAGGATAACGAGTTGAAGGCAAAAGCAACTACTGGATGGTACACCAATCTTCCGAGCCCGAACTTTAAGACGAATGAAGGAATCGCGGGAATGGTCTATTCAAGTGGAAAAATACACGAACATGACGGCTTGATTGGTGACCCAAAAATCAATGCCGAAAATGTAAACTTCTTTGGAGAAAAAAGAAGCGGCATAGCTGTTCCCATTCGCACTGTATCTGAAACGATTGGTGTACTGGCAGTGGCATTAAATGCCCCGCTAAAAATCAAATCGCACCAAATTCGTCTGATTACAACAATTGCCGAAATCGCCGGCAATGCCATTTACCGATCAAACCTTTACGAACGAAGCGAAGAACAGATTCAGCGCCTAACCACCCTTCGGGAATTGGATACAGCTATTGCATCCAGTCTTGATTTACGAATCACGCTTAGTATACTTACAGAACATCTAATCAAAAAAATGGGAGTTAGCGCTGTCGCCGTCCTTGTATTCAATGCCGACAGCCAAATGTTTGACTATTATGCTATTGCTGGATTCAAAAACCGCGAAAACATCCAGTCGCCATTGAATATCGGGGATGGGCTCGCCGGGCAAATTCTACTAAGCCGCAGGGCGTTTTATATTAAAAACCTGAACGAAGAAAACGGTTCAATACAGTTCAAATCATTAAAATCAGAACAATTTTCAAGCTATTATGCTATTCCACTTTTCAGTAAAGGCACTACCCAGGGCATCCTCGAAACCTACTTCCGCAAGCCCTTTTCCCCCACCGCAGATTGGCTCGACTTTGTCCACACGCTTGCAGAGCAAGCCGTTATTGCGATTGACAACGCCAAACTCTTTGAGAAACTACAACACAGTAATCAGGAACTTTCACTCGCCTATGATACAACATTGGAAGGGTGGGGAAAAGCGCTCGAACTACGGGATAAAGAGACTCAAGGGCACACTAGCCGGGTCACCGACCTGACCCTGAAATTGGCGCGACAAATGAACATCCCCGAGACAGAATTATTACAGATCCGCCGCGGCTCTCTCCTGCATGACATTGGCAAAATGGGCGTTTCAGACAGTATCCTGCATAAGAATGGCGACCTGACAGATGAGGAACGTTCTGAAATGCGGAATCATCCGCAATATGCCTATGACATGCTCTTCCCTATTGAATACCTGCGCCCCGCCCTTGATATTGTCTATTGCCATCATGAATGGTGGGACGGAAGCGGATATCCGCGCAACTTGAAATACGAGGAAATTCCCCTCTCTGCCCGTATCTTTTCAATTATAGATGTTTGGGATGCATTGTCATCAGACCGTTCCTACCGAAAAGCGTGGCAAAGTGAAAAAATCCTGGAATATATCCACAGCCTTTCGGGTAAACAGTTTGACCCGCAAATTGTAGATGCGTTTTTTAAATTGATAGAAAATGAAAAGTATGTCGGGATGATTTAACAGGATATCTCTTGAAAAACCCTTAAACTAACATCATACAAATCCGATAAAAAATGCGACGAGCAAAAAACTCGTCGCATATTATGATTCTTCCCCAGAGGTCAACCTGCAGGAAGTCGAGCCTTGAACTACAGCATTTATTTCACCCGCAGGAAACGCCGTTTGCCTACCTGCAAAACACCTGGGTGTGGAAATGGTACGTCATGATCCACCGCTTTTCCGTCCAGACGCACACCTTTTTGATCAATCAAGGCGCGCGCCTTGCTTTTACTCTCTGCCATGTTCGCAGCGAGTATCACATCAACAACAGTTTGTCCCGCTTGTAGGTTGTACTCAGGCATTTCGTCAGGAACTTCCTTCTGTTGGAAGGTCTTAATGAAATTCTCTTGCGCAGACTTAGCCTCTTCCTCGCTATAAAATATGGAAACAATCTCGCTTGCCATATTCATCTTTGCGTCACGCGGATGCAATAAGCCGGAAGCGACATCTTTCTCGATCTTTTCGATCCATTGTGGGCTCCAGCGTGTAACAAGGCGCATATATAAGGCCATCGCCGAATCAGGGACCGACATCAGCTTACCGAACATATCATTTGCACCTGTATTGATCGGGACAATATTTCCAGTAGATTTGGACATCCTCTGCGTACCATCAGTACCCGGCAAAATAGCCGTGATAATACCAACCAACGGGCGCTGGCCAAGCGCTTCCTGCAGCTTACGACCTGCAACAATGATATTAAAAAGCTGGTCAGACCCGCCAATTTGCACATCTGTTTCCATGGCAACTGCGTCATAGCCTTGCATCAAAGCATAAAATGTTTCATGAATGTAGATTGGCTCACCTTTTTCCAGACGGTTGGAAAAATTATCGCGCGCCAGGAATTGCTGCACTGTAAAGTTCTGTCCAAGGCGGATCAAATCCACAAGAGTCAATTTAGAAAGCCACTCACCGTTATAGCGGACTTTGGTCTTCTCCCGGTCTAACACACGAAAAGCCTGCTCTGTGTAGGTTAAAGCATTTTCATTAACCTGCTCCTCGGTCAGAATAGGTCTCGCCTTGTTTTTATCCGAAGGATCACCCACCAACGCGGTGTAACTTCCGATAAGGAAGGTAACATCATGCCCCAAATCCTGAAACTGGCGTAGTTTCCGCATGGTGATCGTGTGCCCAAGATGCAGATCGGTGGAGGTGGGGTCATAACCACAGTAGACTCGCAAAGGCCTGTTTTCTTTTTCAGCCAGAAGCAGACGGGCGCGCAGTTCGGCGGTCATGGATTTTTTGAGGTCTTCATCACCATATTCCGTACCGAGCATCAATAATTCAACTTGTTCTTCGATATTCATAAGTTCTCCTTCATATCTGGACACCAAAGATCCTGGGAATCTTTAGCAACTTCCTCGAGATTGACAAACAAAAACGCGCCCGCGATGATGAGGGCGCGTTTACAGCACACCACCGCAAAGGTTTATGGACGGGTGGAATAAACGTATTGATTAAAATTACCTAAGCCAAACATGCGCGTATTATACAACAAGTATTTAACTGTTTCCATTTTTAATATTCACA
>CAYLOW010000170.1:0-3536 GCA_964385315.1 uncultured Anaerolinea sp.
AGTGTAAGGAGGTTGAAATCAAAATTTATTGACGGGCGTTTTTTATTGTTGTACACTGTTAGCAACAACTATGAGAAGGACAATGCGTTTCCCCGGCCAGCGCGACGCCCAGTCAAAATTTTTGCATGGGGAGTGTCAAGGAAGGTGTAATGAATAAATCCCTTTTCTTTATCCTTTTAATGGCTGGACTAGCCTGCAATAGACTTGTCTCCCCTACGAATTTTGTCCCACCTACGGAAATTCCAGATTCTACATTCTGCCAATCTGGCAGATCCATCAATGAAGATGCGAATGGGCAGACCTTTCGAGTACACATAGGGGATCTGCTGCGTATAGAACTGGATCAAAACGCATCAACCGGTTATGAATGGCTGGTAAATGAGATAGAGGCTGAGGTTTTGAAGAATTTGGGAACGGAGTACAGCTACGGTTCAAACCTGCCTCCGGGCAGTGGAGGAAAACAATTGCTGTGTTTCGAAGCCATCGGCAGCGGCGCTACAATTTTGCGTCTTATCTACCGCCAGCCCTGGGATATGAAGACCACTCCCGTTCCGTATTCGCCCCCTGATTTCGAAATTAAAATTGAGATCGATAAATAGATCATAAGGTGCCGCGTGGATTTCAAACAAACCCGGAATGCATTCAATGATTTGAAAGGTCAATTCGAACAAGGACTCATCTCCGCGGATGAACTCGAAGCCAGAACGAATGAATTGATCATGGCCGACCCAAAAGGGGTTCAATGGCGGATCGGGGGTAGGAATGAAAAGTGGTACCGCTTTGATGCTCCAAACTGGGTGGAAGATATGCCTGCCGGCCTGTCAAACGTGTCACCCGCAGTCACCCCGCCGGAAAGCATTTCCCGCTCCGGGAAACCTATAAATAATCGGGTAGTGAATGCTCCCGAACGAATCTCCCGCAGACGTGCGCCGGAACATGTACCTAAACCATTAAAAGATCATCCACAATCACCAAAATTACAAAAACAAAGCAACAAGATCCCATGGATACTGGGGCTGTCAGTCTCCGCTTGCGCATGTATCGCGCTGGCATCCTTTATCCTTATTTCAGTATTTTCTCCGCGCCCCAGGGTTCTCGGTCAAATGACCGTTAATTCAGCCGGAGGTACTTTTCAAGACAAAAATATCTCCATTGCCATCTCCCCAAATCCAAACCGCTCCCCGGTGACTCTCAAGATCACAAAATCCGCCACGGATCCATTTAGAATGGAGCAAACATCGCAGATCGAGATCGAAGGCGCTCTTGCCGAAGTGCGGGGGGTACTGATGGTTACCCTGCCCATTCCCGCAGATTGGCTAACTGCCGAAGGCCGATTACCAGAGGGAGAATCTCTGGTTGTAAATCTTCAGGAGGATATATACGCACCCAGTGCAGGAACCCTGACGAGCGTGCACCCCATAGATTCCAAAGTGGATTTTAATACACACACGATTGGTTTTGAGATCCCCCTCGGGTCAGAATTGACCGCCGGTTCCTCCGTGCCGCACAACGCCGCGCTCCTGCCGCGGCGATCATCCAGGGCAACGAGAGTCACAGTGGAACTACGCCTGACACGGGGAGGGACATTCATCAGGTACGGTTGTGACGATCCTTCGAAGGATTTTTTGATCGAAAATTTGTATACTGAATCCCCATCCTCTCCAACGCCTCCGTTAAGTGATCAGGATTGCGAAAGATTAGTAAATATTCTGCATGTGGAAAAGAAAAAACTTGAAGATCTTGGCTTTGACCGGGCTTTTGCAGAACACAATAAACCGATCGTTGTATATCTTTCAAACACCATGGGTCCGTACCAATATGGTCTTTGCGGAATTCCCGTAACAGGCGGCTACCGATCCTCTTTTATTCAGATTAATGCTCAATTGATCAATGGAGGAGCCGCGAAAGCCTCCATCGGCCATGAATTATTTCACCTGGTACAGTTTGCCTATAACCCCATGTTAACCCCGGCCAGGCTTCCTAATTTATCCGTAAACCTGGCAGAGGGGAATCATCTGAAAACGATCTGGAGTGAGGAGGCCATGTCCGTGTGGTTTGAACCGTACGCGGAGGATGACCCCACCTCCATCCCAAGCGTGGCATTGTCAAATATGGAATTCATCAACAAACCATTTTTTGCACCGGATAACTATAATGCCGGTCAGGAGCAGGGGTACGGGGCCAGTTTTTTCCTGCGATATTTGACAAACAAATATGGACAAGGGCTGGTTAAGGAGATCCTTGAAAATCAACTTCAACAGGATATCAATACCGGGATGGCAATGATCGCATGGAGTCATGCCGTGGCTTCTCACGGCGGATTGATCGAGGACGATTGGAAGGACTTCCTTGAAACCTACCTGATCAACCCAATGGCGTTGGGCTTTAAATCACTCCACACCTCAACGCAAACCAGGATATATGAACTGGCGTTGGAATCGGGGATCGACACAAGCGGGAGTGAAAGCGAGGGATTGAGTTATGACAAATGGTACGCAACTTTCATGGATATTAACAATGCAGCCAAATTTATGTCACCCGCCAAGAGAGGATATGTCACGCGTCCGAATGACCCTGCACATGTCCAGCTTCAAGTTCCATTGAAAGATTTTTCATCCCTTCCGATCAAACTCACCATCAAGGACACCGGGCGATCTTTTGTGGAAGTTCCAGGCAAACTGGTCATTCAAGTCAGCTGCCAGGATGGCTCGCAATCCGTCCAGGCTTGTCCGGAGGCGATCGGTTTGTTGGTATACCCATATCCAGCCGGTGCAATGGAACCCACAATTCAAAATGCATTATCATCTGCATCTGATTACATCTGGCCGGGCGGCGATAATCAAGCAGCCCTGTCCTCCACGGAATTCACATCCAACAAGAGCCTGGTTTATGGGGCATTGTCATTAATCCCCTTCAATAATTATGCCGCAACTTATAATGATTCGACCAATGTAATGATTGATCTATATTATTATTGGTATTTTGAAGATTATTACCTGCAAGTTTTTGGAGTTCCTTATGAATATTACGAACCTGGACCTGCCATCCCAACGGATACCCCCGTTCCAGATTCTTCAACTTTCCCGCAATCTTCCAATGAGATGAGCCCGGAGGAATTATGTGCCTGTGAAGCAAAGTGGATGAACGAGATTTTTATCTACAATGATGAACAATTTTGGAAGGATGAATATGGCAGCAACTTTATTTCTGACACGCTCATGGAATATCAACCATATATTTATGACCCGAACACAGGCATGTGCGTGGGCGATTATGCAACAGAGCTTTGCTTCATCAACTCAGATGGCGCCACCTACTGCGCTAATGTCTGGGGAGATCTGGATGGAAATGGTTTAATGCCAATGTCCCAGGGGCTCGACGGCGTCCTTAAGCATATAGAGGATTCCCCGGGATTCAGTTGTGAGTAAATGGCAGCGAAATTCGCTGGAAAATATTGAGGAGGAGGCTGACATGGATTTTAATCAAGCAATTCAATTCTACGCAGAGTTGAAACAACAATATGACATGGGGAGGAT
>CAYLOW010000170.1:3636-9406 GCA_964385315.1 uncultured Anaerolinea sp.
TACCAGGACAGCGACAATTTCTATTATTTTGTGATCACCAGTGACGGCTATGCCGGTATCGCCATGTATAAGAACAATGAAAAGATTTGGCTTTCAGGTGAGAAGCTGCTCCCCAGCGACGCAATACTCCAGGGCGCCGCGACCAACCGCATCCGCGCCGATTGTGCAGGCAGTACCCTGACCCTTTACGCAAACGAAACAGAAATCGTCAGTGTCACTGACTCCAGTTTTACCGGCGGAAATGTCGGCCTGATCGCAAAAGCATATGCCACGCCCGGCGTGGATATCCTGTTCGATAACTTTATTGTAATGATGGCAGGGTATTAATACGGGTGTGTTTTTAAATCCATAAGGAGGATGCATGTTCACTTTTATACCACTTGATGTAGCGGGACCGGGCGTATTGCTCGCGGCGGCATTATTCAGTGTCGGCGCCTTGATCGGCCTGACATTGTTCATTTCCATGATTGAGTCGCTGGTGCTGTACTTTCTTAAATGGGATAAATTCGGCCGGTGCCTGCTGGCCTCCTTCCTGATGAATGTGACTTCCACGATCTTTGGCGGCGTGCTGATCGCACTGGGAGTTATTGGTGGTTCCTATATCTGGCTGGCTGCCGCCTATATACTCTCTGTATTGATCGAAGGGGGTATTTTGATACTGATGAAGCGCGGGGCAGTACGGCAAAATTGGACTGCAAGTGTAGTCGTTAATCTTGCCAGTTATTTATTCATTATTCTGCCGTTTGTCCTGATAAATTCCTGATGAAACGCCCCGGCCTGCCTGTGTTGCTCGGCCTTGCTCACGGTGCATCCGATGCGGCGGCGGGATTTTTGGTCACGCAGGTATTGATGCTCAATGTGCTTCCCGCCCTTGACTATATTCTTATCTACAACGCGCTGGCGTTCGGGCTGCAGCCGGCGGCTGGTTTGGTCCTCGACACTTACAAGGTGCCGCGCAGCGCGGTCATCCTCGGGTTATTCCTCTCCGCCCTATCCCTGCTATTGACCCGGTTCGATATGGCCTGGGGCATCCTGGCTGCCGGCCTGGGTTCCGCGATTTTCCATACCGGGGGCGGATCCATGGCCCTGACCAGCACACCCGGCCGTGCGGCAGGACCAGGAGTATTCACTGCGTTCGGCGTGATCGGGTTGGCGCTTGGTTCACAATTGGCCATTAATATTTCATCATCAACACCTGCCCCATTAATTCTCTCCATCGTCATTCTGGCGGGTTTGATATGGTTTTTCCCCGCTTCAAAGACCACACCATCCTCCGCTCATCCAACCATCACCGGGAAAACTATTGAAATAACCGCCTTCGCGCTTGTCCTGGCAGTTACCCTGCGGTCGGTCGTTTGGATGAATGTCCAATCTGATGCGCCGGGGTATAGCCAGCTGGCTCTATTCATCGCGCTGGCAGCCGGATCCGGAAAACTTTGCGGCGGGTTCCTGGCAGATAAATTTGGCTGGCAAAGGTTTGCAGTCACTGCGGTGCTAACGAGCGCTTTCCTGCTGGCATTTCGTGCCAACATGCTTTGGCTGGTTTTGACAGGGGTATTCTTCCTCCAATCAGTCACGCCGCTCACATTGGCCGCCCTGGGACGAATAATGCCAAACTCGCCCGCGCTGGCCGCCAGTCTGGTGCTGGGTACGGGAGTGCTGCTGGGAAGCCTGCCGATGATGTTCATTCACACCAACTGGCTGGCTGGGCCATTGGGAATTACGCTAATACTATTTACATCAGGTGGACTTTATTTTTTAACCCTGCAGAGTCTCAAAGGATCGGAAATACAGCTTTAACGCCCCAGCCATTAAAAGAAAAGCGCATTGCCCCTGTTGATCCATTAATGTGTTGCCAACCTCCCTTGAATCGGATATTATATATCTTATTTAGCAGCCGTTGAGGAAAGGAGTACCATCATGCGGGCTTTATCGACCTATCTTCCACAAGATAGATACCGTGCATTAGCACAGAATGAAACCCTGCCTGACCGGACAAACGGAGCAGCGTTATTCGCAGACATCTCCGGTTTCACAACACTGACCGAGTCCCTGCGTGAAACACTCGGCGCACGGCGCGGCGCCGAGGAATTGACCCGGCACCTTGATGCAGTCTATTCTGCATTGATCTCTGAAGTGGAAGACTTTGGTGGCAGCGTGATCGATTTCGCGGGGGATGCGATCATGTGCTGGTTTGATGGAGGGAATGATACAGGAACGGCCAGCGCCAACGCAGTTTCATGCGCATTTAATTTACACCAGGCGATGAAGTCATTTATTGCGATCAGTTTACCCAATGGGGAAACCATCACATTGGCATTGAAGGTGTCTGTTGCTTCAGGAACCGCGCGCCGCTTCGTGATCGGCGAACCGTCGATCAATTTCCTGGATGCATTGGCCGGGGCTACCGTCACGCGAACCTCCACTGCGGAACACCTGACAAACAAAGGGGAAGTCCTGGTGGATGAAGCCACCGTCGATCTACTGGGTGAGTTTCTAACGATTCAAGCCTGGCGCATCCATGAAGACACGAAGGAGCGTTTTGCGGTCATAAAGGAATACAGGGGGCCAATTTCAACGGTCCCGTCATCTCAACCCATGCATGAGATCGACCCTGCCTTATTGAAAAAATGGATCCCTCCCCAGGTGTATGAACGGGAGCAATTTGGTCAAGCATCTTTTCTGACCGAGTTTCGTCCGTGTTCGGTTCTATTCCTGGGTTTCGTTGGAATTGACTATGAGGCCGGGAATGCCCGGAACCATTTGGATGCGTTCATCCGCCGCATGCAGATCATCACCTCGCGTTACGAAGGAACTTTTTTTCAACTGACCATTGGCGACAAAGGCAGTTATGTATATATTAATTTTGGCGCGTTGAGTACACACGAAGATGATGCACGCCGCGCGGTGAAAACAGCATTGGAACTCAGGGAGGGATCAGCGTTTCCAATGCGAATGGGAATCTCCCAGGGCGTAATGCGGGTGGGAGCATATGGCGGTCAAACACGATGCACCTATGGCGCGTTGGGCGACGATGTCAATCTCGCGGCGCGATTGATGCAAACCGCGGCGGCCAATGAGATCCTTTTGAGCGGCTGGGTGCAGAAAGCGGTGGCAAATGATTTTTCCTTTGAGCCCCGTCCACCCTTACCGATGAAGGGCAAAGCGGAGCCGCTGCCCGTCTTCGCGGTTACCGGCGAAAGAAAGCTGCGCGCCATCCGTTTACAGGAGCCAAATTATGCCCTGCCGATGGTGGGGCGAATGGCCGAGCTGCAAACAATATCCGAAAAGCTTGATCTGGCGCTCAACGGTCAGGCGCAGGTAATCGGCATCGTGGCTGAGGCAGGTATGGGGAAATCCCGCCTTGCCGCGGAAGTGATCCGGATCTCGCGCAGGAAAGGATTCGCCGGATACGGCGGAGCATGTCAGTCTGACGCGATCCACACCCCATACCAGGTCTGGAAAACCATTTGGAGCGCTTTCTTCGGGATCGATCCCGAACAATCATTAAGAAAGCAGGTCCGTTCGCTGGAAGGAGAAGTCGAAGACCGCGCGCCTGAACGCATGGAGGCCCTGCCCTTATTGGGAGCGCTCTTAACCCTTGGCATCCCGGACAATGACTTTACAAGAACATTGGAACCAAAGGATCGCAAGATCGTCCTGCATGCCCTGCTTGAAGATTGCCTAAAGTCAGCGGCAAAAGACGAGCCGCTCCTGATCATCCTTGAAGATGTGCACTGGATCGACGCACTCTCACAATCCCTGCTGGAAGAATTGATACGTTCATTAACTGACAGCTCGATCTGCTTTTTAGTGGCATATCGCCCCCCATCGATCATCGGCCAAACGGGAATGCAGAACCTTGAGATCCTCCCGAATTTCAAACGGATCGAATTAATTGAACTTACTCCTTCAGAATGTGAGCAGGCGATCCGGGCAAAACTTGCCCAGCTCTACCCGGCGCGCTCAGGCGCAGTGCCCGCTGAATTGGTTGATAAACTTACCCTGCGGGCGCAGGGCAATCCCTTCTATCTTGAAGAATTGCTGAACTTTCTGCGTGACCGCGGCCTTGATCCGCGCGACCCGGCGGACCTGAATAAGATCGAACTTCCTGACAGTTTACACGCGCTTATCCTAAGCCGTGTGGATCAATTGAGTGAACATGAGAAGACCACCCTGCGGGTGGCCAGCATCGTCGGGCGTTTATTCCGTGCCGAATGGCTTTACGGGTATTACCCCGCTCTGGGTACCTTACAGCAGGTAAAAGCCGACCTCGAAATCCTGCAAACCCTGGATATCACCCCGCTGGATGCGCCTGAACCTGAATTGGCCTATCTATTCAAGCATATCGTTACCCACGAAGTAACCTATGAAAGCATGCCCTTTGCCATGCGCGCGCAATTGCATGAACAGTTGGCGCATTACCTCGAAACAAGGTATCCAAACGAGCTCCCGATCGATGTGCTGGCTTATCATTACAGCCGCAGTGATAACCTGATCAAGAAACGGGAATATTTGCAAATATCAGGCGAGTCGGCGCAGGCGGCATATTCAAACAATACCGCGTTGGAATATTACAAACAGGCATTGAGCTGCACGCCCAATGCAGATGAAAGTATCACCCTGCACTTAAACTCCGGAACGATTTATCAGTTAATCGGCAAACGGGATGATGCAAAGGCCCATTACCAGCAAGCCCTGCAAATAGCCACATCCAGCGAACTCACGCAAAGGATCGTGGACTGCGAGATAAAACTGGGAAATGCCTGGATCCTACAGGCGGAGTACTCACAGGCGCTGGAATGGCTGGAAAAAGCGCGCAACCATGCGGAACAAATTAATGACACGGCGGGGGTCTGCGATGCCCTGTGTGAGATCGGGATCATTCATTGGCGCCTCGCAAATTTTGGCGACGCAGAAAAATATTTACAGCAGGGCATCGACCTCGCACACCAGCTTGCAGATAAAAAGAAGGAGGCGTACGCGCTGTCTGCGATCGGGCAGATCAAAGCCCAGGCTGGCGAATTCCCGGAAAGCCATGACCTGTTTGAAGCGGCGCTGGTTCTTGGCAGGGAGATCAATGATAAAAGACGGGTTGCGGGCACGTTGAATAATTTAGCGAACACGTATTATTATGAGGGTGATTATGAAATGGCGCAAAAACTCATGGTGGAGAGTCTTGAGGTTGTGCATGAAATTGGAGATAAGCGCGGCATCGCCCTTACCTCGAACAATTTGGGCAATATTTTTTACCTAAGGAATGATTTCAATACCGCGCGTAAATATTATGAAGAATGTTTAAAATTGGGAGGCGAAACAGACGACAAGTACACCCGCTCCATCGCCCTTTGTTCACTGGGGATCACTGTATTTCGGCAGGGGAATTTAATAGAAGCTGAATTGTTCTACCAGGAGAGCATGGGACTAAACCGGGAAATGGGAGATAAAGTTGGTTTGTCTTTGCTGCATTGTTATTTTGGGTTGCTGGCATTGGCACGAAAGCAACCCAACGAGGCACGTAAATCATTTATGGATGGATTATTAATAGCCCACCAAAGCGATATCAAACTTTATATTATATATAATTTAATCGGAATGGGATGCGTCCTCCTCGCTGAAGGACAATTACGGGGTGCGGTAAAGATATTATCTGCTTCCAGTGCGATCGCAAAATTAACCGGGCATAAGCTTGAGCCTGAACTTCAAGAACCTTGTGATAAGGCGATTCTCGAAATCAGGGAGAAATTAAACGGGTCCGATTTTCAATCTG
>CAYLOW010000171.1:0-9353 GCA_964385315.1 uncultured Anaerolinea sp.
CGGAGCAGATTCGTCGAATTTACCATGCCGCCGCGACCATCGAAGGCAGAATATTGCTGAGGCTTGCTCCTGGACTGCCATTTTCCCAGATTCTGGAATGGCAAAAAGAGTGGTACCGTGAATTCGGCTTTGCAGATGAATGGCAAAATCACTTTCAAGGCGGACCGACCGGCTATGTCATCGCCGACCCTGCGCGCTGCCTGACCTCCAAGGTTGTTCAAGTCAACCAGCCGTACGAATGGTTCATTACCATCACTGGAACCAAAGCGGGCGAGTTGACCATGCTCACGGAAAACGGCGCCGAGGTTTTGTCTGCTTCCCCCAAATGGTCTGAAATGATCGTTGCTGAAAATCAAAAATCAATCTCAGTGCCAGACCTGTTGTCCAAATAGTCCCAGCAAAAATTCAATTATTTTCGAGGTCACCTTGTCAGAATCTTTTATATTAGCCCCATCCATTCTCTCTGCCGATTTTTCGATTCTTGGTGCGCAACTCGAAGCCCTTGAAATGGGCGGCGCAGATTGGATTCATGTTGATGTCATGGATGGTCACTTCGTTCCCAACTTGAGTTTTGGTCCAGTAATTCTACCGGCGGTGAAAAAACATACCCGACTGCCGGTTGATGTGCATCTGATGGTCAGTAATCCCGATGAACTGCTTCCAGCCTTTATTGCTGGCGGCGCGAATTGGATCACCGTCCATGTGGAGACCTGCCCACATCTGTACCGCACTCTGCAAAACATTCGCGCTGCTGGTTGCAAGGCTGGTGTTGCGCTTAACCCCGGTACCCCAGTGGAAAGCTTGGGTGAGGTTGTCCATTTGCTTGATTTGGTTCTGGTGCTGGGGACCAACCCTGGCTTTTCGGGACAGAGTTGGCTGCCTGAGATGGCAGGAAAAATTAGACGCGTGGCGCAATTCCTGAAGCAGGCTGGCTCATCCGCGATCATTCAGGTGGATGGCGGCATGACTGCGCAGACCCTGCCCGAGGCATATCAGGCTGGCGCGCGGGCATTCGTCAGCGGCAGTTCGATTTTCGGGCATCCCGAAAGCATTGCGGAAGGAATAAAGTCTCTGCGGGGTGTGGTAGAGTAGCCTAAAAGTTTAACTTTTACTGGAAGTACCCAATATCACACGGAGGAAATTAAAATTTTTTACGTGTGATATTGTTGTTTAACATTGGAAAAGAGAGTATCCACAACCGCAAGGCGGCATCCTATGAACCAAAAAATAAAATCGTTTCTCTCGATGAAAAGAACAATTCAGGTTGATCTGATGTTGGCGTTTATTCTGATCGCCATTGTTCCGGTTACCCTAGTCAATCAGTTTTACTATAACAATACACGCAATTTCATCGAGGAAAAGATCAAGAACTATAACAACGAGATTGTCAAACAAACAGGCAGGCAGGTGGATACTCTTGTATCGCAAATCGGTATTGTGGAGGAGCAACTCACTTCTAATTTCACTTCGGCGGAGATTTATAAGTATTATGGCGCCGTTTCACCAGCGGACAGGGTTTTTATGGCAAAAAAAACCGAAGACTACCTGAAGTCTGTCCGTCGTTCGTACATGCCAATTAAAGATATATACATCCTCTTTGACGATGGAAATTTTTATTCATCCAACACGGTGGTTAATAGGGACATCCTGCTTGGCGATGAATGGATGATGCGGCGCATGTTTTCGATGACGGCTGAAGAAGTGATTGTCCCCACTCACGCAGCCAATTACTCCAATGTGAACGACAGCAACCAGTCTCCAGAGGTGGTTTCTTTTCTAAAAAGAATTGTGGTGGGTGACCGCACCCGATTCACTGCAATCATGCAAATCGATGTCGATTATGTCGAAATCAAGAACCTCATGGAAGGTATGGACCTTGATAAAAATGCTCTCGTGTATTTGGAAGAATCACAGGGAACACTCATTTATTCAAGTAATAAAAACTCATCCGATACTTCTTCCTCTCTACAGATAATTGATCCTAACAATCCATTTGGTTACTATGCTGTTGAGTATCCGATTGCGGATGTGGGGTGGAAAATCATCGTTTTGATTCCAGAGAAATCCTTTTACGGTCAGTTAAACTCCGCCAGTAGAAATTGGATCTGGATCACGATTGCCGCAGTTATATTTTCACTTGTTGCTTCTTATGTGTTGTCTACAAGTATTACCGGTCCCATTCAAAAATTGGTAAAAAATATGAAAAAGGCTGGTGAAGGCAACTTCAATCCCGTTTCAACAGACTCCAAAAACGCTGAAATAAAGACTTTATATAATAGTTTTAACCTGATGGTGAATAGAATTGATATGCTGATGACCAAAGTTGTGGAAAAGGAAACCGAGAAAACCACAGCACAGTTCAAAGCCCTGGAAGCGCAAATAAACCCCCATTTTCTTTACAATACTCTTGAGACAATCCGCAGTATTGCGCTCCAAAGCCGTGTTGGAAGTATCGCCGATATGTGTAAAAGCCTGGCTGATATGCTGCGGTACAGCATTAGCCGAAACACGGAATTTGTGACACTTGGGGATGAACTCCGCCACATCAGGAACTACATGAACATCCAGATGCAAAGATTTGGCGACAAGATCGAAATTGAATATTTGGTGGATGAGGAACTCTTTAAATACAAAATCATCAAACTTATCCTTCAACCCCTGGTGGAAAATGCCATCTTTCATGGGCTGGAGACGAAGCGCGGCAAAGGGCGGATTCTTATCAGCGCATACAAAGAGGCAGATAGTATTTACATCAATATAGTAGACGATGGGCTGGGTGTTGATCCTGAAAAGCTGGAGATGCTGAATGCTGTATTTCAAGGGCTTGTGGATTTGGAACATTCCGATGTCGGTTCCAATAAAGGCATCGGAATGTTCAATGTAAACAGCCGTGTGAAATTGTACTACGGCAGCCGATATGGGTTATGCATCTCCAGTGTTCCGGGTGCAGAAACCTTGATCCGCGTGCATATTCCCGCGGTTCAATAGTGAGGAGTTTCAATGCTAAAGATTGTCGTAATAGATGATGAAGCGCATCTGCGTAACTTGATCAAGAACTTTATTCCCCAGAAGCTGGGAATCAAGGTTGTAGGCGAAGCCGCTGATGGCGTTGGGGGGATGGATCTGTGTGTCAGGCTTAAACCGCATATCGTCATCACAGACATCCGTATGCCGGAAATGGATGGACTGGAACTGATCGAAAAGTTGTCACAGATTCTCCCGGATACAAAGGTAATTGTCGTAAGCGGTTTTGGCGAGTTTGCCTATGCTCAAAAAGCGCTCCACTACGGCGCTGTTGGGTATTTGCTAAAACCATTGGAGGAAAAGGATCTGTATGAAGTCTTGAAAAGAGCCATTGAAGCCATCGATCAGCGTTTGGAGGGACGCAGTCAATTTGACAGGATGAAGCTGGAGTTGAATAAACTTCAAAATAGTCTTTTGTCAAGAACCAGTGAAGTGATTGACCTGGATGAATCTCCCGTACATAGCGATAGCCCTGTTGTGCAGAAGATGCTCGAATATATCTACAAAAACTATAATCGGGATGTTTCTTTGGAGGAAATTGCCGCCAAGGTATATATGAATAGTGCGTACCTCTCCAGAATTTTCAAGGAGAAAACCGGCATGGGTTTTCATGATTTTTTGGTTGAAGTTCGCATAAGTAACGCCAAAACATTGCTCGAAAGATCTGAATTCAAGGTGAATGAAATTGCAGATATGTCTGGCTACCGGGATGTAAGCCATTTTATTGGCATATTCAAAAAGCATACCGGAATGACGCCGATTGACTACCGCCGACATGTGCAGGAAGTAAAAAAAACCATATAAAAGTAAACTTTACTTGATTGAAGTCCAGAGCATTCCCGCATAAAATGAGACGTATTAACGTCTCGTTTTTGTATAAGGCACGCCTGCTCCAAGCTCTTTATTCCATAAGGAGTATCTGAGAAACAAGCTGCGCCTCATGAATATTGTCGTTGTAATTTGGTCTGCTTCGATTGTGAAGTGTATCCATCCCAGGGATGATATCGCGAGGTGTCGGTGAAACCGAAGATAAAGGAGGTGATTTATTGCATGCTTTTATGAAATGATACAGATTGCCCGTCCAGGTGAATGAACATGGCAATCTGTATGCGGTTGATTATGGATCTGCATCCATAACAACCTTATTCTACCAAAAATAATTATGTAATAAGGAGTAAAGATGAAAAACCTCTCTCGTGTTGTTGCATTCCTATTGGTGTTTAGTTTTCTTCTAACAGCTTGCGCACCTACTGCCATCGAAGCGCCTGCCGCTGAGCCTGCTGCTGTTGAAGCGCCCGCTGCCACCGAAGTGCCTGCCGCCACTGAAGCGCCTATGGCTGAAAAAGTCGAATTGCGTTTTGGTTATAACTGGACCGCTGGTGATTCCAAAGCCGAATATTATGAAGGCAAAATCGCTGAGTACCAGGCTGCCCACCCGGAAGTAACCATCATCCTTGAAGGCACCCCCGGTATGGAACACCAGAATAAGGTGTTGGTGGACCTGGCTGGCAATAACCTCCCCGACATCTTTATGTATTGGACAGGCCAAGGTAACTTGCAGCCACTGGTTGATGCCGATGCTGTTTTGGATATGAATGAGTTCTTTGCAGTCAGCAAAGCCACCACGCGTGACCAGTGGAACGAAAGCACTTTTACCACCTCCATCTATAAAGGCACAACCTATATGCTCCCGGTGGAATCTTTCAAGGGTCATATGATCGCCAACAAGGCTTTGTTCGAAAAATATGGACTTGAATACCCCACCACCATGGCTGAGTTGGAAGCAGTTTCCAAAGTCTTTGTGGAAAATGATATTGTGCCGATCCTGATCGCCAGCAAGGGTGGCAATCCTGGTCACTTGTTCTTCAATGAAATCGTTTACCAGATGGGCGGTTTGGATGACATCAGTGAACTGAGCGACGGCAAAGTCCCGGCTTCTTTCCTTGCTGCTGGTGAGATTGTAAATAAGATGACAGCGGATAAGATGTTCCCAGCTGACACCATTGCCAATGGTGACTGGGGTCCTGCTGTTGCTCTTTACAATGAAGGAAAAGCGGCAATGGTGTACAACTTCCCCTGGAAGATCGGTGACATCAAAGAAGAAATCGTTGCTACCACTGAAGTGATCAACTTCCCCAAGATGGATGGCGCCACGCTCGATCCGGCCACATTCACAGTCGGCGGAATTTCCATGGGTCTCATGCTCAACAAGGCTTCGTTTGAAGACAGCGCCAAGCAAGCGGCGTTGGTGGACTTCGCCGATTTCCTCGTGTCTGACGAGATGTTTACAGCCCTTGGTCAAGCCAGCATGATGCCTGCCAAGAAGGTTACACTTGATCCGGCTCAGCTCAACCCCTTGTTTGTTGCGGCAGTGGATTTCACAGGCAAACAAGATGTTGATGATGTAGCGTGGGGTTTGATGGGCACCGCTGCTTCGCAACAGGGATACTCAGATGCCATGGATACATTGTGGGCTGGGGCTCCTGCAGCTGAGGTCATGAGCACATTGCAAGCGGCTCTGGACCAGAAGTAAGCGGTTTTATGCATAACACCCCTGAGAGAAAAGGTACAGTTTTCTTTCAGGGGTGAAAAATATTTGGGTAGTGGTATTGTGTTTTTTTGTTCCCTTTCCTCGGTATATGAAGTTTGCTTGACATAGGCATGGTGTGTATGAAAAAAAGATGGTCATTATTTAGCATAGCATTTCTTTCCCCGTCATTTATCCTTTATACATTATTCATTATTGTGCCTGTCTTATATTCGATCTATTATAGTTTCACGCGTTGGACTCTGGGGAAAAAGCCCGAACTGATCTGGTTTGATAACTACGTTCAGCTTTTTAAGGACCCCACATACTGGAAGGTTGTCGGAAATACATTAACCCTGGCTTTTTATACAGTAGTATTTCAGATTTCGCTTGGACTTATTTTTGCCTATTTGTTGTTTTTGACGATCAGGGGATTTAAGTTTTTCCGTACCGTGTATTTTGTGCCTGTGGTGGTTGCCCCAATTACGATCGGCATCATGTTTTCGCTGTTCTACAACGGCGACTTGGGTCCGATCAACAAGTTTTTGATTGCAGTTGGCGCGCCAAACCTGGCGCACAACTGGCTGTCGGATACCAAGGTCGTTCTTTATTCTGTAATTGCTCCGCAAGTTTGGCAGTACATCGGTCTCTTCACCGTAATTCTTTTGGCAGGCATGCAGTCCATCTCCAGCGAGGTGTTCGATAGCGCCAAAATCGATGGCGCTTCTTCAGCGCGCATCTTGACCTCGATTGTTATTCCATTATTGTCCGAATTTCTTGGGATATGTTTTATCCTGGCTGTGACAGGTTCGCTGAAATCTTTCGATACGCCCTGGGCATTGACCAAGGGCGGACCGGGAGTTGCTTCCTCCTATATTGCAACGCTTATGTATAAGAGCGCATTTTTGAAATATCAGTTTGGATATGCCAGTGCCATTACCGTGACCATCATGGTGTATGCGGTTACCTTCACGGTTTTCTTCAAGAAGATCATCTCACGGTATTCAACGGAGTATTAAGTATGGAATCGAGGTCATTGAATTATTATCGTAACCAAAAAGTGCTCGGGGTTTCAATAAGATATTTGGCGATGGTTCTTTTTGCCCTGAGCAGTCTGAGTCCGTTTCTATGGATTTTATTAAGTTCCTTGAAAACGAACAGTGAGATATATGGGAAACCTTTTGGGCTTCCGTCAGTTCTTGTATTTGAAAATTATGTTACCGCCTGGAATAATGCCAACATAGGCGTGAATTTGTTCAACAGCCTGCTTGTGTCATTTTCGGCAGTTGCCATTGTGGTCTTATTTGGCTCGATGGCTGCATATATCCTTGCTAGGGTAAAGACCAGTCTGTTTCTTTATACATATTTCACTTTGGGGATCATGGTTCCCGTCCATACCATCCTGATACCAACTTTCATACTTATGAAAGATTTCGGGCTTAATAACACAAGAGAAGGACTGATCATTTTGTATGCTGTCAGCAACCTTTCTCTTGCCATCTTCATCCTTGTAGGTTTCATGAAGTCCATTCCCGTCGAAATCGAAGAAGCTGCCATTATGGATGGCTGTAGCATGCCGCAGGTTTTCTTTAAAGTTATATTTCCCTTGTCGATGCCGGGGCTTGCTACAATCGGAATCCTGACATTCCTGAACTGTTGGAATGAATATCTATTTGCCTACATCCTGATTTCCAACGATAAACTTAAGACGGTCACTCAAGGCATCTTCGCCCTGCAAGGCGCATACAATACTAATTACGGTCCTCTTTGCGCTGGTCTTACCCTGGCGATTATTCCGGTCATGATTATTTATGTCATTTTTTCAGAGCAGGTTATCGCTGGTATGACTGCGGGGGCTGTAAAAGGATGACAAATGAAACCTTTTGAACCCATCCGTCCCGACCCAAGTGGGCATTTTCTTATCACCGCCAGCGGACAGCCTTTCTTCTGGCTGGCTGATACAGCGTGGGAACTGTTCCACCGCCTGAACCATGCCGAGGCGGAGTATTATTTCGAAACCCGCCGAAAGCAGGGCTTTAATGTCATCCAGGCAGTCTTGTTGGGCGAACCCGGCGGGCTTCACATCCCAAATGCCAACGGACATGTTCCATTACTTGGTGACGATCCGACCCGCCCAAATGAATTCTACTTCCGCTATGTGGATGAGTTAATTCGTCTGGCTGCCAGCAAAGGCTTGTATGTTGGACTCCTGCCTACGTGGGGCGATAAAGTCCATGGCGAATTGTGGGGGCTTGGACCGATTATCTTCAATGTGGAAAATGCGCGAGTCTATGGCAAGTTTCTTGGTCAGCGCTATCGTAACGATACTAACATTCTTTGGATTCTCGGCGGCGATCGTCCAGCCAATGGATATGAAAATCTTTGGACGGCAATGGCGGAAGGTATCACCGAAGGGCTGGGACACAAGCCTTTTTTCACATACCATCCCTGGGGCGGACTAAGCTCGCTTGATTTACCCTGGAAGGGTGGCGCTTCATCTGAATGGTTTCACAATGCCGAATGGCTGGATATGAACATGTGGCAGTCTGGTCACGTTTTGATTGACACGCCCAACTGGGAAATGATCGCCTCTGATTACAACCGCCTTCCCGCCAAGCCGGTACTTGATTCTGAACCGAATTACGAGGGACACCCGATTGACCCGTTCATGCGAAAATGGAAAGCCGAATATGGTCGCTACGACGATTACGATACACGTAAACAGGCGTATCGCGCGGTATTTGCCGGGGCGTGCGGGCATACATACGGGCATCATTCGATATGGCAGTATTGGACTCTACAACGCGAACCGATCAACTTCCCCATGCCGACTTGGGATGAAGCCATTTTGGCGCACGGGGCAATGCAAATGCAGTATCTAAAAAACCTGATGCTTTCGCGCCCCTACCTGACCCGTATTCCTGCGCAGGATATGTTGCTTGACTTACCCGCCCTCCCGCCAGTGGATAGCAGAAAACATTTCGATGCTGTGCGCGCCGCACATCCCTGCGCCACACGTTGCGCCGAAGGAACCTATGCAATGGTGTATTTTCCACAAGCGGAGCAAAGCCTGCGGGTGGATTTAGGTTGTTTTTCGGGAGCAATCAAAGCCTGGTGGTTTGATCCGCGTAATGGGAGAGTTCACGCCGCGGGTGAACATCCAAATGAAACCGTGACCTTTACTTCGCCAATTGCCGGTCCCGACTGGGTGCTGGTTTTGGACGATGCCGCTCTATCTATTCCTCCGCCAGGGCTTTCGCTGTTGTCTGGTCGGTGATGAGCACATTGATGAGTTTTCCTCGCAGGGCGGCGCGAATGGGGTTGATTTTGTTGGCGCCGCCTGCCACGCCCACCACGCGTGGAATTTTGAGCAACTGGTCGAGTTCGATTCCGATAATGCGGTCATTTAATTCGGCTTGTATCGGTTGTCCGTTGGCATTGATGAAACGATTGGCAATGTCACCGACTGCGCCGTTGGCGATTGCCGCATTGAGGTCTGACTGAGTCAGGATGGACTCGTCGCGCACAGAAATGGAATAGGAATTAAGCGAACCAATTCCCACAAATGCCTGGGTGATTTGCGGCAACAAACTCATGGCGGTGCGTACATGCTCGTCCATCAAGTAGACTTCACGGGTTTGTTTGCTGTGGACGACGCCAGGAGCGGGCAACAGAGCCAGTTTACAGGAGAGGGTACGCGCCATTTTTTGACACAACTCGGTGGCGTAAGACTCGGATTCAGGCTTACCAATGCCGCCCATCATCTGCACAATGCGAACGTTGGGGAAATTCTTTGGCTCAA
>CAYLOW010000172.1:0-9263 GCA_964385315.1 uncultured Anaerolinea sp.
GCCGCAGAAAGGACAGGCTCCGACAGGGTATATGCCGTCAATGTGCAGTTTCAGTCTCACCAGGGATGATGGTTTGGTCGACCGTTTACCCGTTTCAAGGTCCATTTTTATCCTCAGCCGCGGGATACAACCAGGTTGTTTTTACCCTTGCATGGTTGGTTGTACCTTGTACCCCTTTTAAGAAAGGGGGGTACAAGTACAACAACCAGCCAAATGCAAAGTACAAGAACAATACAACCGGGTACAAGATACAACCTCACCAGTTCCAGACCACTTTCCCATTCATGAGCAGCACGAGCCATGCAGTGTTTTGAAATTCAAGGAGGGCTTGCCAGACACCAGACAAACCAGCCTCTTACCCTTTTCGGGAACTACCCATGCTGCCGGTGCCGGTGACGATCCACTAATCCTGCTACTGGGGCGCCAGCACGTTGCAAGCAAAGAGGATCGCATAACGCGGCTTGATGACCTCTCGCCCCCGGCGGGAGCGGTTTTTTAAACTGAACAGACACTTGCTCAAAGAATCATTCGGACCTGGTGAACTCACACCTCCATCACGCGGGGATTTGTCTGGCGCCGTGCAAAATGATAAGGCAAAAGATTCTCCCTGCCTATTGTTAAACTATTGAGGGTTATCAAACCTTTATTGGGTTGCTAACGGATAAGCAGCAGATTGATATATAATGCCGGAGTTATATATATCGGCGAGATCAGAAAATTCAACCAATCGCAGGCGGAAGGCGGGGCGGGTTGATAGTCTTTCAGAACCTCAAAACATACAAAAGGATTATATGAATCAGGAATCCCGGACACAATCATCCCGTTTTTTTAATATCGAAACCAAATGGCTGGTCCTGCTGGCAGTGGGCGTGGGAACTTTCATGTCGGCGCTGGATGGAAGCGTGGTTAATGCCATTCTTCCCGTCGTTCAGGCATACTTTAAAACCAGTGTCGCCACCGTTGAATGGGTCGTGACCATCTACCTGTTGGTGGTTAGCGGCTTGCTGCTGACCTTTGGGCGGCTGGGTGACCTGCGGGGCAACAAGACAGTGTACATATGGGGTTTCGTGATCTTTGTGGCCGGTTCGGCGCTCTCCGGGTTTTCTCCGCTGCCGGGCTTTCTCATCACCTCGCGGGCAGTGCAAGCTTTGGGGGCCGCCATGCTTTTTGCCAACTCCCCGGCCATTTTGACCAAGATATTCCCCGGTTCACAGCGCGGACGGGCTCTTGGCTTGCAGGGGACAATGACCTATCTGGGCCTGACCACCGGGCCTTTCCTGGGCGGCTGGCTGGCAAGCCAATTTAGCTGGCATACGGTCTTTTTTATCAATATCCCCATTGGCCTGGTCGCGATCTGGTTGAGTTGGCGCGTGATCCCCAATGATCTTCCCTCCGAACGCACGGAACCATTCGACCTGTACGGATCCTTTACATTCATGGCTGGACTGGTGACCCTGCTCTTTGCCTTAAATCGCGGACAGGAATGGGGCTGGCTCTCACCGCTGATCCTTGGGCTGCTCACCCTTTCCGTTTTCATTCTGTCCCTTTTTGTGTGGATCGAACAGCGCATCCCCTCTCCCATGTTGGATCTGAGCCTGTTCCGAAGCCGGGTCTTTAATACGGCAGCGATCAGCCCCGTCCTGAATTACATCGGTATCTACAGTCTGCTGTTCCTGATGCCCTTCTATCTGATCCAGGGACGCGGTATGACGCCTGTTCAGGCAGGCCTGATCCTGACCGCACAGCCGCTGGTGATGGCGATCATGGCGCCCTTTGCCGGGAACATCTCCGACCGCATTGGCGCGCAGATCCCAACCACGTTGGGAATGTTGATCATGGGGGTTGGGTTGTTCATGCTCAGCCGCCTGGCGCCTGATACCCCCCTCGCGTACGTGGTGACGGGTATGGCTGTCAGCGGGTTGGGCTCAGGCATGTTCGTCTCCCCTAATAACAGCGCCTTGATGGGCGCCGCCCCCCGCAACCGTCAGGGCATTGCCTCGGGGGTGCTGGCATTGGCCCGCAACGTGGGCATGGTATTGGGTGTCGGTTTGACCGGGGCGGTCTTTACCACCATGTTGTCGCGCGGCCAAAGCAATGACCCGGTGATCATCGTCCACGCAGTTAATGCGGGGCTGTTGTTTGCCACCGGAATGTCGGTATTGGCGGCGGTCACATCCTTTGCCCGCGGATCTGACCGGCCCGGGGCACGACAAATTGAAACGATCAAGCCCGGGGACACTGTCGTCGATTTTGAACCGCCATCACAGGTTTGATGGAATTCTGGAAATTTCATTGACTCATTTCACATTTCGGGTAAAATCGGGCTCAATATGTTTAGAGACCAAGCAAGCATCCTTATGCAGGCCAAAGCCAAGCGTATGCCCACCTCCGCAACTTCAGTTGCCGGGTTTGGGCTTGTTTCGGTTAAACAGGAATTTGATGAATATAAAGCGCCGCTTTAATTAATCAACCCTATCTGTATACCGTAAAAACGCCCCCTGGCCATGGGGGGCGTTTTTTTATTTCAACCAGTCCAAAGGCTGTTGTGCCTGATCGTCCAGCCGGACTTTGGACTCCAAAAAGGAGAAGGATCGATCATGGAAATTTTAGATACTACTTTGCGCGAAGGTGAGCAAACACCTTATGTCAACTTTACGATCGATGAAAAGATCCATATCGCGCGTCTGCTTGACCAGATCGGAGTGGATATGATCGAGGCGGGCGACCCGAGTGTTTCGCCGAATGTCGCGGCGGCCATCCAGCGTATTTCCGCGCTAAAACTCAAAGCCGAGATCGTAGCCCATTCCATTGCCACCCGTTCCGCCATTGACAAAGCCAAAGCCTGCGGCGCAAGCCGCGTGGCGATCTTCTATGCCACATCGAAGATCCATTTGGATGCGAAACTGCATAAAACACAGGAGGAAGCGCTCGGCATCATTACCGACCATGTTGCCTATGCACGCGGGCTGGGTTTGAAGGTCCGTTACACACCCGAAGATGCGACACGCACCGACTTTGAGTTCCTCGTGCGTGTTTGCAATGCCGCCATCGAAGCCGGTGCGGACCGCATCAGTTTTGCCGATACGCTGGGGATCATGCAGCCGCATATCTTTTTTGAGCGCGTGAGCGCGCTGCGCGCGAGACTGCTTCCCTGCAAGATCGACCTGCATTGTCATGATGATTACGGACTCGCGCTGGCAAACGGCATGGCCGGGATCCGCGCGGGGGCGGACTGCATCCACACCACGGTCAACAGCATGGGCGAGCGTACAGGCATTCCTGATTTGGCTGAAACCGTCGTCGCGTTTCACAACCTTGAAGGGGTTGAAAAATATAACCTTGAGCATTTGGTGGATATATCTTCGTATCTTGAAAAAATTTCCGGTTTCTTCCTTGCCCCCAACAAACCCATCACCGGGCAAAACGCCTTTACCCATAAAAGCGGAGTCCACACCAACGGGATTCTCAAGGATCCGCATACTTATGAACCCTTTGACCCGGCTATTTTGGGGCGCGAGCGCAAGATCGTAATCGACAAATACACAGGTAAAAGCGCGGTCCAGGCGCGTTTGGATGAGTACGGGATCGAGGTCAGCGCGGCCGAGTTGGAAGTGATCCTGACCCGCATCAAGACTATGGGAGACCAGCGCAAGCAGCTCTTCGACACCGACATCATTGAGATCGCCGAACTGGTGACGGGGCGCGTGATCGATGTCATTCCGCACGACATCAACGCCCTTATTATGCTGGAAGTTGAATCGCATGTTTACACCACGTCGGTCGTGCGCCGTTTGCGCGGCTTTACGAATGTGACCCAGGTCTATGAGATCACCGGCGATTATGACATCAGTGCCTTTGTCAATGTGGAGAATATGATGTCGCTGAATAATTTGATCGAAGAGGTCCGCACTGTGCAGGGAGTCAAACGCACTGAAACGCGCATGGTGCTGAAGAAATATAACGGAAATGGCAAATAACAATCCCTCACTTTAGAACAAAGGAGAACATATGGGAACACTCATTGAAGAGATCTTTTCACGCAAGGCAGGCAGGCCCGTTCAAGCGGGCGAGATCCTGTTGCTGGATGTGGACTACATTATGAGTCACGATAACACCACACCGCTGGCGATCAAGGCCTTTCGGGAGATCGGCAAACCGATCCACGACAGGAACCGGATCGTGCTGCATCTCGATCATGCTTATCCCGCGCCGAATGTTTTGGCCGCCGAGAACCATAAGAAGATCATTGAATTTGTGAAAGAACAGGACCTGCCCCATTTTTACAGGCAGGGTGTCTGCCATCAGGTGATGATCGAAGAAGGCTACATCACGCCTGGCGCGATTGTCATCGGCGCTGACTCACACTCGAATACGTACGGTGCGTTGGGCGCGTTTGGTGCGGGACTCGGCTCAACCGAGATCGGTGTGGCCTGGGTGACGGGCAAATGCTGGTTTAAGGTCCCCGAGACGATCCGCATTGAACTGACGGGTAAAACCCGGTCCGGGGTCTTTGCCAAGGATGTGATGCTTTACATCGCGGCATTAATGGGCATGGATGGCGGCACATATCGTTCGGTGGAATTTGGCGGCGAATATATTGAGAACCTGCCGATGCACGACCGGATCGTCTTCCCGAACATGTCCACAGAGATCGGCGCCAAATGCGGCCTGATCGCCGCCGACCAGGTGACGATCAACTATCTTGAAAACGAAACGCCCGCCCGGGGTCCGTTTGAAATGATCGTTCCGGTCGAACCGCATTACGAGCGCGTCATCGAAATTGATGTGTCCGCCCTCACCCCGTTCATCGCATGTCATCCGGATGTGGATCATGGCAAGCCGCTGGAACAGGTCGAAGGGTTGGAAGTGCATCAGGTTTACATCGGCACCTGCACGAATGCGCGTTATGAAGATATCGAGATCGTGGCGGCCATGCTCAAGGGAAAAAAAGTACACCCCTTCACGCGTGTGATCGTTACGCCTGCCAGCGAGCGGATCTACAGGAAGGCGATGAAAAATGGCTTGATCGAAATCCTGATGGATGCGGGCTGCACGGTGACGGGTACAGGCTGCGGCGCGTGCATTGGCCGTCATGGCGGAATTCTCGCGGCGGGCGAGCGTGCGCTGACCACCATGAACCGCAATTTCACCGGGCGCATGGGAAGCCCTCTGGCTGAGATCTATCTTGCCAGCCCCGCCACTGCCGCCGCCACCGCATTGACCGGCAGGATAACAGACCCGCGGGGATATTTTGAAAATTAATAAAAATAAAGGAGAACGATCATGGGCAAAGCCTGGACTTTTAGAGAGAACCTGAACACGGACGAGATCATTCCCGGCCGTTATAACATCACGATCGATCCGCTTGAGCTCGCGAAGAATGTTTTTTGTGAGGTCAAGCCTGAATATGCAAAAAATGTAAAGCCCGGTGATATTGTCGTCGGCGGGCAAAACTTTGGCTGCGGCTCTTCGCGTGAGCATGCCCCGATCGCCATCAAGGGTTCGCAGGCGAAGTGCATCATCGCGCCTTCCTATGCGCGCATTTTTTTTCGGAATGCCATCAACATCGGCCTGCCGATCCTCGAATGCCCCGAGGCCGCGGCGGATATCACCGAAGGCGATGATGTGGATGTTGATCTTGTCAATGGACATATCAGCAACCTCACAAATGGTCACACCTATCAGGCACGCGCCCTGCCGGAATTTGTTTTGAAGATCGCGGACGCGGGCGGTATTGTGAATTTTTTGAAAGAGCACGATATTCAGGAATTGATGAGCTGATGCAGCGCCCAGCTATGTTCTGCGTAAGGAGGTACCGTGTATAAAATTTGTCTTTTACCCGGCGATGGAATTGGTCCCGAAGTGATTGAAAGTGCGTGTGCCGTATTGACTGCGCTCCCGCTTGAATGGGAGTTTGTGGAATGCGGGATCGGCTTTGGGGAATACCAACGCTCTGGCTCGCCTTTGCCTGATTCGACCCTGCAGGAAATCCGCGGCGCAGATGCTGCCTTGTTTGGCGCAGTCACCACCCCGCCCAACATCCCGAATTATTTTTCCCCTGTTGTGCGCATGCGCCAGGCGCTGGACTTGTACGCAAACCTGCGCCCCACCCTGTCCATCCCGCACCCCTCCTCACGCCCAGGGATCGATATGATCATTGTCCGTGAAAACACCGAAGGCTTGTATTCCGGCATCGAGCGGCTTGAAGACAACGGCGATCGTGCCGTCACGGAACGCGTCATCACCCGCAAGGGGTCGGAACGCATCATCCGCAAGGCCTTTGACATGGCACGCCAAACCGGGCGTAAAACCGTTCATGTGGTGCATAAGGCCAATGTCCTGCGCCAAACCTGCGGGCTGTTTCGCTCGGTTGCGCTCGAGATCGCGCAGGAATATTCTGATGTGACCATGCAGGAAATGCTGGTTGATACCTGCGCGATGGAACTTGTGCGCGCGCCCGGGCAATTTGAAATTATTGTCACCACCAATTTATTTGGCGATATTCTGAGTGACGAAGCCTGCATGTTCGTCGGCGGGCTGGGCGTTGCGGCTTCGGGCAACATTGGTACGGATGCGGCGGTCTTCGAGCCTGTGCATGGCAGCGCGCCGGCTTTGGCCGGGACGGGACAGGCGAATCCCACCGCGACGATCATGGCTTCCGCGATGATGTTGGATCATCTCGGTGAACAAGAGCAGGCCGCCCGTTTGCGCAGTGCAATTGAAACATGCATCGCCGCAGGACAGGTCACCCCCGATCTGGGCGGCATGTTAACCACCGGGTTGATGACCGAAAAGATCGTTCAAAATTTATGAAAAGTTTGGGCACCCAAGGGCTTCAGACGAAATAAGGAGAAAATCATGACCCGCATTGGATTTTTATATACCCGCCTGCGCGCGGAAGAAAAATATCTGTTGGAAGAATTGGAAAAACGCCCTGATGTTGAAATTGTCCGGATCAAGGATGATGATCACTACTTTGATATTGACAGCATTCCGGAAGCTGTGGATGTTCTCTTTGAACGTTCGGTTTCCTTCTCGCGCGGAATTTACATCTCTAAAATCTATGAAGCCAACGGCGTGAGGGTCGTCAACTCATCGCAGGTGGCGGAGCGCTGCGGGGATAAATATGTCACCAGTCAGCTGCTTGTAAAAAGCGGGATCCCAACGCCGAGGGTCTTGATGGCTTTCGATGAAGAATCTGCGTTAAAAGCGGTGGATGCGATGGGTTATCCTTGTGTACTTAAACCGGTCATTGGGTCATGGGGACGTTTGCTTGCCAAAGTGGATAACCGTCACGCGGCGGAGTCCCTGATCGAGCACAAGGCCACCCTGGGCGTAAATCACCAGGTTTTTTATATTCAGGAATACGTCCAGAAACCAGGACGTGACATCCGCGCCTTTGTGGTTGGGGAGGAACCAATCGCCGCGATCTACCGTACCTCCGAAGGCTGGATCACCAACACCGCGCGCGGCGGCATTGCCTCCAATTGTCCCCTTACGCCGGAGTTGAGCGGCATCTGCCGCAGGACTGCAAAAGCCATTGGCGGCGGGCTGCTCGCCATCGATGTGTTTGAATCTGAAAACGGCTTGACTGTCAACGAAGTCAATCACACCATGGAGTTTCGCAACAGCATCACCACCACAGGGGTCAATATCCCCGCGCTAATGGTGGATTATGTTTTGGACCGGGCAAAAGAAAGAGCCTAGATCATACGGACGATGGCCGTTTGATCCAGGCTCTTAAATATCGAATCTGAATGATGCCCGATTGCGGGCAGGTCTTTATTGATCGGTCTTTTCAGGCTTGGGCTGTTGCGTCTCTTCGTGCAGCAGTTCATAAACCTGTAAACAGCCGCGACAGCAAAAATTCAAAGTCCTGCCGTCGAATTCCTTTGTGATCACGTATTTTGCATTTGCTTCCGCGCCGCAGTGGTCGCATTTGATCGTGTCTACCATAACATCACCTGTCCGTATGAAAATGAAGGGATAACATTCGCAACTGCCAGCCCGCGTAAAACGGTTTGAATGGCAAATACCATCAGCAGGATCGCTGCCAGGGACTGTAAATTCCCGCGCAGTTTTGGGCTGAGTAAATTCGCGGCGAGGCCAAACCCGAGCAGGGTGGGAATTGTCCCCAGACCGAATGCCAGCATGGTCAGCGCGCCCCCCCACAGGGTTCCTACCCGCGCCGCCAGGACCAGCATCGCAAAGACCAATCCGCAGGGAAGAAATCCCCATAAGATGCCGAGGGTCAGTGTTGCGAAAAAGCTGCGTTTTCCAAAAAGGCCGCGCATGCGTGTCATGGGCGTATTCCCTTTTGTAAGCGAAACCAGGGTTGCCTCGATCGGCGGCAGAACACCCATCAGGCTGAGGGATACCAGCAGCATGATGATCCCGACCAGCACCGAAAACGCGCCCTGCCAGCCCATCATCCCGCCGGCCTGGTTTAGAAGCGACCCGGCCAGACCGATCAATGCGCCGAAAAAAGTATAGGTTGTGATGCGCCCCAGGTGCAGCGGGAGGAAGCTTGTAATGCGCGCCAGTATGCCCGGTTGAGGTTCGCCCGCCGGGGTTTGAGCTGCCTGCCGCGCGGAATAGATCGCTACGATACCGCCGCACATGCCGAGGCAGTGGCCGAAACTGCTGATAATGCCTGTAACGAACGCGAGTGCCAGGTTACTGAGCAGCATGTCCGTTACAATCCCACGTCAAAGAAAACAGATTTGGTTTCACCGCCGCGTGTAATGAGCACTTCGATGCGCCATCCCCCGCGCATGGTGAATTGTCCCGCCGCGTGATATTTTCCGGCGGAGACGAATTCCATTGTTAACTGATTCGGCGGCATCCACATCGACGGCATGGTGAGGTCGAGGCTGATGGCTGCGTCATCGATCGCCTGTCCGCCGGCATCGGTCAGTGTGATGTCAAAATTGGACTGGCCCACGCTTGGCGGGTATGGATTCAGCTTGAGTAAAACGATCAGGTCACCCGATTTTTGAGCCGCGGTGTCCTTTGGGTATTCACCTGTGATCGAGGTTACATCTGCTGAGGGGGAAATCTGCGCGCCGTCTGCTGATACGGCTGCGAGGTCCTGCTGTACGCCTGTGCCGCCCATCATGTGTGAGCGTCTCATGCGCATTGCAAATACCCCAAATACTGCAAGTACGATCACGATCACAAGGGCGATCAATCCGATTTTTTTCATAATTTAGAATTCTCCTGATCTTTAATTAATAAGCCCGAAGCATATCATGACTCGTTTA
>CAYLOW010000173.1:0-9168 GCA_964385315.1 uncultured Anaerolinea sp.
TCTTCTCAATATTTCGGGGTAACTATTTTTAAGCCCTGCCAAATACGGGAAGAAAGGCCATTCTTTCGCAGTACCGCAAAACTTACTCTATGAAGTATTAGCGGGTAAGGCAAGCCAACATTTTTCCAAGTGCAGGAGTTGAAGTTGAGATTCCCCAGAAAATGTTCCTGACAACGCTGATGAGGAACTGTGGACCAAACTTTCTTCAACGCAGCTATCAGTGCTTACAAAAATATTCCCATCTACTCATCAAGCCGTTCGTTGGATTGCACAACTCGGTGGCTTCTTGGGACGCAAGTCCGATGGAGAACCGGGTATTGTCGTTGTCTGGCGAGGTTGGAAAAGACTACAAGATTTGGCTGGAACTTGGGCTCTGATTGCTGATCATCACATCCAAGTTGTGGGTAATAGATAGATCTAAAGACAATAAGTAACAGCCCTCCATGAACACCAACTTTTCCATGACCTTGCCCCGCTGAAGTTATCGAAAAGTATCTTTGTATAACGCTCGCAGTTCTTCTGGAGCAACCTCGTCTGCAATCGTTCGCATCTGAGTATCACAAGGAATTGTCTTTATCCCATACAGACGTTTCAAGTTTCCATCGCCAGCCCTGCGTTCTTCAAAGGCCAACAAAGATGGATCCTTGAGCGAGAACATCGCAAAGGCGGACATCAAGGCATCTGCCAGCGAAACCTTTTGGTTCTCTGCGCGAATATCTTTGATCTTCTCAAACCTTGCATAGGCTATCTTAAACAATCCGCTTGCCGATAAGTGTTTTCGTACATTCATAGCGACCACCGTTTGAAAGAACTACAGGTTTTATCTCAATTTAGACACCACGGAATCTCCTATGTTTACGAAAGCATTCCAGAATCTACCCTTGTATTTACCCAAAACGGGAATTGCTGAAGAAAGATGGACCTTCGATGTAAGCTGAATTTTCGAAAACCAGCTCCATTGGAGGTCCATCATGTTAATAGTTACGCGATTTTTTTTGTTATTCGCTTCTGCCCTTGGTCACAATGCGGATCGGGGTGCCAAGGAAGCTGTATTTTTCACGGATCTGATTTTCAAGATAGCGCAGGTAGGAGAAGTGCATCAACTTGGGCTCGTTGACATAGATCAGGAAGGTCGGCGGGTCTGAACGGACCTGCGTGCCGTAATACATTTTTAGCGCGCGGCCCGAATGGGTCGGGTGCGGATGGGCATCCTGCGCGCTGTGAATGATCTCGTTGAGCGAAGAGGTTGTCAAACGCGCGAGGCGTTCCTCCTGCACCTGTAAAGCCTTGGGAAGCACCTGGTCCACCCGCTGCCCGGTCTTGCAGGAAATGAACAGGATCGGGACGTAATCCATAAAATTCAATTCGCGCTTGATCCTGACGGTGTACTCTTCCATGGTCTCGTTATTCTTTTCGATCGCATCCCATTTATTGACCAGCACTACACAGGATTTCCATTCATCAAGGATGAAGCCCGCGATATGCGCATCCTGCGAGGTGATGCCGGTGGTCGCGTCGATCATCAGCAAAGCCACATCCGCGCGCTCGATGGATTTGAAGGCCCGCAGCACGCTGTACTGCTCCACGCCATGCTCGATCCGGCCGCGGCGCCGGATGCCGGCGGTATCGATCAAGGTCACATCCAGGCCGTCAAAATTAATTTTTGTGTCAATGGAATCGCGGGTCGTGCCCGCGATGGGGCTGACGATCACGCGTTCCTTGCCGGTCAACTTATTGAGCAAGCTGGATTTCCCCGCGTTGGGCTTGCCGACGATGGCAATTTTAACACTGTCATCCTCCTCTTCAACCACCGGGGCCGGAAAGGAAGCGACCAGCGCGTCGAGGATATCCCCGGTGCTGGTGCCGTGGATCGCTGAAATGGGAAACGGTTCCCCCAAGCCCAGCTCATAAAATTCGGATGCCTGGTCGCGCCGTTCCTTGGATTCACATTTATTGACCACCACGAAGATCGGGGGGGTATAGGTGCCATCGGGCAATTTCTTCTGCGAACGCCGCAGGATTTCGGCCACTTCACGGTCGGGGGCGGTGATTCCTGATTCTCCGTCATTGACGAAGATCACCGCATCGGCCTCTTGAATGGCCACCTGGGCCTGCTTGCGGATATCGTCAATGAAATCGGCGGAACCGATGGAAAGCGGGGTTTTGCCGCCATGGGTCGGGTCAATGCCGCCGGTGTCAACGATCGTAAAGGACCGCCCGTTCCATTCAGCCTCACCAAATAAACGGTCGCGCGTGGTGCCGGCAACATCGTCCACAATGGCCAGGCGTTCCCCCGCAAAGCGATTGAAGAGCGTGGATTTCCCGACATTCGGTCGGCCTACTAAAGCTACAATTGGTTTCATAATGGATCTACTTTTTTTCCAGATTTATAAATATGAGGTTGAAAATTAAGGGGCCGGCGTTCCCGAAGGCGCACTGACGGGGGTGATCACTACTTCCATTGTATTCGGTAAAATGGATTCTACAAATACATCCGAGATCAATACTTCCACTTTGGCGGTAATCTGATAGGTGCCGGCTGTCAGGCCGCTCAGGTTAACAGTCACGTGCACATCCTGCCGGGTCAGCGAATCCAGCAGCGGCAGCGGCCCCGAGACGATCACATCGACTGTCGTCGGAGAGACCTGCGCGCTCAAGCCTTCGGCGAGGTTAATCATATCAACCTTCTCGCCTGCCAGGGTCACGCTGCTCTCAATTGGCGAAACGCCAGCCTGTACCAGCACAGTCTGGTCACCAACGATCGAAATTCCTTCAGGTAAATTTAAAGCTACACGAATATTGATATCGTCCTTGGCACTCTGCAGGTCCAACGGCTGTGTTTCCACCACACCCGGCAAAGTATCGACCAGTTCCGGGTTGAGCGCGAACACCGTTACCACAGGCGGAAATACTGAAATATCGGTAAGATGGTACCCGCCAGCCACACGCCCCATCATGAGTACCTTTACCGCCACATCACGATAGCCGCCCTGCCGGCTGACTGGCATGGTTATCCGCACTGTCTCGGGCGAGACGGTAACCCCGTCCACTTTTTGACCGTTTTCATCCAGAACTTCGACCGGCAGGGTCTGATCGAAATTTTCACGGATGCCGCTGAGATTAACAGGGATGCGGGCTCGGGTGACTTTCTTCACTTGGGATTGCGCCCCCGCGACGACAACCTCTGCCGGGAGCATGCTGCTTTCACCCACCTGATACCCGACCGCGGCCTCCCCTGTCAGGCTTAAATCCACCTTGATAGTTTTCGTCGCCAGCGGCTCGAGCGTGAAAGAAATTGTGCGGGGTGAAACAGAAACGATCTGCACCGGGCGCTCATCGATCTGTATCATCAGGTCAATGCTGTGCTCGCCGGAACTCAGGCCTGAAAGATCCAAAATGGCCTGCACGGTCTGCGGATCCGCTTCGATGATGCTCCACACCGAGCGCGGCGCGCGGAGTGTGATCTCCACATCGGCTGGGATTTCACTGCCGAGAACCAGGCTTGGGTCCTGCCCGAGAACCTGGATCGCCACGGTGGCTGAAAGCGCGCGGGTCTCATCCGGATCCGCCGATGTGACGGCAGCGATCCATACTGCAATGGACAATGCCAACGCCCATAAAAATGTGCGGAAATTTTCAGAAATCCAACGGTACATGAATCTACTCACTTTATACAAAACGTTCCGCGATACTGCTGATCAACACCCCGGGAACAGGTATTTTGAAAAGCTCAGAGCTTGTCAGCGGGACGCCGGTGATAAAATTTTCATTTATCTTTTTTACGCGAAAATAAACCGGGGAACAGCCGCTCAATGACGCTAGCTTTCTGCGTTTCACCCTGCGGGCGAAAAAATGCGAGCAGGATATTCTCCAGGCGGTCCGGGTCAAGACGGCGTAACATTCTACCAGCATGCGCGATCGAAATGGCGCCGGTCTCTTCCGAGACGACCACCGCGATCGCATCACTCACCTCGGATGTGCCCAGGGCCGCCCGATGACGCAGCCCCATCTGGCGCTCGGGACTCTTGTTCAACACGCCGCTGGCTGAAAGGGGCATGACGCAGGAGGCCGCCGCGACCTGCGACCCGACGATAATCACCCCGCCGTCATGCAGGGGTGTGTTCGGGTAAAAAATTTGCAGCAGTATCTCCGGTGTGACGCGCGCATTCATGGGCACGCCGGTTTGAATGTATTCTTCCAGGTTATCCAAACGCTGCAGGACGATCAACGCCCCATGCTGGCGGGCAGACAACCTGGCGCACGCGCTCACCACCGCGCGGATGGTCTGCACCAGCGAAGCATCCGCAGACTTCCCTTTTAAGGAAGACCAGCCATTACTGGCACGCCCCAGCCTTTCCAAGGCACGCCGGATCTCGGGCGCAAAGATCACCGGAATGGAAAGGATCAAAGCGGGCACGGAATTTCGTGCAAACCATGAAAAAGCGGGCAGTTCCACCAGGCTTGTCAGCAGGATGATGGCCACTACCAGCAAGATCAATCCCCGCAGCAGCGCCATTGCCTGAGTATCCTTCAGGGAATATAACAAACCGAAAAAGATCAGTGTGACGAGCAGAATATCAAATAAGCTCAGCCAGCTGACCCGTTGAAATATAAAAAAGAGGTTATTGAGAAATTCGGTCACAATGATAGGCAGTTATGGGAAACAATGGAGATCCGGCACAGAGTGGTTGCGTTGCCCTGTAATCCGGCGCTCCTTCCTTATATAGGCCGTAATACCCGATCGTGTCGCAGGGGTTTGAAAAAGAGCGTGTTTCCTGCGGGATTTGATTCAAGCGCTGAATCATGCCAGGCCTGCACGCCAAGTGTCTCGGGGGTGCGCTTTTCATAACCCAGCCGACTCCAGACCTGTTCCTCTACGGCCAGTTGATCCGTGGGGAAGATCAGCGACGCTTCACTTTGCAGTTCAGCCGAGGCGCGTTCCACTTCGCGGACCAGGGTTTCAAGCGCCTTTTGCGTGTTGACATGTTCCTCGATAAAAATATCGGTGGTGCGGGTGACCAGGTTTTCCACCTGCCAACCCGCCAGCCCGACAATTTTTTGATCAAGCTCAAGAAGCATATATGCTTTTTCGCCGAACTCCTCCATCACATTATCGGGGGTCATGCTGCGCGCGCCCTTGCTTAACCGGGTGATCAGGTCCGCGATGGCGGCGGAGTTTTTCGGCTTGCCGCGCCTGGCCTCATAGACACCGCCCGGCTGGGGAACTTGTTGTTTAATGGGCGCAGGTTCAACTTCGGCGGCGGCGCTTCCAGCGGGGACGATCTCCTGCCAGGCCGCGTTGACCTGCTTCCAAAGGTCATCATAAGAGCCGGTATTGGTGATGACAATATTCGCGGCCGCCACTTTGGCGCTCTGCGCCGACTGCATCTGCACACGTGCCACAGCCTGGTTGCGGCTCATGCCGCGTTTGCGCATTAACCTCTCGACCTGAACATCTTCCTTCGCGTTCGTCACCCAGATGGAATCACATACCTTGCGCAGGTCGCCATCCAAAAGTTTGATGGCTTCGATCACAATGACGCGCTGGATCGAGCGTTTGATGAGGATATCGGTCGCCTGCCGCACCAGCGGATGGATGATGGCCTCCAACTGCGCCATGGCCTCGGGGTTGTTGAAGACCAGGCTGCCGAGCTTGCCGCGGTCGATCTCGCCATCGGGCTTGACCAGCCACCGGCCAAAATTTTCGATCACCAGTTTATAGCCAGGCGCCCCTTTGGCATAAGCCCGATGACTCAACGCGTCTGCATCGATCGTGTAAGCGCCGAGATGCTCGAGCATGCGGCGAACCACACTTTTTCCAGTGGCAATATTGCCGGTAAGGCCGATCACAAATTTGCCGTTCCAGTTGCTCACAATGTTTCCTCTTCGACCACGTTTGATGGGATGTATAGTAACACTATTTTAATGTCTTTTGTCAAAAACTCCAACATTCAACAGGGTTTTACCCAAAATCTGAGACAGATTCCTTTTCAAAGGTTGACTCACCCTCCAGCGGGGTTTATCATGCATTGCACTCAGGTTGGTTGGGCAGTCGCGGTCCTGCGTTGTCGGGATCGAGGAAAGTCCGCACTCCACAGAGCACGGCGTCGGATAGCACCCGGGGCGGGGAAACCGCCGAGAGGCGTGAACCTGCCGGACAAGGGCCACAGAAACAGACAGCCCTTCCATCCTTCGGGGTGAAGGGTGATGGTGAAAAGGTGGTGTAAGAGACCACCGGCGTTTGCCGTAATGCAGATGGCCAGGTAACCCCCGCCGGGAGCAAGGCCAAGCAGGGGCGAAATCGTCTGTGGACGATGGGAGACTGCTCGTCTCCGCATGTGCTCTTCCCTCTTGTGGGATGAGCCAGCCCCGGGTAGGCTGCACCGAGCAGCGCGGCGACGCGCTGCCCAGAGAGATGACTGCACAGATGGAGCGATCCATTGGACAGAATGCGGCTTATAGACCAGCCTGAGTCCTTTTTGAAACTGTACCTTTACAAAAGAATATCTGTCCATGATTGTCACTCCTGACTAATACATTAATTTTGGCATTGGTTTAGTTGGCTGATATTGATTCAAGGCGTAACTAATATTTTCCATTTCAACAATGCCAGCATAGTGCCTAAGGGTTGTCGCAATATCTTTATGGCGAAGTAATGCGCTTACATCCTTGAGCGGGATACCTATCCGTAACATTTGACTGGCCACTGTTGACCGAATTCGTCTCGGATAGATGCCGTCTAATCCAAAATGAATACTCAATTTTCCGACTGCTCGATATACATCTTTACGATCCCACTGCTTTTTACTCAGACGAATAAATAATGGCTCCCCAGGCTTTAAGTGTTTGAGATAATTTGTGAGGCTTGACTGTAAGTCAGAGTGGATTGGAAGTCGTTGAGGCTCCTGGCTTTTTGTTTCGCGCAGATATATTTTCATACTATCAATGTCTATGTCGTCTTCGCAAAGATTTGCCACTTCTCCAGGTCTAAGTGCCATGAAGCCTAACAATCCTGACGCAAGTGTCTGTTGAAATGCAGGGCGTTGATTTTCGAATTTCAACGCAAGAATTGCATCTATTTGTTCAGAAGGAATTCGCGCAAGATGAGAGGGGAGTGATTGCGCACCTACTTGTCGAAGTAGTTTCTCTATGTTCTGCCAAAATTTATTCGGCAAATACTGTGTTCCATCTTCAGTAGGGAATAACAGGCTTAAGTCTGGAAATATTGTATTTCGACAATTGCTATATTCCCTGAACAATATATTGTCCCGATCTGAAATAAAGACAAGATTTTGATCCGCATTTATTTCAAGGGCTTGGGGTATTGAGTAGTTAAGTTTCCTCACTGCAAGTATGATGACAACATCGCGTAAATAGCGAAACTCAATTAATTTTTGAAAGTTCATTTTCAACATTCTCCATAAAAAGTAAATAGTTATTGTTTGCAATAGGACGAGTTGGATTGCGAGTTTTTTTAATGCGAACGCCGCTAAGTTTTATAGGAAGTGGCGGTGGATGATTATGGTCTAAATGCAGGTACATCCAGAAAGCGTACACACCCTGTAGCCGTCTTTCGACAGTGGAATTGGAGTTGCCTGCCTCTCGTAAAAAGGTTACAAACTCACGAATGTGTGTGAGATTGATGCAAAAGGTTTCCAAGGTTGGATCTACTTTCTCCTCGAAATATTGAATGTACCGGTCTATATCGTGCAGATATTCTTTAACGGTTGTATCAGCGCCATCGCGGGCATGCTTAAGATACGCAGGGTAGTTTTTAAGATATACATCAGTTTTCATTGTTAGTCTTTATTATTTCTTCTCTTTTTGGTGAAATCAATATTATCGCTTATAGCGATAATATCAGACATTATTATTATTTGCAAGGAGGTTTTTATGACAACAAACGCCTTGGCTTTAAAAGCCTTTGTGATTAAAAAAGCAAAAGAACAGAATTTGTCCATGAGACAGATAGCTGCAGACATAGGTGTAAGTCAATCTCATTTCTCCGAGATATTAAATGGCAAAAAAGCCTTGGATATCTCCATTGGAAATAAGCTTGCTGATTATTTCAACATCCAGCGGGTTTCGCTATACAAAACAGTGGGATGGTTAGATTTAGATGAAAATGAAGCGTTTGTAGAAAGGTTCAAGGAATACTCTAAGAAAAACCCAGAATTTGCAAGTTTTGTTAGGGAAGTGTTAAATATCGAAAATGAAAAAGAGAGAAAACGGTTACTAAGATTAATTCGTGCAGGTATGGAAAAATAGCAGTGCTGAAAAATATATGGAACGCCTTGCAAAGAATCGTGGGAGAATATAAAAGCCCGGAAATAAAATTCTTCTGGTTGATATTGGCACTTCAATTTGTTTTACAGCTTCTACCTGACAAACCGAACAGCGAATTTATCAAATTACCCTTCGGATTGGCGGTTTTGTTATTGAGCATATCGTTTGTTATGTTTTTGCTGATTTCAGACAAAGATATTGAGAATGACAACCAGACTTTGATACGGCTATTGTCCACTTACAAAGACCCTGAATTGCTGCAACTTGGAAAAACCTCAGTATCAAAAAAATGGAGGGCAACATCACTCTTACTGATTGCGCCGTGGGCATTAGTATTGACAAGTTCCAAGATGCTGGGCGATTATAAAAATGTTTTTGGTGTGTGGGTTGATTATTTTTATTATTTCAGTATTGCAGGTATTTTGGCGTCAATCACATATTTTTTGATTAATCATTTACGAGTATTAAGATTTGAGATGTGAATAAATCTGGCCGGGATCAACTATTGAAGTTTCCCAAATAACCAATATGTTGTGATCGAATTGGCGGAATAAAGTAAGTAAAACAAATCGAAATAGAAAGGCTGGACATTCTCGTTCCTGCCTTTTTCATTTAACTGCCCTGTACTAGCTACTTGTTCATCCGCACGGAATTGAGCGGTAAAAGAGGATTATCATACTATTTCATCTTCATAATTTTCTGGGAGAAGAGGGGAAGCCGCGATCAGGCGCAAACTGCCTTTTAGCGTGCTGCTTTTCGACAGCTGGTATCTGGCGGAAGAGTTTATCGCTTGCTTGCTGTCGCTGCAAGAAAGACTGGATCAGCATCCTCAAAAAGAACCGCACTGTAACCTTGAAACTAACAGTTTTGTACTCAAGGATG
>CAYLOW010000174.1:0-9078 GCA_964385315.1 uncultured Anaerolinea sp.
TGTGGCTGCTGTTACCGGTGTGGCAGTTGCCAATGGTGTGGCAACAGAAACGTTGGTTGCAATTGGGGTGGACAAAATTCCGGCGACGTCACTTTGAACATACTTTTGAATGAAGCCGAGGATCGTACCGTCAACAAGCATCTCATCCACAACGCGATCAATCTCTGCGTTTAAACGTGGTGTACCAGTGCGCATTGCAACCGCCAGATTTTGCTTATCGAACCCCATTCCTGCTACTCGCAGGTCGGCGCGGGTGCCATAATAACTGGCTGTTGCCTGTCCGAGAAGAACCACATCAACCCGTTTTTCAATCAGGTCACGCACTGATTCATCTGTCTGCATATAACTGAATAATTTATCCTTGCTCATCAGTCCGGGATCTACCAGTAGGCTTCGCATCATGCTTTCATACGTGGTGCCGCGTTGAACGCCCACACGATAAGCGGCAAGCTGTTTGAAATCCGTAATGTCCGGCATTTGGGAATCACTCCTTACCAGGACTGAAGTTTCATTGACATAGTAAACCGGCGAAAACGACATTTGGCCAGCCCGTTGGGGAGTAATGGAAATGGCAGCAACAGCAATGTCGATCTGATTGATTTGCAGCGCACTGGGAATACCCTCGAAAGCATAATTCTGGATCTCAACCGGAATTTGAAGGCGGCGGCCGATTTCCTGGATCAAGGCGATATCAAAGCCAACCACCTGAAAGTTAGGGTCTACGGAACTAAAAGGCGGGTAGTCCCAGGAGGTGCCTACAACAATCTTGTTATTTGCCACGATACGATCCCAAACATCATCGCTCACCGGTGCCGGGCTGGTTGCGCTCGGCACTATGATCGCAGTGGGTGAAGGCATAACTGTAGGCGTCGCTTGAATCGGTACTGAGCAGGAACCAAGCAACAGCCCTGCAGAAATCAACACTGGAAATATTTTTACTAACAGTGATCTCATAAAATCTCCTTTATTAATAAATTGTGCCAGGTAATCTCTTAAATTCTTCCAAAAACTGATGACAGGCACCATACCGGCACATTTCAAAATTCTGATTCTGGACCAAATCCGAAATCAGAATATAAACGTTGGATTTATCATACAATGAACACTCCCCGGCTACATCCATCTGCCGGGGAGTGTTCATGTCCACCACTTGGGGGAGAGCAAATTTTATACCTGCTCCATAGTATTTTGGTAACCCGTGGTATGGGGAAGTCTATGGTTTCTGTGTAGCCAGTGGATTCTGTACGGGCTGGCCTGCGTTGCTGCCCTGATAATAGGGGAATGTAACAGGCAGCTCAAAACCAAAATAAGCTGAAACCTTCGCCACGATCTCTCCTTTGATCTGTGCCCGGCGGGTATTGTAGGCTTTGACCGCATCATTCCAATCGGTGCCGGCTAATTGAATGGTGTTCATCCCTTCGTCAACCGTATCTCCTAGAGCCAGCGTAACTGCCGAATCCGGTACAGGCGGGGGAGCCTGGGTAATGGCGTTAACATAAAGCGTGAAGCCCTGTCCCAAACCATCCGGTAACGCATTTTTGCCGTTCAGCGTATTCAAGTTCAGCTTGGTCGGGTCCAATGGTTGGCCGTTTTCATCACGGTAATTATTAAGCAGGTTGGTCAGCGCGTCAGCCTGTGAACGGAAATTTCCTGTCCAAACCTCACCGCTGGTGCTAACTGCATCATAATAATCCTTGGTGATCTGGGTTTTAGCCTGTATTTTGGCATATTGCGTATCTACCACCAGTTGAAAATTGGCAGCTGCAGACTGTACACCCTGTACCAGAGCCACCAATTCGTTGTACTCTGTCGTGCCTGATTTCACCACGCCGCAGCCGGCCAGCCCAACCAACAAGGCCGCCAACGTAAAGATACGGCCGATTTGTTTAATAAATGCTTTCATATCTTGACATCCTTTTTATTAATTACCACGTCCGGAGCGGCCGCTACCGCCGCCACCGCGTGTCGAAGAACCACCACGACCACCGCCAAATGGGAACCCGGATCCCCGGGCTCCCGAACCGTAGGGCGATATGCTGATCCCGCTGCGGGCCAATTTGGGAAGCAGCCATATCATAAAAAATATGAATACGACCCCCATACACAGGAGCCCGCATAAAGACAAAATGCCCAGTGGACCTGAGGGGAGTACCGGGAGGTCCACTGGCTGCGGAGTCGGTGTGAGGGATACCAACGGGGCATAGTTGCTGCGGGCAACGGCGTTGAAACCCTGGACCAGGGTCAACAATGCCAGGTCAATATTTTGAGTGGAACTGTAGGCATCCTCAGCGACACGGTTGAGAGGTGTGAGTTCAGCCGCGGTCAGCGCCGGTAAACCCAATCCCACGCCGTAATGAACATCAAGGCCTCCGGGTTCGACTACGATCAAGAAGACAAAACCATTATCCTTGCGTTCACCATCCGGCAATCCAAGCTGCATGTACCGTAGGAAATGCACAGCGCAATTGACCCTGTTGCCGACCTGAGCCTGAGGTTGGATAAGGATCATTGTTTGCACGATCAAATCCGAATCCAACCTGTCAAGAATCGTATCAACCTCAGATACTGCCTGCTCTGAAGCATAGCCCTGCCAACTGACTGTCCAGTGTGTCTGCTGCAGATCGTAGTTAAAGCCATAGTCTGGGGCTGATCCGTTGCCACACAGAGGCGCGGCCAATTTTGCGTAACTTTTGGCGGGGCTGATATCGGACGAAAAACTGAAAAACAATACCAATCCCACTGTGACACTTGCCGCGATCAGCGTGATACCCCGCCGGGTTACAGTACGCTTCACGGAATTCTCCTGGAAATAATATGTTTTCTGGCTTTATCTTATATAGCCAATTACAAACAATACGATCAATACGATAACGACGGTATATAACATTGGAATCTCCTTTCCTTTATTTCATTTGCAGGACCTTGATTTATCGTTCCTGCCATTTTCGAAGAAACACCGATCTACATGATCCCTAAAAGATTCAAAATAACCAGGATCACAGCAATAACGATTAGAGTATGGATCCAACTGCCTGTTTTTGGGAGCCTGGGACTTATGTTTGCACCTAAGAAGCCGAGCAGCCACAGGATGATTAGAATTACAACAATGGTGTACAGCATGGTATTTCTCCTTTATGAGCAATTTGCTTCATAACAAAGCATACAATGAACACTCCCCGGCTGCATCCATCAGCCGGGGAGTGTTCATGTACGCCACTTGGGGGAGACTTAATTTTCAGCCTGCCGGGAATCACTTGCGAAGAAAATCAAACTATCCAAGTGATAATCCAACTTAAATTCTCTTATGCAGTAACTGCTTCTTTTCCGAGAAGTTCATTAAACAGGGACCTGTAATAGATCATCGCCTGCCTTAATTCTTCAGTATTTGCCTCATGTTTCTTGTTCTTGATGGCAATCTCCCTAGCTGAACGGTAGTTCCCCACCAAGTCGGGATAATTGACCGAAATGTCGGCTGCCCTTTGCTCAAAATCCGCCATTGGATAGTCGCGGACCTGCATGACTTCCATGATCAACCCATCGGCATCCATGATTGCCTGCCCAGGTTCTTCGACAAATTTTGACTGGACGGATGTCCAATCTGCCTGATACCGCTCCCGCTCTTTGATCGAAAGAGGACGGAGGTTCATCGCATTTACATGCTCCTGCCTTTCGTTGAGCTCGGTTTGCGCTTTTTTTTCATTTCCAAGGGTTTTCACGGTGTGACCATACTCGGCTCCAAATTTATCAGTGAACCTGCCCGAACGCTGACGCCGGGAAAAAATCGGTCCCAGTATTAAGCCCATGACCACCATGATCAGAACAACGGCAATAAAAATATATGTGGTACTCATAAAACATCTCCTTGTATTTGATCCTTATCGTTATCAGTTGTTTAATTTCTTTTACCTTTATATTTTATTGCGAACACTCCCCAATCGCATCCTTCGATTGGGGAGTGTTCATCTCGCCTACTTGGGGGAGAAGGCTTCGTGATCAGGTTATCTTTGAATTGCTTCTTGGAATGCTAACTGGAGGGAAAACAATCCCGATCAATCATCGATGATGAATGTGATCTTCAACTGGACCCGGTATTCGGTGATTTTCCCCTCATTATCCAATTTGATCTGTTGGTTTTGTACCCAGGCTGACTTTAGATTCAGAAGTGTTTTATGGGCGCGCGCAACACCGATCAAGATCGCATCATCAAAGCTCTTTGTGGATGATGCCATTATTTCAGTTACTTTAGCGACTGTCATTAAATATCTCCTTGTGTTTGGCTTGCGATAGAATTTGAATTGTTTCTTTCCTCCCTTATTGTATATATCTTACATTCCTGGCACATCCTTCGACCGGGGAGTTTTTTTCTCCACCACTTGGGGGAGGCTGCCAGCCATCACTACACGTCCCTTGCCTTCATGTTTAGCATGATAAAGGGCACTATCGACGGACTTCAAAAGCTCCGTGCTTGAAGATCCATTTTCCGGGAAGAGAGCTACGCCGAGTGAAAGGGAAATATCCTCCAGTTCAAGGGGTTCCCCTTCGAGTTTAAGTTGGGAATGTTTGGCCTGATCACAAATCAGTTCGGCGCGTTCTCGGGTTATTTGACGTGAGACATCGGGCAGGACAATAATGAATTCATCACCCCCATAACGGCAGGGTATATCTTCTCCGCGAACCTGGTCAAGTAATAAGTGCCCTAACGAACGCAGGATATCGTCCCCGGCGGCATGACCACAGGTGTCATTAATGCTTTTAAAGTTATCTATATCCAGCATGATGATCCCTAGTGAGAGATCTTTGCGTACAGCCCGCAGCAATTCACGTTCCAATGTTTCTTCCATATACCGCCGGTTGAATAGGCCTGTTAAATGATCACGAACAGATTGTTCTCGCAGGAGCGCCTCACTTTTTATCAGGGCATCCTGGATCAGTTTCCGGCTTGTGATATCACGGATCTGGCACTGGATCACTTTTTCGTCACCCACCAGATAGACGTTGCTCACGAATTCAACCTGGATGAGCCGTCCGTCTTTTGCTTTAAGCGGCAGGTCTTCGTACCGAATATATTCATTTTCCTGTAAAGTTCCAAACGCAAGCTGGCTGGCTTTAACATCTTTAAATGCACCCACCTCCCACAGTTTTTTTTTCACGAATTCTTCAATTGAATAGCCTAACATGTTGATCAGGAAGGGGTTAACATCCTCGATCATCCCCGTTTCAGCATCCAAAATTAGAATCCCATCCTGGGCTGCTTCAAATAACCGGCGATAACGAAGCTCTGAGTCTTTCAGTTTCTGCACAATAAAATCCCTACATAATTATTTTTGGGATCAAATTTCCGCTCACTGGAGTGGAAATTCAAAATTAACATATGAATAAACGCTTCCTACGCCTGTGGATCAAAATGCGTCCCTGAGAAACTATCAACAGGCAAAAAACCGGCATTTGGCACCGCTATTTCAGCGGGACCAGGTCCAACCCGATCAATACGCGCTCGGTATTGGAGAGATTGCCAATGATCTTGCGAATTGGCTCCGGAAGCCGCCGTACCAAAGTTGGAATGGCCAGTATTTGGTCGCCGCTTGCAAGCTGGGGGTTTTTAAGCAAGTCCACTACCTGAATTTGATAACGCCCCTCCAAATATTCTTCGCAAATTTTCTTGAGGTTCTCCAAAGCCAGCATGGAGTTGGGTGTTTGTCCTGCCACGTAAAGGCGCAGAACGTAAGTAACCAATTTTTCTTTTGCGGACTTGGCGGGTTTTGTTGTCATTTTATGACTCCTTTACGTTTGTACGGCGTGGTATCTGCTTTGCGACTTAGCCCCATATCGGTCCGTTCCTGGGCCAATTGTGCCTCTTCTGCTTGTTCCTGACCAATAATTTTCATTGAGGCGATTTCCAGTACGGCGAACTCCGCGCGCAAAGCGGCGACCTGTGCTTCCAGAGTCGTACGCTTCCGCTCCAATTCGATCCGACGGCGTTCCACTTCCTGGTTGCGCGTCATAATTGCAGCTTGTTCCTGCGCTTCCTGCGCCAGCCGCGCCGAACCTGTCAGCACACCGCTCGGGCCTACATACACATCACGCAATTCCACACCATGATCGGTCAGGAGGAATTCGCGTATTTGATTCGAGTGCGACATCCCACGGGATTTGAGGATATACATACCACGATTGCGCTCGCCGCCATTTTCGATATCACGGACTAAAAGCCAGGAATCAACCATACTCGCAATGGCTACCTGGGTTTGTTCAAGCGCGCCACCGCTCAAACTTAAACTTGTGAACATACTAGTTATCTGACTCATTTTCAATAGATCCACCAACCGCATAATCATGGCTTTGACTTCAGCTCCATTACCGCTGGTGATAAAACTGGTTAATGGATCCACGACCACAACCTGTGGTTTGAAGGATTTAATCGCCTTATGGATCATCGTCAGGTGCATTTCGAGCCCCACGGAAGTGGGCCGGTTGGCTTGAAAGCGCAGCAAACCTTTCCCGACCCATTCTTCCATATCAAGACCGATTGAACGCATATTGCGAATGATCTGGCTTGGAGATTCCTCGAAAGTTATATATAAGGCGCGTTCCCCACGGCGGCAGGCTGCGATGGCAAAGTGGGCAGCGAGACTGGTCTTGCCGGTGCCAGCCGTGCCGGAGACCAACACACTGCTGCCGCGGAAATAGCCCTGGCCGCCCAACATTGAGTCAAGGCGCGCAACTCCACTGGATATTCGGGTTTTAGACGCCGTCTGGTGTAATCCAAGAGATGTGACAGGCAGAACTGAAATACCGTCTTCATCAATTAAAAATGGATATTCATTCGTCCCATGGGTCGAGCCGCGGTATTTTAGGATACGCAGTCTCCGCAATGAAATCTGATCTGAGACGCGGTGGTCAAGAATAATGACACAATCAGATACATACTCTTCCAGCCCATGATGTGTAAATGTCCCTTCGCCGCGTTCGCCCGTGATGATCGCTGTCACGCCCTTGTCATTCAACCAACGGAAAAGGCGGCGAAGTTCAGCGCGCAGGATCTGTGGGTTTGGCAAATTCGAAAAAAGTGATTCGATCGTATCCAAAACAACCCGTTTTGCGCCGATCGAGTCGATGGCCTTCCCGAGCCGGATGAACAACCCTTCCAAATCATATTCCCCGGAGGCTTGAATTTCACCATCACCACTAAATACAAAGTCCAAGGCGATCTTTTTGTGCGCGATCAGGTCTTTGAGATCGAAACCTAAAGAAGAGACGTTTTCGGTCAAAGCTTTGGTATTCTCTTCAAAAGATACGAATACACCCGGCTCGTTGAACTGTGTTGCGCCGCGTACAAGAAATTCCATTCCAAGGAGAGTTTTGCCGCAGCCTGCTCCTCCGCAAATCAGCGTTGAGCGTCCCTTAGGCAGACCACCGCCTGTTATTTCATCCAATCCCTGGATACCTGTCGGGGATTTAGGTAATTGCTTTCTTGATTTCGCCATAGTTTATTTCTCCATTCAGACTCAAATTTGTGAAAATATTATCCTCACGGCTTTCTAATGCCGCTTTAGCGAACCAAGGTATATCCGGATTCGGACATAGCCCCTTTACCAGGACTCAGGACGAAAAGGTAATTTATTTGAAAGCGCCTGCACTGTGGTGCAGATTGTTGTCTCAGGTAAGATATCTCCCCTCAAAAACTTGGAAAAATATATCAACATTTAATTTTAAAGCAAACATCCCCCGGATGTACCCTGCATCCGGGGGATGTTTTTCTCCCCCAGTTGGGGGGGAGAGTTCAGGCAACGATTCTGTTACGCAATGCCAGGGTTACAGCTTCAGTGCGGCTGGTGACGCCTAATTTGGACAGGACGTTGCTGACATGCGATTTGATTGTGGAGGGGCTGACAACCAACCTGCCCGCGATTTGTGTATTGTTCAGACCCTCAACCATCAAGGATAGAACTTCACGCTCGCGCTCTGTCAGGTCGAGACCGGGCGCCGGTGGTTGATTGGCGGACTCGACCAGGGATTGAGCTGCCTCGGGCGAAAGCGTGGCACGGCCAGCATGCGCGGCCCGGATGGCCCAAACCAACTCATCAGCCGTGACATCCTTAAGTAAATACGCGATCGCCCCGGCTTCCAATGCTTTTTTGATCAGATCCCCTTCTTTGAAACTGGTCAAGGCGATCACCTGCACCTGAGGATACTTCTGTCGGATGATGCGGGTTGCAGCAGCTCCGTCCATATCTGCCATGACCATGTCCATCAAGATAACATCCGGCAGGACTTCACCGCAGAGTTTAATAGCGGATTCACCACCTTCCGCTTCGCCGGCCAGCAGCAGATCATCGTATACTTTTAAAAATGTCGCCAATCCCCGGCGGACCATTGTGTGGTCGTCAACAAGCATAACGCGGATGGGTGATGATTTGGAAATTGTCATAGAGGCTCCTTGCGTGGGGTTATTGTCCAACAGACTGTGAGTTCAGTGCCGTGACCTGGCTGGCTGGTGACCGTCAAAAGAGCCCCTGCAGCTTCAGCGCGCTCCTGCATCATGCTCAAGCCGTAGTGGCCCGATGTCTTTTTTTCAGGGTCAAAACCTTTTCCGTCATCACGAATACACATTTCGATCATATCTTCTTCCTGTTTTAACTCTATCTCAACATGGCTGGCCCTGGCATGTTTGGCGACATTATTGAGCGCTTCCTGGCACACCCGGTAAAAGGCGACTTGTGCTTCAGCCGGAAGGAAAAACTCTCCCATTACATTAACAGAAATGGGTACATTTGTTCTGCCTGAGAACGCGTTTGCCAATAGCCGCAGCAGGTCGCTCAGGCTTGAATCTGTCAGGGTTGACGGCCGTAATTCTGCAAGAAGCGCGCGCATTTCGGAAATTGCGCCGCGCGTCAACATGCGTAAGTCTTCAAGTGAACGCCGCGCTTCCATCTGATCCCGATCCCAAAGGCGCGGCAGGACTTCGGCGATGAGCCCCGCAGAGAAGAGGGATTGATTAACGGCGTCGTGCAGGTTGCGAGCCAGCCGCTGCCGTTCCTCCATTACTGCGAGTTCCTGTGCCCGCCCATATAATTCCGC
>CAYLOW010000175.1:0-8960 GCA_964385315.1 uncultured Anaerolinea sp.
GATTTGGACTCCCGACCAAGGGCTTATGAGTTAGAAGCACAATGGACGATGATTTGGCGGGAATTTCTTTGTGGTTGCAAGAAAATATAAATGGAAACAGAGGTGGGGAGTTCATGTCATTGATTTGTCGGTGTTTTTCACAAGAGAGACTATATCTTGCTGATGATGCTATTGGTTGTAACTATCTGTAAATAAAGAACCACCTAATCTACAGATATACCAGTAAGTGTTATTATAGATATGCTTATTTACATTAGGATAAAACTTCATGAAACCAAATGATTTTCGTTCCCCCGAAACAGGCCAGGTTATCTTGACCCAGCAAGGATATTACACCTTTATTCCTGCTCCCTTACACCCAAAGATTAACTGGACTTTACCGCTGGTTTCGGCATTATCTGAAGCCGAGCGTGAATTGAGCCGGCTTGCGACGTTGGCAGAAAAATTCCCATTTCCACGTTTACTGATGCAGGCATTTATCCGGCGTGAAGCGGTTCTCTCTTCCCGGATTGAAGGTGCCCGCGCCACATTGGCAGAACTATACACATATGAATCTGCTCAGTTATCTTTTCTGGAATCGCATGATGATGTGCATGAAGTCCATAACTATGTTGTGGCGTTGGATTATGGATTGGAGCGATTGGAAAAGTTTCCTTTGGGTTTGCGTTTTATCCGCGAAATTCACGAGAAGTTAATGGAAGGTGTGCGTGGCGGACACTTAACACCGGGAGAGTTTCGGCGCACTCAAAACTGGATCGGAGCAGCAGGCAGTACACTGGCAACTGCAACCTATGTTCCGCCGCCTGTGGATGAGATGAATATGGCGTTAGGCGATTTGGAAAAATTCATTCACACAAATACCGATATTCCCATCCTGGCACACGCTGCCATGATCCATTGCCAGTTTGAAGCCATTCACCCTTTTTAGATGGGAACGGTCGTGTGGGACGCTTATTGATGGCGCTCTTGTTTGCAGAGTGGCAAATTCTTCCACAGCCTTTGCTTAACCTAAGTGTCTATTTCGAACGTTATCGCCAGGAGTATTACGATCACTTGCTGGCCGTCTCCCAGCGAGGTGATTGGGAAGCATGGTTGCGCTTTTTCTTGCGCGGTGTGAGCGCCCAATCTCAAGACAGTGCGGCCCGTATGGAACGGCTAAAAACCATCCGCACACGGTATCAGCTCATCGTCGCTGCTGATAAAAACTCGAAGCGCATGGGTGAAGTGGTGGATTTCTTGTTTGGGCGTCCGATATTCAATGCAAAACAGTTATCCGAAAGTGTGAATATGCCTTTCAAAACTGCACGCCAGTACATTGAAAAACTCGTACAGGCAGGGATTGTGCGCGAAGTGACCGGTTATGCGCGGAATCAGATTTATCGTGCCGATGAAGTGTTCACAGCGTTGGACCATAGTGAAAACGAATCGGATATCAAGAAGATATAGTCGGTTGACAGTTTATTCGCGAGAGAATAACAGCAGGAGAAATTTTCTGTTGATAAGAATGATTTATTGATGGGCTTCTAGGATGAACTCGCTTTAAGAATAAATTGTTTCAATCTGGCTATAATTATTCAATGCAAACTTTGGTGATTGGCGATATTCATGGATGTTACGACGAACTGCAAGCCTTGTTGGACAAGGCGGGCTTGACCGAGGGCGATGCCATTGTCTCGGTAGGCGATTGTGTGGATCGGGGTCCCGACACGCCGGCTGTTCTGGCATTCTTCGAGAAAACGCCAAATGCTTTTCTAATTATGGGGAATCATGAACGCAAGCATGTGCGTGCCGGCAGGCATGAGGTCAAATTGGCGCAATCCCAGAAGATCAGCAGGATTCAATTTGGGGAGACCTATCCGGATGCTTTGGCATTCATGAGCACCTTGCCGTTATATCTGGACCTGCCGGATGCTTTGGTGATACATGGATATTTTGAACCAGGCCTTCCCCTGCTTCAACAGCGTTCAACGGTATTGTGTGGAACAATGGGAGGAGACAAACACCTTCGTACAACATATGACCGTCCTTGGTATGAACTGTATGATGGTGAGAAGCCGCTGCTTGTGAGACACCATAATTATTCAGATACGGATCAACCTTTTGTATATCGGGATCGCGTATTTGGATTGGATACGGATTGTGTCACTGGCAGGGTGTTGACCGGTCTCCTTTTGCCATCCTTCGAGTTTGTTTCTGTTCCCAGTCGCACCAATCATTGGGCGCAGGTCCGGCAGAGGTATTCAGAAGAAACAAGGGCTTCACATAAACAAACCATTGCAGCCGTGGCGTGGAATGACGACGATGAAAAAACGTTGCTTCACTTGCTTGACAAGGTAGAAGAGAAGGCGACTGCAATCATGCTGGAGTTGCGTTCTGAACCAGGGTTTGACGACCTATCTGTCAGAAACCAGGCAAAGCGCTTCAGTGCCAAGGCAGGGAATGGCGTTTATGCGGCATTATTGCACCTTGCCCGCTTGAATCAATTGAACAACACAACCGCCCGCAAACTATTGAAATCCCCAGAAAATCTGTCCGCCATCCCCCACAATATATTGAATGAATAGTCGTGCATGGGAAGCTGAGAGTAAAAATGACGATGCCTAAAATCACTGAAAGTATGATTCGTGCGGGAGCCAGCCCGGAAAGTTTTCGGCGCGGCGAGGAATACTATCGAGAGGGTGCGCTTTCGAATACCGCCATTCAAGGTGCGATGTTGAGCGGTGAATGTGCCGGCACCTATGCGCCCTATTACTGGGTGCAAGTGGAATTGGATGAGGCGGGCGTTGCAGACGCCTCCTGCACCTGCCTCTACGAATATGGCGGGTACTGCAAACATATTGTTGCCTTGCTGCTTGCCTATATGCGCCATCCGAAATCGTTCGCCATTCGTAAAGCGCCCGCAGAACTCCTGACAGATCTGGATCAGGGTGATCTCACCGCGATCCTGACCAAATTAATCCAGGAACAGCCCGATCTTTATGATCGGATCGAAGCCATGATATCTGTTCCCTCAAAATCAAAAAAGAAGCGCAGAAAAAAAGTGGATATTGAGGTCCATCGCCGCCATATTCTCGGCATCGTCCACAGTCTGGATGGCATGAGGATGTCGGAGGCGTACTGGCATGTGGGCGGGTTGGCGAATCAATTGCGCGAGGTCGAGGAATCCGCCATGAAATTCCTGGATGCCGGGGATGCCGAGACCGCGGTCGAGATTCTGCTTGTTCTGCTGGAAGAGTCCAGCCGGGGCATTGAAAATGTTGACGACTCGAATGGGGAATTGGGCGGTTTTGTGGGGGAACTAGGTACGCCGTTGGCTGAAGCCCTTTTGAGCATAGATCTCAATCACGTCGAGCGTGAAAGACTGGGCCGCAGGCTGGAGAAGTTGATCGATTATGCTGGCGATTACGGAATGGAGGGCAACCTGGATATTGCCGTTCAGGCTGCGAAGTATGGCTGGGATGATGCGCCCCCAGAGAAGGCATCCCTTCGGGGGGATGGATCAAATTTTTATGAAGGTGAAGAACCGGATGATTGGAACGAGGATGAGTTTCGTGAGCGAGGTTTTTCGGTCGGCTCAGGCTTCGATGATCTTACTGAGGCCAAACTGAATGTGCTGGACCGGCAGGGTCGCACCGAAGAGTATCTTGCTCTTTGCAAACAGGAAGGACGTCACCTGCGTTATGCCCTGAAGTTGTGCGACCTCAAACAAGTGGCAGATGCTGTGAAATATTCCAGGAAACACCTGACTACCGCAGAAGAGACCTTGGAAGTAGCTCGCCGTTTGCGAGAAACTCGATGGGTAACGGAGGCTGTTGAAATCGGTGAACACGGGCTTAAGTTGAAAGGGTCGAAGGCAAGTCTGGGCGAGTGGCTGGGTCCCGTGGAAGAGGCGCAGGGACGGACAAAACAAGCGCTGACAGCCTGGTCGGCTGCATTTGGGGAGGATCCAACGCTGGAAATCTATAAAACGATCAAACGTCTGGCTGGAACCGGTTGGGAGCGCTTTCGTCCGGAGGTGATGGAAAAACTTCGCAAATCACATGACAAACAGGTTTTGGCAGAGGTGTGTTTACTGGAGGAGGAGTGGGATGATGCCATCAAAGTAGCAGTGGGACGTGATGTCTGGTATACCGTTGCTGAAATAGTGGCGGATGGTGTTATGCAACATCGTCCGGAATGCGTGGTTCAAATCAGTTTAAACCACGCGGAACGTTTGATGTCCGAGGTCAAAAGCAAGAATTATCCGATTGTAGCCGCCTGGCTCAAACGCGCAAAACAAGCCTATAAGTTATTGGGGCGAATGGATGAATGGAAGCAGTATCTGGAAGAAACGAAGGAAAAATTCAAACGGAGACCCGCACTGCAAAGTCAGCTTGCGCGGTTGTAGTTTGTTCACACTGCAGATGTCAGCCTACAGGTGCGTTCACTAATATTCTGACTACTCGTTCACCATATCGTTCCAATCATAAAGAATAACATCCTTTCGCTTTTTTGCCAGATCCAGCATCTGCCCGGTGAAACCTGAACGGGAACAGAGTCCGAATAAGACATTCTGTCCGCTCACTTCTTTCAACAAAGATTTTGATTTCCCTTCCAATTGCTCAAGAATATCCACCCCTACCGGACGCTGACTCCATTTGCATTCGACTAACATGGTATGTGTGTTGTTAAGCAAGACGATATCGATTTCGTGGTTGGACTGCCACCAGCCCCCAATTTGTTTTGGTTGGAATGGGAGCCTGTCTTTCAACCCATTTCGCCAGAAATACTGCCGGCAGACTTGTTCAAATGTGGTGGATGTGAAATTATCCAATTCCGGAGCAATGGCCGTATCAAATATCATTTGTTTAGCACCGCGTTCCAATTGGGAACGACTGGGCAGCACAAATCGAAACCAGAATCGCAGGAAATTATCCTTGAGCCGGTAGATGCCTCTTCGACTCTTGTGGGGCTGCGACTCAGTAACGGGCACGACCCGCTCCACCAGATGCAGTTGTTGCAAGGTCTCAAGATACTGGGCGATATTATCAAGCCCAGCGGCCTGTTTAATCTCATTTTGGCGTGTGTTCCCCGAAGCAATGGCTTGCAGTACGGCAAAATAATTTCGAGGCTCGCGAAGTTCCTGTTGGAGTACAAAACGCACCTCATCATATAATACTGACCCACGTGTCAATATGCTGTCCAGAATGTTCACTTGCAGGGATTGCTCAGGTTGGATGGTTTGCAGATACGCCGGGGTCCCTCCATACACTGCGTACGCGCGTAACCGATCCTCTGCCGTGTAGGAGGGGAAGAATTGTTGAGCATCCATGAACTCAAGCGGCTCCAACAGGTATTGCGCCGTGCGCCGGCCATATAGCGGCGCCTGATATCCCAATACGGTTTCCTCCATCATTCCAATATAGGAACCGTTCAAGATCAACATGATCTGGCTATTCTTCATTGTGTGATCCCAAATCCGTTGCAGGATGGAGAAAATCGAAGGATCTGCAGCTACGAGATAGGGGAATTCATCTAAAACGACCACTAGCCGTTCAGATTGGGATTGCCTTGCCAATGTGTTGAGGAGATCATCCCATGTGTTATATATGGCATTCACCTGCCCCGCACCAAAGATAACATCATTTATAGCTTGGGATAAATGGGCGCGCTGGGTCTGTTCTGGTACTTGATCGGCTACAAAAAAGATATGTCGCTTCTCTTGACAAAAATGTGCCAGCAATTCAGTTTTCCCCACCCGCCGTCTGCCGTATAAGACAAATAGTTCGGCCCTGCCGGATTGGAAGTGTTTTTCAAGTAATTCAAGTTCAGAAACGCGATTTACGAACATAGTTGTCTCCTGTAGGATCAGTGAAGCAGCTTGGTTGATAATCGTGATTATAATAATCACGATTATCTTATCACATTTTGGGTGATAAGATCACATAAATCTTGTTTTTCCGCAGGTGTGATTGCACAAATGCTGCTAATTCCGCTTGGGTCATTGCGCCAATGGATTTCATATTGGTTTGCCTCGCCGACGAGGGCGTCGTCTTTCCATGAGCAGTTTCTCGCGTTCATCCTCGGAATAGAAAGAAAGTGCTTTGTTTAATAGTAGTTCCAACTCTTTTAGAAAAGGGTATCTTGGGTTAAATGTATATAACCGCGTTCGTCCTTTGGTAGTGCTTACCAAAATACCGCCAAGCTCAAACTTATCGAGCTGGTTCTGGATGGTAGAAATATCCATGTCAAAAAATTGGAACATTTCTCTTGCATAACCTTCACCGCGAGCCGTGATGAAGATCAAGACTTTTTCAGAACCTTTTGATCCGAACAGGGGTGCTAACATTTTTTAATCCTATCGAGAATAAATAATAACCGAAACTTTCGGTTATCATATCATGATCTATTGTAAGTTTTACGCAGCTCATTTAGTGCCTGTAACAAATCCTCGAAAGTAATGCCTTCATCCTTAAATTTCTCAGCGATTTGATTAGCCAGTTTATCCACTTGGGAAACTTTTGTCGTGAGCAAAATCGCACCTTTACCAAGATCAATAACTTTCAAAGTTTGACCTTCCACGAGTTTGTATTCTTTGCGCAGTTTGGCTGGAATGGTGATTGTTCCATTACGGCGGATTTTTATTGTGGTCATAATTTTTCCTTTATAACAGTATCTGATACATGAACGGATTCGTTAGATGTCTGCATTCTTCCACTGCTCCCTTTCTCTACAAATTGCTGTCCACTGGGCTGCCCCGCATGTGGGCGTTGTGAATATCCTGGTCGGTTTGTGCCAGGTAGCGCCGCAGGATTTGCAGGTCGGAATGCCCCATCAGCTTTTGTAAAGCAAAGATATCCACACCATTGCGTAGCATGACGAGGGCAAATGCGCGGCGGAAATCGTGCGGGGTGGGGATTTCCTTCATTCCTATCTGTTCGGCGCGTCTGCGCAGGAAGCAGCGTAAAGCGGAATAAGTCATGCGTTCCCCATGAGTGGAAACCCAGAGAGCGGAATTGTTGTCGTGCCGATAACGAAGATATCCCCGGATCGCCCGGATGGTCTTACGACCCAGAAATACCATGCGAGGTTTTCGTCCTTTGCCTTGACGAATCATTACTGCTCCAGTTGCCAGATCCACATCTTCCAAGTTGATGTTCAGGAATTCTTTGGAGCGCGCCCCGGTATCTAGCAGTCCCAGCATCATCGCCTTATCTCGGACTCCGGAGTAGTTGCTCTGGCAGGTTTTCAGAAGTTGATGGATTTCCTCGATCTGAATGGGTTCAATTGGGTCAGTCGGCAACTTGGGCGTTTTGACTCTGCAGATCGGATTCTTCCAATCTGGTGGCATGACCTCTTCTTCTTCAAGCCAATACAATATGGTCCGCAGTGGACGGAAGCAGGCATGGACACCACCGGCATTGTGTGTTTCGGAAAGTTCAAGCAAATACCTGCGGATAAAATCCGAAGTGAGTTGTGAGATTTGCGTCAGCGCTTGTCTCTCGCAATACTTTAGGAAATATTGCAACTTCTTGGTATAGAGTTCAATGGTTTCGGGGGATAGGCTTTGTGACCTACGGTCGATCAGAAAAGACTCGACCATTAGGGGCAGATAATCTTGCTGGGAAAGTGTTATAAGCCCCTGGTCTTGTGATTTTAACGAATACATGGTGATCTCCTTTGTCTAGAGACCACCATGTATAAGAAGAGTGTTTCACTAGGAAACAGTGTGCCGAGGGGAGATTTGGACTCCCGACCAAGGGCTTATGAGTTAGAAGCACAATGGACGATGATTTTTGCCCGTGTATGCGGAGTAACTCCTTTTATTTTACAACCCTTGCCTATATATGGTGGTGTTTTTGAATGATTATCACTTTGATAATCACCTGCGGTTAACGACAATTAGAATTACCCCCGAACGACAACTATAGACATTAAGATAAATATTTGGAATTTAAACGAGCCAAAAAGCCTTGTTTTACGGCTATTTTCTGTGGAAGATTTTCCAAATCATTATCTTAACCACTATAGATCACGGCTTTTGCAAAGTCAGCAAAACCTTAATTCGAATTCCGCGAAAAAGGCGAATGACACAAATTTTTAATAGATTTCTGTATTGGTCAGGGATTGGTTGTACATTTTTTGAACCACGGAGACACGGAGCCACTGAGAAAAACAAGGGTAAAACTCTGTGTCCCAGTGCCCCGTGGTAAAAGCATTTTGTTCAACCTTTATCTGACCAATACACTTTTAATAGATTTCTCGAAAATTTACTCACTTCGTGCCTTTCGTGTTAAGCCTTGCTGCAAAATTAAAAATATGTCAAGCGACCTTGCAATAACTATGAACACCAGATCATGGCTGTTGCAATGTCCAATTTGTGTCGCCCTAAGCGCAGCGCAGAGTCTCTTTGCCGTCGTAGAGACCCGTCACTTTTGTCAAGCGACTTTGCTACAACCATAAACACTGGATCTAAATCTCTTGACAGGCGGGGGAGTTGGCGTAGAATGTGACTTGCAGGTCACATGACTTCAAGGTCACATTTATGCCCAAACAAACCTTTCTCAACCTACCCGAAGAAAAGCGCCAGACCATCGTCAATGCAGCTGTCAACGAGTTTATCGAATTCGGTGTTGAAGCCTCATCCATCAATCGCATCGTGGCAAACAGTGGAATCTCGAAGGGCAGTTTCTATCAATATTTCGTAGACAAGATGGATGTCTTCAGATACTTGATGGACCTGCTTGCAAACGAAAAGATCGAGTTTTTCAAGGACAGGCATCCGCCAAGTACCAACCTGGATACCTTTGGATATTTCCACTGGATGATCAAGACAGGCATGGAGTTCAGTTCCGCTCGCCCGCGTCTAGTACAAGCCATCAGCCGTGTTTTGCTGGTTGAAGGGATGTACTACGGAAAGGACTTTGCCGAATATCACAAGATGACGACTGATTCACTTGCGGCGATGATCAAGCAAGCCA
>CAYLOW010000176.1:0-8930 GCA_964385315.1 uncultured Anaerolinea sp.
GATTTTGAATTGAAATGTAGAAGGTACAATAAAGGAGAATCATGCTGAACAACTTAATCACCGCGATGGAAAACGCCATTCGGGAAGTCAAGCAATGGCCTGACAAGACCGTTCAAGTCTTTCACCATAATGATTCCGATGGCCTCACTTCCGGCGCCATTCTTACCCGTGCATTTGAAAGGCAGGGGTTTAAAGTCCAACGCTTCTGTTTGGAAAAACCATATCCTGCTGTGCTAAAAAAGGTTTTCGAACAGGAAGGAAAATTTCTCATCTTTGCTGATTTTGCCGGCAGGATTGCACCAATGATTTCCGACTTGAACAAAGGCAGAAATCTGACCTTGATCCTGGATCACCACGTCGCTGAAGAATCAACAGATCCAAAAGTTCACAACCTTGACCCCGATCTGTTCGGGCTAAAAGGAGATCGGGATATTTCCGCTTCGACGACCTGTTATCTTTTTGCAGTGACACTGGATCCCGCCAATCGTGACATGGCTCATATCGCAGCCGTAGGCGGGGTGGGAGATGGTTTTTTCGTGGATGGCAAGCTGGTGAGTCAGAATCGCGACGCCGCAATGGAAGCTGTTCAACAGGGGATCATGGAAATCAGGGAACAACCAACCGGGGAACAATACCTGTTAAGAACTTCAAAAGGCCTCATAAACTGTATTGAACTGGGTGATTATCTTGATGTGTTGGGGGGAGTGGGTTATTACCAAAAAGGACCAGATATGGGGGTAAAGGTTTGCCTTGAAGGGGTTTCCCCAGAGTCCGACCAGATGGTCGAGGAATTAAAGGCTATACGAACGAAGATATTTAGTGAAGAGATATCAAGGCTTCAGGCAGGTGCTTTGATAAAAACAACCCACATCCAGTGGTTTAATATTGAAAAACGGTTTTTCCCCATGGGCGTTAAAATGATCGGGGCTTTCTGTGATGCCATTAAGGACACAGACCTGGTCGATCCCAGTAAATACATAGCAGGGTTTCAGATCATTCCCGATGAAATCCCCGGCTTCGGTACCATCACATTTAACGAGGTGAAGATTTCCATGCGGGCTTCCCGTTCTCTTGAAGAGGAGATCAGGGGAGGCAGGGCAATTGGACTCAATGTATTTCTCCCCGAAGCCACGAGCAAACTTGGAGGATTTTCTGACGCCTGTCATACACTGACAGCTGCCACTACGGTGGGCATTGGCAAGGAAGAAAGACTGATCGAGGAAATGGAAAAAATTCTAAAAGGAGAATCATAATGGCTCAAGGAACAGGTTTTGGAAAGACAATTTTAATTGGGGACCAATTCGTACTGGATGAAGTACCGGCAATCGTATCGGCAATTTCCTACGAAACGGAGACAACAGTAGAGAGGATTGACGGCGAGGGATGGGTGCTGGAGGACAATCGCATCGAGGTTCCGGGTTACAAGGAAAAGAAAAAGGACCAACAGTTAGGCTCGATCAACCGCGTCCTCGAAGTAATGAATTTTGATGTAAAAAAGAATCCGATCAAAATTACCGTTGGCGGAAACTTATTGGCCGGGAGCGGAGTGGGCGCCAGTGCGGCAAGCTGCGTTTCACTTGCGCGGGCAATTAATGAAGAATTTAAACTGGGCCTTCCGATCGAAGAGATCAACCGGATAGCCTGGCAGGGAGAATTCCCCTATCATGGGGTTGCGAGCGGGGTTGATAACACTGCCTCGACCTATGGCGGTCTTCTTCTTTTCTATCTAAAGAATGGAAAACAAAATTTCGAAAAGATCAAAACCCCGAAACCTTTTGAAATTGTATTAGCCAACAGCGGTATTACTGCAAATACCGCCGCCCTTGATGAATATATCGAAGTGCAAAAGAAGGATAACGCCGAACTATTTTCTTCCCGTCTCAAGACCATCGTATCCCAGGGCTCTGACATGAAAAAGGCGCTGGAAGCGGGCAATCTGGAAAAAGTGGGCGGGGTTATGACGGAAAACCATAAACTTCTGGTCGATATGAATATGTCTCATGAAATTCTCGACTACCTTTGCAAATTAGCACTCGAAAATGGCGCCCTGGGAGCGAAAGTCACAGGCGGCGGGAGGGGAGGCTACATGGTAGCTTTGACACCCGGAAGGGATCTCCAGGACAAAGTCGCTTCAGCTTTCGACCAGGCAGGGTATAAGCTTATTATCAAAGCCACGATCGGCGGAAGTTAATTACAGCGAGTTTTCCAAACTTATGGGGTGATGTATAACGTGAGCTAAGCACTCGGACACAACGCCAGCAGATAGAAGAGCCTGCTTGCGTTGTGTTTTTTAGTTTAACAGGAGAAAAAGAGGGGTATGTTACAAATAATCGCAATCCATAAAGATACATAATGACCGGAATATAAACGAAAAGAAGTATAATTAGATAAAGACCATATTTTTTGCAGCCAAGACTTCGGGAATCCGAAGTCTTTATTCAGAACATTTCCCGCAAAAATCGGATGGAAATTCCATGACAAGACAAAATACACAACCCCCCGCACCTGTCGGCAGTTTTTTTCCGCCACAGATTAACAGCCTTGAAGACACAGGCCTCTCGCCACTGTGGCTGCAGGACCTGATCCTTAAAATTTTATATTTCCGCGGATATATGACCGGTTTCAAAATCGCTGAAGAGATCGCCATTCCGTTCTCAGGTGTCACGGATCAACTTCTAACCACATTAAAGCAGGAAAAATTCATCGAAGTAAAATCATCACAGGGTGGTTTGGGCGGGGATGGTGCCTACACCTTTGGAATAACAAGCGCAGGCATTCTGCGCGCGCGTGAAGCCATGGAACGCAGTCAATATGCGGGCCCAGCACCTGTCCCATTTGATGTGTATCATGAAGCCATCCGCCGCCAAAAAAGCGGACGCATGACCGTCACAAGCCGCACGATGCGCCAGATCCTTTCACAACTGGTCATTTCGGAAAACATCTTCCAAAGACTTGGACCGGCGCTCAACTCCGGTTCTTCCATCTTTATGTATGGGCCTCCAGGAAATGGAAAGACAAGTATCGCGCGCGCCTTTGGCAACCTTGTTTTGAGTCAAAGCATGTATATTCCATACGCACTCTATCTCGATGGGCAGGTTATCAAAGTCTATGACGCGGTAAGCCATACCCTTGCACCTGAAAATGAGCCTGGAAACACAGGGAACATGGGAACGAGCAACCTGCGTCCCAATATCCGACGGGACATGCGCTGGGTAAAAATTCGCAGACCATTCATTGTTGTCGGCGGCGAACTGACTCTGGAAGGACTCGACCTCGTTTTTGACGACACCTCCAAATTTTACGAAGCCCCATTCCAAGTCAAGGCAAACGGCGGAATTTTATTGATCGACGACTTCGGACGCCAGCAGGTTCGCCCGCGTGACCTGCTTAACCGCTGGATCGTTCCACTTGAAAATCGGGTAGATTACCTCCGCCTGCACACCGGGCGTAAAGTGGAAGTGCCCTTTGATGTGTTGATCGTTTTTTCGACCAATCTGCCTCCAAAAGACCTGGTGGATGAAGCCTTTCTGCGCCGTCTGCGCCACAAGATCGAGATCGGTGACCCGACATTTGAAGAATATCGCGAGATATTTAAACGTGTTGCCCAAGATAAAAAGATCGAATATAACGACCAGGGGCTAGCTTATCTTTTGCAGGAATGGTATATCAAACGCAATCGTAAACTGCGCGCCTCGCACCCGCGTGATCTGTGTGACCAGATATTGGATATATCTTCCTATCTTGCCGTTCCGCCAAGCATGTCGCGAGAAATGATCGACAATGCCAGTAAGGCCTATTTTGTGGACATCTAACCCACTTCGCGAACATACAAAGCCAGATGATTCCCAATGATTGAAAAATTTCAACGCCCCTTCCTTTTGGCGCACCGCGGCGACTTAGTCCATGCTCCTGAAGACACATTGCCAGCATTCCAACAGGCCATCCAAAACGGGGCGGATGGTATTGAACTGGATGCAAAACTCACCGCTGACGGTCATGTGATCGTAATTCACGACCCCACCGTAGACCGCACCACTGACGGGAAAGGACGCGTTGCTTCTTTCAAACTCGAAGATATTCGCAAACTGGACGCAGGCAGTTGGTTTGACAAAAAATTTAACGGCATTAAAGTTCCCCTGCTGGAAGAGGTCTTTGAAACCATCGGCAGGGATAAAATCATCAATATTGAATTGACCAATTATTACACCACCCCTCGTGATCACCTGGCACGAAAAGTCTGTGAATTGATTAAGCGTCATAACAATCAGGAACAGATACTCTTCTCATCATTCTTCCCATCCAATCTAAAGATAGCCGCCCAGATGCTGCCCGAAATCCCGCGCGGTTTATTGGCCATGAGAGGGTGGTTCGGCTTATGGGCGCGTTCCTTTGGATTCATGTTTGGCGATTACCAGGCACTGCACCCGCATATTACCAACACAACGAGGGAACAGATCATTCGCGCACATCGCCTCAAACGCCGTGTGCACGTCTGGACGGCGAACTCACCCGAACAAATTACCCGCCTAAAAGACTGGGATGTGGACGGCATCATCACCGATGACCCACAGATGGCCATACGCGTACTTGGGAGAGGTGGATGAAGTTACCCAAGGTAGTCGTCAAGTCAGCGCGGGAGGGAAAAACAAAATCCACAAGGCGTCGTTCATCGAGCGGCGTCTGTTTTTTTCAACAGTTTGGACGAAGTTGCCTGACTTTGCGTCTCAATTGTGTTATAAGGGAATGCAATGAGACTATTTAAATTATTATTGCTGCTGGTATTTCTTACCATGTTTGTCACAGCCCCGGTTAAAGCGCAAACACCGCCACCGCCTGCGGCTGTGGCGGCAATTTTGAATTCCATGACACCCGAGGAACGTGTTGGACAATTATTCATCGTTACATTCAACGGCACAGATACCAGTGAGACCTCGCAAATTTATAAATTTATCACTGAATACCATGTTGGCGGGGTCACTCTGCTTTCGAGCAACGACAATTTTACAGCTGCCCCTGATACAATTGCACAGACACATTCACTGATCAGCAGCATCCAACAAGTGGAATGGGACGTTTCCAGAAATTCCGTGGCGGGTGAACCGAATGAGGCGGGAGTGGATTTAGTATATGTGCCACTTTTCATTGGCATTGACCAGGAGGGAAATGGATATCCAACCGACCAAATTTTAAGCGGGCTTACTCCATTGCCGAGTGAAATGGCGATTGGTGCAACCTGGAACACCGAACTAGCTCGACGGGTGGGTGAAGTACGCGGGTCCGAGCTGGCAGCTCTGGGTTTTAATTTATACTTTGGTCCCTCCCTAGATGTTTTGGAAGCCCCCACGGCCATGGGCGGTGATCTTGGCACACGCGTTTTTGGAGGTGACCCCTATTGGGTGGGCGAGATGGGACGTGCCTATGTTACAGGTTTGCACACGGGTGGTGAGAATAAATTACTCGTAATCGCAAAACACTTCCCCGGCGTGGGAGGGTCAGACCGATTGCCGGAAGCAGAAGTCTCCACAGTTCGTAAATCCATTGAACAATTAAAACAAATAGAACTTGCCCCCTTCTTTTCTGTCACAGGCAATTCGGCCACACCTGAATCAACTGTGGACGGCTTGTTGGTTTCCCACATACGCTATCAGGGATTTCAAGGCAACATCCGCGCCACCACACGCCCTATAAGCTTTGATCCGCAGGCTTTGAACCAGATCCTTGCGCTGCCCCAATTTAAAGACTGGCAATCGGCGGGCGGTTTGGTCATTAGCGATGATCTCGGCACGCGGGCTGTCAGCGAATTTTATGCAACAGGTGGAGGTCAATTCTCAGCGCGCATCGCCGCGCGTGACGCCTTCCTGGCAGGTAACGATATGCTCTATCTTGGCAATATTACCTCCAGTGAAACAAGCGACTCATTTACCGCCACGTCCCGCGTGATCGAATTCTTCGCGCAAAAATATAGAGAAGACCCCGCCTTTGCCCAACGGGTCGACTTGTCCGTTGCGCGCATCCTTGCTGAAAAACTTGGCCTATATAAAACCCCAACTCTTTCCAATGTGCTTGTATCAGCCAGCAGGTTGGACAGGCTTGGCACGGCAACAGATGCCGCTTTTGACGTGGCGCGCAATTCGGCAACACTTATCAACCCTGACAAACAAGACCTTGCCACGGTAATTTCTCTTCCACCTCAATCTAATGAAAGCATGGTCTTTATCACAGATACCCTCAATACCAAACAATGCTCCACTTGTATTGAACAGCCTACTCTCGCAATGGACGCATTGCAGCAGACTGTACTGCAACTTTACGGACCCCAAAGTGGAAATCAAACGGCAAATTTCCGCCTATCCTCCTTCTCACTCCAAAACCTTCAAGCCCTACTTGATGCCCAAGAAGTGGCATACATTGAAGAGGACATCAAAACTGCACAGTGGGTCATCATTTCTCTAACTGATGCCGCGCAGGGACAACCTGCACTCATCAGCCGTTTCCTCCGCGAACGTCCTGACCTTTTAAGAGGAAAACATGTCATTCTATTCTCATTTGGTGCTCCATATTATTTTGATACCACAACCATTTCAAAATTTACTGCGTATTACGCCTTATACAGCAAACAACCGCAATTTGTAGATGTCGCCGCGCGCCTGCTTTTTCAGGAACTAACACCCATTGGCGCTTCACCTGTTTCGATCCTTGGTATTGGATACGATTTGATCTCAATCATGTCACCAAACCCGGATCAGATCATTCCGCTCTTCCTGGACCTTGAACCTGTTATTCCTGCGTTCGGCGAGTCGAACACACCCGAGCCGACCCCGATTCCGCTCTTTCGGATCGGTGACACAATTGCCATCCGTACGGGTGAAATCTTTGACAACAATGGCCACCCTGTCCCTGACGGAACAGTGGTTCAGTTTTCGATGATCCTCACAGGAGAAGGTGGCGGCATATTAAAACAAGTGGATGCCGTGACCGCGCAGGGGGTAGCACGGGCCGCATTCGGGTTGGATAAACCCGGGTTATTGGAAATCAAAGTTACAAGTGAGCCTGCGGTTATTTCCGAAGTCCTGCAGTTGGATGTTTCGCAATCAGGCGCTGTCGCCGTGACCGTTGTCGTGCCGGAGTTGACCCAGATTATCGAACCAACTCCCGAGGCTCCTGTTGTTGTGAAAGAAGATGAATATATTACATCCGAAGGTTATCCACGCTTTTCTGCCTGGTTGATTTCCATGCTTTTCGTAGTGTTTAGCATACTGGTTGGGTATAGTGTGGGAGCGCGTATCGCAACCCGCCGCTCTGCAATCCGATGGGCATTGGGTATTGCTCTGGGTGGACTTGCTGCTTACAATTATCTCATCTTTGGGTTTTTTGGCATCCAGAATTGGCTCACCGCCAACGGACTTGCAGGTTTAATTGCCTTCGTTTTCACGGGAGAAATCCTTGGTATTGTTGGCGGTTGGTTCTGGTCACGAAAATCCATTAAACAACAATAGCGGCAGCGTATATGCGATTAGATTTTGCTTAAATGAAATTGGGGTATTTTTAGGAGTCAAAAGGAAGGAAGACTCGAAGCGTTGAATGAGAATAATTGTAGATTAGACTGGCCGTCGGGGTAGATATAACAAGAGTCGGGAACGTCCTCGTAATGATAATAAACCAGGGTTTGCGAGAAAATTACCCCTGAGCGTGAACAGGGTGTCCAATTTAATGAATTTTGGGCAAGGAGAATATTAATGGCAACGAAAACAAAAGCGCACAAGGAAAAACAACCCCCCATATTATTCAATAAAACGCAGGACATCATCAAGCGGGTTAATAAAATACTTGGCGGCACAGTGGTAACTTATTTTAACAATACACGCGGCAGTGTCTGTCATGATGATGTCCTCGCCCTATATGAAGTACTTGAAAAAATAGGCTATCAGGAAAAAATATACCTATTCCTAAAATCCAGCGGAGGCAATGGACAAGCCTCCCTTCGTTTGGTCAACCTATTACGACAGTATTGTAATGAAGTGATTGCAGTCATTCCGCTCGAATGCGCCTCGGCCGCCACTATGATCACACTTGGCGCGAACGAGATTCAAATGGGACCAATGGCATATCTCACACCGGTGGACACCTCTCTCACCCATTCACTATCGCCAATCGATCGGGACAACGACCGCGTCAGCGTAAGTCTCGATGAATTGACCCGTGTCGTCCGCTTATGGCAGGCGCAAAATGGTGAGGCAAGGGAAAATCCATACCAGGAGCTTTTCCAGCATGTTCACCCGCTGGTAATTGGGGCCGTGGATCGCGCTGAGTCGCTTTCTATCATGCTGTGCAAGGAACTGCTTGCTTATCATATCGCAGAGGAAGCCGAAGCAGATAGGATCGCCAATGCTTTGAATGCCAAGTACCCTTCACATGGCTATCCTATTTTGTTTGAAGAAGCCAAACGTATAGGACTTAAGGTCAGCCGTCTGGTGCCTGAAATCAACACACTCCTGCTTGAACTGAACGAACTTTACAGCGAGATGGGGCAGCGCGCCACAACAGACTTTGACGATACGCACGCGCACGGAAATGAGATCCTAAATATCTGGGAATCGACAGGCATGCTTGTTTATTACCAGCAGGACAAGGATTGGTTCTATCGCACCGAGGAACGCCGCTGGATATCTCTCAATGATGTCAGCCGCTGGCGAAGGGTGATGAAGGTGGGCAACAAGATCGAAAAGTCTGATTTGCATATTTCGTAAAGAACACTCACTCCTAAAATTCCGGACTTCAGAAGTTTGCGTCCCACGCAACAGGCATAGAATTCAAATTTCTGAAGTCTTTTTATCCTCAAAATTCAAGGTGATTTTAAATCCCTTTCCTGGTTGTCACTAATCCCCACGCATGAATGCGGGGGCTTCTAAGGCAGAGCCTAGGCTATCTAG
>CAYLOW010000177.1:0-8920 GCA_964385315.1 uncultured Anaerolinea sp.
TTGCGGAGGTAGTACAGGACAACTCCCCGTCTTTACTGGAAAGAAAAGACCGGCAGCCGGCAGTCACGCTGACTGCGGAGGCCCTGGGCAGACCATCGGGAACCGTGGCCGACGATGTGGTGGCTTACCTGAAGAAAAATCCATTGCCTGAGGGTATTCAAATGACATGGGGCAGCGACATCAAAAGACAAAATGACAGTTTCGGCGCTCTTGGGTCGGTATTGATCATTTCGTTTCTGCTCATCTATTTGATCCTGGTAGCACTATACGATAGTTTTATCTACCCGTTTGTCGTGTTGTTCTCAATACCCGTAGCTGTGATCGGTGCTTTCCTGGCCTTAAACCTGACGATGAGCAACCTGAGCCTGTTTTCGCTGCTCGGGCTGATCATGCTGATGGGGCTGGTCGCAAAAAACGCAATCCTGATCGTGGACTTCACCAACCAGTTGAAAGCGCAGGGTAAGAGAACCGGAGAAGCATTGATCATGGCTGGAAAAGAGCGCATGCGACCCATTTTAATGACCACTCTTTCGATGGTGATCGGGATGTTGCCGATCGCCCTTGCAAGAGGAACGGCCAGTGAATGGAAAAACGGACTGGCATGGGTCATCATCGGCGGGTTGCTGTCATCACTTATCCTGACTGTTTACCTGGTTCCGGTGGTGTATTACGCGGTGGATAGCTTGAAAGAAAAATTCACAAGAAAGGAGAAGTAACATGAAACAGTTCACCAAAATCCTGCTGATCGTTTTGACAGTATTAATCCTTTCGGCCTTTATAAATCAAGGCGGAACAAGCTTTTCATTGACAGTAAATGTAACGGGGTTACAAAATTCAAAAGGAATCGTTCAATATGCGTTATATGATACAGAAGGATCCATTCCTGATGAATTGTATAAAAAAACCTTCAGGATAATGACAGGGACGATCATCAATGGTTCATCCTTGGCTTCCTTTAAGAATCTTCCTCCTGGAAGGTATGCAGTGAATATCCTGCATGACGAGAACAGTAATGGAAAAATTGATAAGGGTTTAATTTTCCCAAAAGAAGGCATTGGCTTTTCAAATTATCAATCTATTGGTTTGAAAAACAGACCTGATTTTTCAAAAGCCAGTTTTGAATTAAAGGCGGATACATCTATACGTGTAAAGGTGATTTACATGTAATAGCGTAAATTTCTCAATGTGAGCAATCCAGGCATAAAGAGATTTGAAAATTACCATGAAGTATAACAAGGATGTTCGAAATAATTAAAAAAAATGAAACCCATGAAAAACAAAGTGAAAAAGTGTGAGGGAAAGCTTGGCATTTTATTGCCCGGGCTGGGAGCTGTGGCAACCACCATGATCACCGGTGTTTATGCTGTAAGAAAAGGAATCGGATTACCGATTGGTTCTTACACACAGATAGGAAATATCAGGTTGGGAAAAAGAACCGAAAATCGCAATCCGAAAGTCAAAGATTTTGTCCCACTTGCGGGCCTCGACGACATTGTATTCGGGGGTTGGGACATTTTCGAAGACAATGCATATGAAGCAGCCTCGAATGCTGGTGTTATCGACCAACAACTGCTTGATAAGCTGAAACCGGAGCTCTCTGCTATTCTGCCAATGAAAGCTGTTTTTGATAAAAAATTCGTTCACAACCTTGATGGGAAAAACGTAAAATCCGCGCTCACCAAGATGGATCTGGCGAATACATTGATCCGGGACATGGAGGAGTTCAAGGTGAAGAATGATTGTTCAAGGCTGGTCATGGTTTGGTGTGCATCTACCGAAATTTATCTGGAGGTGAGTGATGTCCATCAATCACAAGAGGCTTTTGAAGAAGGATTGCGTAACAACCATCCTCAGATTGCTCCCAGTATGATTTATGCCTATGCTGCCATCAAATCAGGGATTCCATTTGCCAATGGAGCTCCAAACCTTTCGTGCGATTTTCCCGCTATGGTTGAACTGGCCGGAAAGACCAAAACCCCGATCGGAGGGAAAGATTTTAAAACAGGCCAAACGCTGATGAAGACCATCATTGCACCAGGTCTGAAGGCCAGGAACATCGGCGTAGATGGGTGGTTTTCAACCAATATTCTTGGAAACCGTGATGGCGAAGTGCTTGATGATCCCGAAAGTTTTAAAACAAAGGAAGTCTCCAAACTCGGAAGTCTGAGCAATATCTTTGAGCCGGAACTCAACCCCGATCTTTACAGTGATATATATCACAAGATACGGATTAACTATTATCCGCCTCGTGGCGACAATAAAGAGAGTTGGGATAATATCGACATTTTTGGATGGCTGGGTTATAAGATGCAAATCAAGATCAATTTCCTTTGCCGCGATTCTATTCTGGCAGCGCCGATTGTACTTGATCTCGCGCTTCTGATAGATCTCGCAAAGCGTACAGGGATGTCGGGTATCCAGGAATGGTTGTCTTTCTTTTTCAAATCTCCACAGTCTGCACCCGGTTTAGTCCCAATACATGATTTATTCAGGCAACTGATGAAGCTCGAAAACACCCTGCGTCATCTGCAGGGAGAAAGTTTGATCACACACCTTGGACTTGATTACTATGAAAAGTAGGACATTGCCAATATGGAAACTGATCGTTTCCGGATTTGGATTGGGGTTCATTCCTGTTGCTCCTGGAACCATGGGCGCCCTCGGCGCCCTGGTTCCCGCAACCCTGATTCTCCGTTACGCACCGAATCCTAATCTGATACTGGGAAGCCTCCTGCTGGTCTTTACGATCCTGGGGGTTATTGGCTCAAATAAACTTCAGCATCAATGGGGGAAAGATCCATCACGCATTGTGATAGATGAAATGGTTGGGATGTGGATCAGCCTGCTGTGGATTGGAGGGGGATGGATTCCAATGATATCAGCATTTATCCTTTTCAGGTTCTTTGATATCTTAAAACCATTGGGGATCCATAAAACAGAACAACTCCCGGGAGGTATAGGGGTAATGGCAGACGATATCCTGGCAGGGATTTATGCGAATCTGCTGCTGCAAAGTGTATTCAGAATTATTCCGAATTTGATATGACGAAGCAAACGCTGAACAAATTCCTAAGGGCACAGGTGTCCTCACTGGCATCTACGATTGTCGATTTTGGAGTTACGATTTTTTTGAAGGAACTATGTGGAGTGTGGTACTTGTTCAGCACATCGGTTGGATCAATCCTTGGCGGGATTACAAACTTTTCAATTGGACGTCAATGGGTTTTTAATGCAACAGGAAGGTCCATGGGAACCCAGGCCATGCGCTATCTGCTGGTTTGGGGAGGCAGCATTTTCCTCAATATCGGCGGGATGTGGCTATTAACCAGCATAGGGAACATTAACTATTTGTATTCGAAAATTTGTACCACAGTATTCGTAGGAATCTTTTTTAACTATTTGTTGCAAAACACATATGTTTTCAAATTCAATCATGAAAGCCGGAAAACAGCATCTATATAACTTCTGTTTACTCATGGTGATGTTCTTCCCGTTTTTTGGTGAAGCCCAAATTACCGGTGTGGTTATTGTCAAAGGCAGAATAACCAATGCTGTTACCAGTGAACCGTTACCGTTTGTAACTGTTGTTTTTGTAAAAACCAATACCGGGACTGTCACAGATATCGACGGGAATTTCATCCTTACAGGGAAAAAGTATTCCAATAAGATCCAAATTTCCTGTATGGGATTCGAAACTGTTGAATTACCATTTCGTCCCGGGCAACCCCAACCAATTGACATTCATCTGAAACCCCATACCCAACAACTGAGTGAGGTCGTAGTGAAACCAACTAAAAGCCGCTACCGGAACAAGGATAATCCTGCCGTAGCGCTGATCGGCCAGGTGATTGCACACAAGGATGGAAACCGTAAAGAAAAACTCTACGCATACAGTTATGAAAAATATGAAAAAACACAATTCGCCCTGAGTAACCTCACCGAGAAGTTCAAAAACCGCAGGGTTCTTAAGAAATTCAAATTCATTTTCAACAATGTTGACACAACAAAACTAAAGGGTAAAGAGATCCTTCCGCTATTCCTGAAGGAGACCCTTTCTGATTATTACTTTCAGAAATCGCCCAAGGCAATCCGTGAGGTGATCAAGGCAAACAAAATGGTGACCTTCGAAGGATACCTCAATAACAAGGGAATGACCGAGTACATCAAATACATGTACCAGGATATCAACATCTATGATAATGATATTGCCTTTCTGACAAACAACTTTTTAAGCCCGATCGCTTCCAGCGCACCTTCGTTTTACCGTTTTTTTATCATGGATACCGTAATGGTTGACAGCATTCGTTGCTATAAAATGCTGTTTGCCCCCCGGAATAAAACCGACCTGTTGTTTCAGGGATTTCTTTTCATCACCGCAGACAGCAATTATGCAGTAAAAAAAATTGAAATTTCAATACCATCGGAAATAAACCTTAACTGGGCGAAAGAGGTTAAAATCGTCCAGGATTTTTCAAATATCGGAAATGACAGCTGGATGTTGACAAACGACATGATTGGCATCGATTTCGGACTGACAAAGGACAAACTTGGAATTTATGGAGAGCGCGCTGTTTCCTACAGGAATATCCGGTTGAACCTGCCAATTTCTGATACAATTATTCAACATGATAACAAAGTTGAGCTGGACAGTTCCAACTTGCGCGATGCAACCTATTGGGCGCTCCACCGGCATGATTCACTAACGAAGACCGAGAGTGGCACTTATGCAATGATCGACAGCGTAAAGCGGCTGCCGGTATTTAAAAACGTTATGAACATTACCATGCTGCTTGTTGCCGGATACAGAAATCTCGGGTATTTTGAGATCGGTCCGGTCAACACGTTTTACAGTTATAACCCGGTTGAAGGTTACCGTCTGCGTGTTGGCGGGCGGACAACTGATAAGTTCAGCAAGCGTGTCAACCTGGAAACTTACGTTGCTTATGGGTTTACTGACCAAAAAGTCAAATATTATCTGGGATCCACCTTTTCACTGACAAAGCGGTCGATATTTGAGTTCCCGGTAAAATCTCTCAGGGTGAGCATCCAGGATGAAACAAAAATTCCGGGGCAGGAGCTCCAATTCGTTCAGGAGGATAATTTCCTGCTCTCTTTCAAACGTGGTGTTAACAACAAGCTCTTTTACAACAAAACTTTCCGGATCGAGCATCTCAACGAATTTAAAAACCATTTTTCATTCAATATCGCATACCAGTTCTTGCGCCAGCGCCCGGGCGGGGACCTCTATTTCAATAGCGTTGATTACCTCCAACACACCAATGACCCCGCCTATATCGACATTTCTGAAGTCGCAGTGACGCTGAGATATGCGCCGGATGAACACTTCTACCAGGGAAAACAATACCGCATACCCATGGCAAACAAGTACCCGGTAACACAACTTCAGCTGACATATGGTTCAAAATTTCTGCAAAATGATTACGATTATCTGAATGTAAAACTCAGTGTAAGCAAACGCTTTTATCTTTCGGTACTGGGCTATACTGATGTCATTTTGGAGGGAGGAAAGATATTCGGGAAGGTGCCCTATCCGTTGCTTTTCATACACCGGGCCAACCAGACCTACTCGTACCAGATTGCCTCCTATAACCTGATGAACTTCCTGGAATTTGTCAGCGATGAATATATATCCTTGAACATAGACCACTGCTTCAATGGATTTTTCTTTAACAAGATCCCGCTGATCAAAAAGCTGAAGTGGCGTGAATTTGTTGCGGCCAAGGTCCTTTTCGGGCGACTGACAACTTTAAATAATCCCAGTGACAATCCTGATCTCTTCCGTTTTCCGGTTGATCCTTTCGGATTACCCGGAGAAACTTCCGGGACTCCGGTAACCTTTGCTCTCGATGAAGGACCCTATGTAGAGGTGAGTGCCGGGATTGGAAACATACTGAAGTTATTCAGGGTTGAATTTGTCAAGCGGTTGACTTATCTCGATCATCCCTTTGTGTCAAACTTCGGCATCAGGGTCAGATTTAAATTTGATTTCTAAAAACAAATAGCGATGAAAACAAAAGCACAGTTATGGATTTACAGGCTGATCCAGCCACTGGTAAAAATCCTGATCCGAATGCGGGTCACCCCCAACATGATCACGACCATTGGGTTTATACTCAACATCCTTGCGGCCATCGTGATGGTCTATGGCGCCGACCATGGTGCCAAGGGCGACCTTACCCCTCTGGGATGGGGAGGGGCCCTGATCCTCTTTGCCGGATTTTTCGACATACTCGACGGCCGCCTTGCCCGTGAAGGCAAGATGGAAACCCGGTATGGTGCCCTGTACGATTCGGTGCTCGACCGTTACAGCGAACTGGTGATGTTTTTAGGGATCTGTTATTTCCTTGTGGCCCATCATTATTTTCTGGGATCGCTGTTTGGGTTTATCGCCCTCATTGGCTCCATGATGGTGAGCTATATAAGGGCACGGTCGGAAAGTATCGGCGTGCAATGCAAGGGTGGATTAATGCAGCGGCCTGAACGGATAGTCATCATCGGGGCTTCAGCCCTGATTTGCGGAATTGTTTCCTACTGGTCGGGTGGCAATCAAAAGACCTTTGCTCCCTGGTTCTCCTTTGCAATCATTGAGACGATCTCCATTTTTATCTACCCATTGGTAGCCGTTGCGGCTCTTTCAAACATGACGGCCGTTAGTCGGCTCATCCACAGCAAACATCAACTTGAAAAACAAACAAAACCCTCAATCCGTCATGAAAACGAAATTCCTGATATTGCTCATGTGGTTTGGTCTCGCAGTACCCAGCCTTGCGGGGAATGACGATACCGGCAACCCGGCTGAAGATGGCAAATATCCAGTGCCGCAGCTTAATGAAAAAGTGCTTTTTTATGTGCAGCGCACCCATAACCGGAACACGGTCATTTATGAACTGAACTACCAGGCTGACGGGAATCTTGATAAAAAGGAACCGTTGCATCCGTTGTGGATCCGCTATGAGGAAGGAGGCGCCAGAAAAGAGCTCTCTTTTATCCAAAACCGAGTATACGGACTTGATGTTCATATTCTGGACAAAGGAGTCCATCTGATACACTTCAGGTCATTTAAGAAAAGGGCGATTTATCTGATGCGGAGCGGGAAAAACAATCAGTATAAAGCAATGATCAGCATTAATGGTAGAATGGCAGAGTTGACCAATCTCTTTATCTGTTCCGTGACTAATTCGTTGGGATTTCCGTCGTCAGTTAAATATATTGACATTAATGGAATAGATCCCGCAACGGGGAATGTTGTTAACGAAAGAGTTATTCCTTGAGTTAGCTTGTAAATCTGAATGATCATGCAAAAAATAATCGATCGTCTTCCTCCCGGTTCATTAATCCTGACAATTGTGTCGATTGGATACATAACCATCATATCGTTTCTGACCGGATTAAGGATAGAACATTGGATGATTATTCTGACCATTAATCTCCTGTATTACGCTGGAAAAGGTACCCGTAAATTTATTCTTGGGTTTGCAATCTTCGCCATATTTGGTATACTGTACGATGTGATGCGTGTCTTTCCGAATTACTTATACCATACGGTTGATATTGCCCCATTGTACCACCTTGAAAAACAACTTTTTGGAATAGATGCGCAATTTGCAAGGCTAACGCTCAATGAATTCTTCGCGGCCAATCACAATGCTGTAGCCGACTTTATGAGTGGTTTGTTCTATATTAACTGGATGCCCGTTCCGCTTGGCTTCGCCGTTTATCTCTACTTTTCCAACCGTAAATTGTTTTTGCATTTCTCCTTGACCTTCCTGCTCGTGAACTTGTTGGGGTTCATCATCTACTACGTTCATCCTGCTGCGCCACCCTGGTATGTGAGCCAATATGGCTTTGTGCTAAACCTTCTTACCCCGGGCAGTGCAGCCGGATTAGCCCGGTTTGACCAGCTTATCCATCTGAATGTTTTTGGATCAATCTATTCGAAGAATTCAAATGTTTTCGCGGCAATACCATCGCTGCACTGCGCTTACCCGGTTATCATTCTCTATTATGGATTTAAAGCCAAATGTGGCTGGTTCAACTTTCTTTTCGGTTTTTTTATGATTGGTATCTGGTGTTCCGCTATTTATTCAGGTCATCACTATACCATTGATGTAATCCTTGGAATTTTTTGCGCCTTGACAGGTATCATTTTTTATCAATTGGTTTTAACGAACCAGCGGATATATTGCAACTTTGTTAACTGGTACCATAATATAATAAACCGAGTATAAACCCTCAAAGATAAAAGTAGAACAAAATCAATCCAAACATTACCTATGAATCCATCACCCATTTTTTTATCAGAAAACACTCCAAGTATCCTGAATATCTGAAGAAGACTTCAGCCAAATTAAAGTTTTTTCGAAGGTCATCCTGCTGTCAATCATTCTGTCCTGAGTATCATCAGCTCAAAATAGACCATTTTACTTCATTCACCGGCGGAATCGACGTAATATGTCTTTAACATTCTCTCAACCCTCCGGATCGATCACAAATTTCCGAAATTCACTGGGATTGTCGCATTATTTGTTGAGGACAAAAAATCACCAAAATCAGAAAATAGATGAATGTATCTCTTGCAGCATGCGGCAATAGTGGCAAACTGCCTGGGTTTGAATGGTAAAACGGACTGGCATGGGTCATCATCGGCGGGTTGCTGTCATCACTTATCCTGACGCTTTTCCTGGTTCCGGTGGTGTATTATGTAGTGGATCGTTTGAAAGAAAAAATCACAAAAAAAATATTCGTTTCTAAATTAATGCCAAAATAATACGAACATATGTTCGCTTTATTTTAAATTTGTATAAAATTATTAAATGGAACTCCATTACGAGAACACCAGACCTTCAACACAGCAATACCGGGTGGTTTTCCCAAAACACCTGAACTCGAACGGGACATT
>CAYLOW010000178.1:0-8905 GCA_964385315.1 uncultured Anaerolinea sp.
GCCCTTGAAATGCTACTGTATCCTGTTGTAGCAGATGATGTCATATCAGGCCAGACTTCTACCATTGGACCTAGCCAGGAAGCGGTTCCTAAAAATAAAGTACCTGTCCTTCTTTTCATATGGGGTCCGGGCCGTATATTACCTGTAAGAATAACCAGTCTCTCAATCGAAGAACAATCATTTTCCCCTACTTTATTCCCGATACAGGCAAAAGTCTCCCTTGGATTGAAAGTGCTCAAATTGGAATCGTTCGCTTCAAAATCGAAGGATCGGACACTATCAGAAGATCTTGCAGTGATGTCTTATATGTATACTAAAGGGTTGAGGGAAGGATTAGCCCTCGCCAACCTTGCCAATGGTGCAGAATCCATTTTAGCCATGCTGCCTTTTTAATTATACCCAACAACCTCCGGTCGGTCCTTATAAAACTATTTAGGACAATACAATAAGATATGAGTCAGGATCAGTTTTCAATAGATAAATGGTTCTCTAAGAAAATAACTTTTAGCCTGGGACCTGGTTTGATCATCATCATCATTCTATCGCTTAGTTTTTTTGTTGTGAAAGCAACCAGACAAAAAGCCGAAGAGTTTGTGAATGGCAATGATACAACCGGACTTGAAATTTCAACAATGGTAAGAAATGTGAAGCATGAACTTTACATTGCTGATAGTCTGCGAATTGCCAATAAAGAAGGGGCTTTGTTCAATTTAAGGGACTTCCAGATGGAGATCAGTTTTACTGTTAGGCAGGTCAAAAAAGCAGGAGTTACTGTAGGCTATAAATTTGTTACGGTTGAAGGAGGTTCAGAAACCGGGAATGAAAAAGTACAGAAACTTATTCTACGCTGGGATGCTGTCAAGCCTGAACCTATTATCGCAACTCCCCTTGATTCAGAAGAAGTAATTATCGTTGTGCCAAATTAAACATCCATAATGCCATGAAAGCAAAGAAAATAATTGTATTCCTTACATTGGCTTTTACATCATTATTCTATATTGTTCCAATTAAGGCACAGGTAAAATGGAGTGTTAAACTCATACAACCCGGTAAGTATCAGGTAACCATAATACCTGAGGATACTATTAAATCAGTAAGTTTCAAAGCTTCGCTTATTTCATCTTCCGAAACTACACTAGTTGAGAAAACATTTACAAATACCAATTTCCCTGAACTTTTTCCCGGATTTACCTATTCCAAACGCTATTATTGCGATACTGCCATAACAAAGGTTAGCGGAGACATTCTTACTTGTTTTCCTGTTTTTGAGCTTCCCACTGGATATAATGCATTAATAATACCCATAAAAATGCCTCCTTGCCAGGGGATAATTGAAACTGATAATAAAATAAACCTTAAAGATGATACAACTGACCAAATAAAAATTGATGATATTATTGAAAAACAAAGGATTAATAGCTTAGTTGGCAAGGACTTGCAATTCAAATATAAAGATCTTGAAGATTGGCTGAAGGAAAATGATTTAAACAAAATTCATGTACAAGTTACTATTATCAGCCAACCGACTGCTGATGGAAATCATTACTATTCTGCCTGGGGCAAATCTTACCTGAAACTAAGCGAAGGTTATAAAGGAATCTATCAATTAAAGACCGATCCAAAAGTAATTTTTCTTTATAGTGATCGCACTTCTGATAAGCAAGGGGGTGAAAAGGGTCATGAAAACCAGTTTTTTGCAAAAAATCAAAATGATTACCAAATTGTAATTTTAGATATGTCCGGGGATGTTATCATAATCAAATCATTTACAAGCAATTATGAAGAAACATTTTCAAATGTTGCAAGGGCGGGTAATATAATTTATGGTATTAATGATAAAAAGATGATCATCTTAAACCTATATAAATTGAGATAGGCCTTAGTGTACAAATTATTTAGTAAACAATTAAAGATAATGTTCGACGATAAAAGCCGTTACGCAAAACTAAAAACTTACGAGGTGAATGACCACCGGGACCGCAAGGTCATTGTGGTGCCAGTCACGCCTGAACCTGAACAGGCTCCCCTCGGCAGGCACCTGCTGAAGCAAGGCCAGAGGCTGGACCATCTTGCCAAACAATACCTGGATGATCCGGCCGGATACTGGCGCATCTGCGAAATGAACGGCACCATGCTGCCGGAAGCGCTTTCAGAGAAAAGAGAAATTGTCATTCCTCAAAAGACCCGCACAAAATGACTACAGGCATTGCCATTGCAGTGAACGGTCAAAATGACGCCGAACTCTCGCAGGCAATTTCCATTGAAGTTTCAGAACAGGCAGGAGAAGCCAGTACCTTTAGTCTGCGCTACGGGGTGGATATCCTCCAGGGCGACCTCCCCTACCTTATCGATAAACGCCTCGATGCTGGATCGGACATTTCAGTGATAGCTTACCTGGATAATATGGCCCATTGCCTTGTGAAAGGACCGGCACATGCCCACAGCATTCATCTGCAGCATGGCGGAGCAGGATCAACAATGGATGTGAAGGGATCGGATACCTCCATCAAAATGGACCGTGAAAGCCGCTCCACAATCTGGAAGGATCTGACCGACAGTGATGCTGTTCAGAATATTCTGTCAAAATATGGCTATACCCCGGATGTGGAAACCACCTCCGCAGGGCATTATGAAAACAAACATTCGCTTGTCCAGCGGGAAAGCGACTTCGCTTTTATCCGTCGCCTGGCAAGGAGGAATGGTTATTACTTCTGGATAAGCTGTGATGCCCTGGGCATGGAGACAGCACATTTCAAGCGTCCGCAATTAGGCGGTACCCCTGCAGCACAACTGGTCATCAACCTGGATTCCCCGAACATCTCCACACTCGACATCAACTGGGACGTGGAAAGACCCACGAGCATTGCAGGAGTCCAACTTGACCTGAATGCCAAGAGCAACATCGATCTGTCGGTCTTAAAGACACCGCAAACCATCCTTGGAGATATCGGACTTATCGACATTACCGGGGATACCCGGTCGGTGCATCTCTCCGCTCCGGCCAACGATGTCGGCGACCTGCAGTCGAGGGGCGAAGGGGCGCTGATCGAGGCCGACTGGTTCATCCAGGCCAGTTGCCAGACGACAGTAGCGGAACTTGGAGCGATCATCAGGCCGCACACCGTCGTGGAACTCCGTGGCGCAGGCAGCCGTCACAGCGGGAAGTACTTTGTATCGGGAGTAACACATACAATCAACGCTATAGAACACAAAATGGATATTAAACTGGTTCGTAATGGCTGGGGACGTTAAAACAGGAGACGGGCAGTACGATCAGATGATCGACTGGATCCGCAACCGCTATTTTGGGAAATACCGTGGTGTGGTCACCGATAATAACGATCCTACAACAAGGGGCAGGATCAAAGTTAGAGTACCCGCTGTGCTAGGCGACATAGAAAGCTGGGCCATGCCATGCCTTCCTTACACCGGGTCCGGGATGGGATCATACGCCATCCCGGAAGCCGGCGCCGGTGTCTGGGTCGAATTTGAAGCAGGCGACGCCTCCTACCCGATCTGGAGCGGTGGCTTCTGGGCCGATGGCGAACTGCCGCAGAATGAACAAGGGACCACTGCATCGCCCAGCCTGAAGATTTTTCGCACAGCAGAGGGCCTGATGGCTACCTTCAATGATACCAGCAAGGTTATCACCCTCAGTGATCAGAATGGCAGTAACATTCTGACGATTGACGCTCAGCAGGGAAAGATCAAAATCAATGCAAACTTAAAGGTAGTGGTAGAAGCCCCGCAGATCGAGCTGGTGGAGAATTCCACACATCCACTTGTTTTTGGCGACGATCTGCTCCAATACCTCACCCAGGTTGTCACTACCTTCAATGCACATTTACACCCCGGGGAACTGGCTCTCGGTGTTCTCCCTGTCACGCCGGCACCTCCGGTCGCTCCCATGATGCCGCCAACGCCCAGCCTCTTATCTATCAAAGTAAAAACAGGATAATCCAGCAGCTATGCCACTAAAACCAGGAACAATCGCCACGGTAGATTATAAAGGCAGCATGGCGCAAGCCATCGAAGAGGCCTTTAAGGAAGAGTGGCTAAAAGTGATGGGCTCTGCAGCTCCGGCATCAAATCCGCAGATGCAATTATTATTCATCGCTATCGCAAAAGGAGTGGTGAGGCACTTGGCCTCTCATGCAGATGCCTTTAAAGTCAACATTACCTTCGATGGGACATCCTATAATACTGCTATAAAGATTGAAATACAGGAACCTCCTCAAACATGATTGCCCAATAAACAACCACATTATGGGATCAGCGCTTCATAGTATAAAGTATCCCTTCGCTGTTGATGGTAGCCTGGGGACCATGGCTGCCGAGAATAACTTTGCAGAACATGTAAAACAAATGATCCTGCAGGTGCTTTTTACAAGTCCCGGAGAGCGGATCAACCGTCCCGATTTCGGCTGCGGGATCCGCAGGATGGTCTTTGCTCCAAATGATGATGTGACGGCGAGCCTGACTCAGATCACGATCCTGCAAGCATTGAACACCTGGCTCGGAAGCCTGATCACGGTGCAGGAAGTGAAAGTTGAAGCGAACAATGAGCGGCTGGAGATCTGGATCAGTTATTGGCTCAAGGCACAGAGCGGACCCCAATATTTAAATGTGGAGGTAGCAATATGAGCGAGCCCCTTGACCGTTTTCATGTTCTGCTCGATCAGGACAAAGTTACCGGGATCGATTTTGTCCATGTCGAAAAGGACCAGGTCAACCTGAAGGTTTACTTTTTTCAATCGGATACTGTTAAGCCCAATACTCTGCTTGCCACCATTGGTCCGGGTGATATTTCCATACGCAGCACTTCGAAGACAAAACTTCCGGTAATCCCCGTAAAAAAGACTGAGTGGGAGGTCATGGGCGGACGGGATGTTCTGAAGATCACCACGTTATTTCCGGGAGATTTCACCTTGTACCGGCTCAGAATTGAAAGCCAGAAGGTTGATCGTTATTTTAATGATATCGTTTTCAGTTTCAAAGTAAATTACCCGAGCGACCTGGATTGCAAAACACGCGAACATGAATGTCCGCCTGAACAGGAAGTCGATTTCCCCATTGATTACCTGGCCAGGGATTTCTGGAGTTTCCGCCGGGCCCTGCTTGATTTTGCATCGCTGAAATACCCGGATTGGAAAGAGCGTCTGGAAGCCGATGCAGGGATTATGTTGGCAGAAGTGATGAGCGCACTCGGCGACGAGATGGCCTATTACCAGGACCGAATAGGGCGCGAAGCCTACCTTGAGACTGCCACCCAGCGCAGATCGGTACGACGGCATGCACGACTGATCGATTATGACCTCGATGACGGGCAAGGAGCATCTACATGGCTGGATATTAACATAATCTCTGGTCAGAATGAGATCCTGGCAGGAAAAGATGTATGGGCTGAAAGTGACAGCGGAGCGAAAATTTATTTTGAAGCAGGGCAGGGACTGTCAGATCAATTGAAAGATAAAAAATTTCCGGTGAATGATGAATTAAACACTTTGCTTCCATATATCCAGGACGAAAGAAACGTATGCCTGCCTGTCGGTTGCACCGATATGTTCCTTCAGGGGGCCCACGCAAATGCGCTTCAATCAGGGATTCTGCCTGTAAATGAAGAAAACGGCAAATGGGTGCTGTTCCAAACCAATCCAGAGGATGCATCCATCGCTGCAAGGCGTCACATGGTCAGGCTTATCAAAGCTGAAGATACGATTGATCCACTGAACGGTCAGGACATTACGCATATTGCATGGGAAAATGCCCAGGCCCTGCCTTTCGAGATCTGCATGAAATGCAATCTTGAGATTCATGGCAATATGGTCCAGGTCACTGCCGGGAAACTGTATGAAAAACTATTTATCATCGGCCCGAAAACGGGTTCGGATTTCCTGGCACTTCCCATCGCATTACAGGAAGATATCGACCAGGCAATCGAACGTGAAGGCCGAGACGGTTCAGTAGCTTATCTTTTCAACCTTCCTGGTTCGGAAGAGGAGCCGCTGGCCTGGTCAGTGAATGATAAAGATGAACCTGTTCCCCAGGTTGACCTTACTGAAATGAAAATAACCGGTTCCGGAAGCGCATTAGTTGAAAATATCTTCGGTAAATGGGAATGCAGGCGGTCGCTGGTAGGGACTTATTCGTCCGATTCCGATGATCCGGATTATACCCTGGATGACGGGACATGGAGGCGGGTTGTCGGATACCAGAGGGACGGCAGTGAGATTGTCCATATCGACTATGCCTCAGGTGAAGGGACCACGATCCGGTTCGGAGATGGCGAGTTTGGCAGGATGCCCGCTGAAGGTACAATCTTCAAGGCAACTTACCGGTTGGGCGGTGGAGTCAAAAGCAATGTGCCTGCAAATACCATCATACATTTTAATCCTTCCCTGAATTTCATCAATGCCATCCGTAATCCTCTGCCTGCAGTCAATGGCAGGGATCCGGAAAGCCTGGACCAGATCAGAAAGCTCGCGCCATACAGGTTCAGGTCGATAACGGAACGCGCTGTTATTCCCTGCGATTATGCCCGGGTTGCCGAACGGCTCGACTGGGTGCAAAAGGCAGGGGCATCTTTCAGGTGGACAGGAAGCTGGCTTTCGGCTTTTGTAACCCCTGATCCAAAAGGTTCTGTTGATCTGACCAGCCAGGACCGCAAAAAACTAATCCTTCATCTCGACCTGTTTCGTCAGGCAGGAAGAGAAGTGCATGTGATGAAACCAAATTATGCTGACCTTAACCTCGAGATCACTATCTGCGTGGCACCAGGATCTTGCAGGGGCGAAGTCAAGGAGAAAATTCTTGAATCATTGTTCGGCAAAGGCAGTATGCACCGAAAAGCGGGATATTTTTCAGCCGACCGGTTTACTTTCGGTATGGTCCTGGACCGTTCCAACCTGGAGGCAGCTTTACAAGCCGTCCCGGGCGTAAATGCGGTTATACGCATCAGGTTCAAGCGAAAAGGTTGGTTCCCATGGACCGACTTTAAAGAACGTTTTTACGATCCGGGGAAAGAAACGATTATCAGGATCGAAAATGATCCCCTGTTTCCTGAACGGGGATCTGTCAAATTAATCATGGAGGGTGGCGCATGAACTGTTGCAGTTTCATCTCAGAGTTACAGTCACGGGAAGGATGTCCCTGTGACATGCAGGAATTTCCACCGGTCTTAAGGATCATGGCAGGTCTGAATACAATCCCAAGACAGATTGCCAGTTTCAGTGATTTCCGGAATGCGATGCTGGCGGATATCCACTCAAAGTTCCCTCTATATTATTGGCGGGCAAGGCAAGGGGACGATCCGGGGATCATGCTGCTTGAAATGTGGGCATACATCTGCGATTCCATCGCATTCTATGATGAGGTGATCGCAAATGAATCATACGTGAGAACCGCCAGGCAGCGTGCCTCAGTCAAAAAGCTTGCCTCCCTGCTGGGTTACCTTCCACGACCGGCAGCAGCAGCATTTGTATCTCTCGCGGCCATGGCCGAAGGCAGGCAAATACTGAAGATCCCTTCCGGAACCGCATTCAGATCAGGTGCATTCGGTGGTAATCCTCCCCAGGTTTTTGAGACTTCGCATGATCTGTTTATCCATCCTTTCACTAACCGCTGGAGCATCGAACCAATTATTCCGTATACCATCGGTATTACAAATCCTTCAAAACTGCTTCTGGATCCCTTTACCGTAATTAATCCGAACATGATCCTGTTTTTAATTGATGCCAATGACGATACACAAAACCAGGTAATCAGGGCAAATAATGCGACACCTTATACCAGCACGAATAATATTGCTTATTCTAATGTATCATTTCAATCTGGTCTGACCCTGGCAGGCGACACGGCTCTTGCAAGCTTAAAATTGCTCTATCCGTCGCAAATTGCCAGGATCCTTGAGATAAAAGATGATGATTCCAGCATCACGAAAAACAATACGCTAATCCTTGACAAACTTTACCCTGAGATGTCCGAAGGCGATTATATCCTGATCTCCAGAGGTAAAGAATTCCGATGGTTTATAATTCAATCGATTGACGAAGCCGATATAAAGGCAAGCAAGGATACTACTATCATTATCAACAGCTACACCTATCAAATTGCAGGAAATACCATAAAAGCGACAAAAATTGTCCTTGACAGGAATATAAACGTCAACTCACAGAATGAAATTGAAACGGATTTCTGGCAAAAAACTATTGCCGGTGAGTTACAGTTGCATTTCAATATGCACCTTGCCGGCCAGGTAGTGAATGAGGCAAGGACCATGCTTTATTCCACGGACCTGTTAACGCTGAAAGAGCAGGTAGAAAAACCATTCGAAAACTTCGACCCTGAGCACTTCATTATTTCTGATAAAAACAGCATAGGACTTAGTTTGAAAGCCCGGGTCGGATATGAAGAAAAAATCCTTAAACTGAACCAGGGTGAAGGTTGGAATGGACCATTGTCGCATCCCGTTGATGTATATGGAAATGTGATCGGTGCGATCCGTGGTGAGACGGTCAGGCAGGAAGTTCTCGGCAGTGGGGATGCCTCTCTCGCAGGCCAGACCTTCAAATTAAAAAAGAAACCCCTTACTTATTTGTTCTCACCTTCTGCTGAAAATGACCAGGCAGTAAAAAGTGTCCTTGAGATCCGTGTTAATGGGATGCTCTGGAATGAGGTGCCAAATTTTTACATTTCTTCCCCTTCTGACCTGATCTATATTGTCAGGCAGGATGAAGAAGGGGAAACTTATATCACATTTGGCGACGGATTTTCCGGGCAAAGGCTTCCGTCGGGAAAGGATAATGTAATCGCCACGTACCGGTTTGGGAGCGGGAAAGCAGCACCTCCGGTGGAGTCAATCACTCAGATCGCAACACCATTGAAAGGGCTGAAAAGTATTCTGAAC
>CAYLOW010000179.1:0-8836 GCA_964385315.1 uncultured Anaerolinea sp.
TTTGAACTCCATTTGTGATGCCGCCCAACAGGGAGCGGACATTCCCAACCATCGTCTGAAATGCCCTCGCCAGGTCTCCAAGTTCATCCCCCCTTTTCTTGAATGCCTCTGGCGGATCCTTTGAAAAATCACCAGAAGCCAGCATACCGGTAAAATGCGTGGCATCTGCCAATGGAATAGTGATACTCCGGGTAATAAATATGGTTAACAATATTGCTAACGCGAGCGAAATAATTGCGGCAATTATGGCCCAGCCGCGCAATGTATTCATTAAGGCTGCCGCCGCATCATCTTTTTCAACGACACGTTCCTGCCGATAGGCAGTATATTCTGATATTGCCTTGTTTATTGCATCATCTGCTGGAAAACTTTTTTCGTGATAGATTTTCTCCGCCTTCGCCCTATTTCCGGCGGTCCAGGCAGCATTGCCTTCTGCAGCCAGGGCAAGGACTTCGTTATTGGCTTCCTTTGCAATGTCAATGGCGTCCGCCATGTTTTTCAACAGCCCTTTGTCGGTATCATTCGTGGCTGCGTCTTGAAAAAACTTCAAATTCTCTGCATAGATGGCGCGCTGGGCGACGACATCTGCCTGCAGTTGATCTAGGTCATCTGTATCAGGAGCAATGGCAAGGTTGCTAATATCGAGAAAAATCCGGTCGATCGCAGATCCAATGATATAAGAACGTTCAAGTTTATTTGCATACAAAACCGTCGTATCCAAACCCTGATTAATGGCATTGTTGCCCCATATCGCCAGCCCGCTAGTCCCCAGGATCAACAGCATCAATATCCCAAAACCGATCAAAAGCCGATTGCCAATTTTCATATCTTCAAAAAATTTACTCATGGTTTATCTCCTTGATTGTCAGCTGTGAATCTTGTACACCGTGGTGAACATCTATTGTTCGAGGTGTGTGCCTACAATTTGAATTTCGCAACGATCTGGCCCAGTTTTTCAGCAAGCTGTGAAAGCTCCAATGCGCTGGTTTGAACCTGGGTACTTGCGGAGGCGATTTGCCCAACCGAAGAATTTACTTCTACGATCTCCTTCGTCATGCTGTTGATCACCGCGGATGTTTGCGCCACCCGGGCGTTTGAATCCCGAACCCCGCTTGATGCCTGTGCTATGTTTCCGGCGATATCCTGCGTCACCGTGGCCTGTTCCTGAATGGCGGCGGCTATACTCATTACGATCTCATTCACGTCCCGGATCACATGCACGATCTTATCGATATCCGCCACAGCGCCGGCTGTTGAGCCCTGGATCGTTGCTATCTTTTCCTTGATATCACTCGTCGCTGCCGCGGTTTGCTGGGCGAGTTCCTTGATCTCGCTTGCCACGACCGCAAACCCCTTCCCCGCCGCGCCCGCACGCGCTGCCTCAATTGTGGCATTCAACGCAAGCAGGTTGGTTTGCGAGGAGATACTCGTTATTGATTCGGTCACCTTGCCAATTTCCTGGGCTGCCTGACCAAGACCTTTCATGATCACCGAAAATTGATCCACCTGTTGGGCTGCCTGCTCGGTGGTCGAGTGGGCCTTTTCAGAGTTACGCGCAATTTCACCGATCGTGGCTGTCATTTCCTCAACCGCAGTCGCCACGGCATGCAAGCTGGTATTTGCCTGTTCCATACCGGCGGCCACCGACACGGTGTTGATGCTCATCTCTTCCGCTGCGGCAGCTACGCTATTGGATCTGTTGAGGGATTCGCTGGCGGCCGAGTTGGTTTCCTCCGAGATGGCCGAAAGTTCTGTGGAGGAAGATGCAACAGACTGCGTATTCACTGCCACTTTTTGGATCAATGATTGAAGTTTCCCTACAAAATCATTAAAATACCCGGCAAGTTTTCCAACTTCATCCTGGGAGGCAACAGTAAGACGCTTTGTCAGATCACCCTCCCCCTCTGAAATATCCTTAACCATTCCGATAATCTGTACCAACGGTCTGGTAATGGTGGTGGAAGCGAAGATAATAATTGCGGCAAAGAAAATTATTCCGATGACACCAATAATCCCAATTCGGATAATTAGGGTGTTGATATCCTGGTAAGGTTCCTGCTGGGGAACGGCTATGGAAAACATCCAGGGGGTTTTGGCTTTACCAACGAAAATTGGGGCATAAACTTTGAGTGTATCCATTTTCAAGGCTTCAGAATATTCAACACTCGAAAAAACCTCCCCTTTCTGCATGACGTTGAAAATATCTGTCCCATTGGCTCCGTCAAACTCACCTCCCAATTTCCCAATTCTTGTCGGGTCCAAATGGGTAATCACCACTCCCTTTGCAGAAAGCAGCCTGCCATAGCCGGTTTGATAAACCTTTACTTCACCAAATAAACCCTGAAGGTAGCTGGTGTCCACATCCACACCTGCAGCACCGACCACTTTCCCCTTTGAATCCTTAATGGGTACAACCAATGAAGTCAGCCAAATTGCTTTTCCACCAACTTCATAACGATAAGGTTCCGTTATTATTTCTTCCCCTGAGTCCCTCGCGAGTAAATAATAATCACCTGCGCCAGCCTCGGTGTAATCCACCAGGGGAACAAGGGAGATTTGCCCCCCAAACCGATTCCAATACGGCACAAATCTACCGCTGGCATCATACCCGGCAGTGTTGGCAAATTTCCCGTCCAATCCATCCAAAGCATAGGGTTCCCAGCAGGTCCAAACACCAATAAAGTTAGGGTTTGCTTCCAATACCAGTCTTAACATGCGGGTGAAATCGGCTCTGCGTTCAACCATCGGAGTGTCTTCAAAACCCTGCATAACCTGCGCCAGGGTTCGTGAGGCATCCATGGCTATTTCCAGTTCAGCATCCGCAACAGAACCATGCTCTTTTGCGATCGTTTCCATAATAGCATCCGATTGTGCCTGCGCGATCGCCCGGGAGGAAAGAATGAGTGTTACAAGAATGCCCGCCATGATAATTATGGCTGGCGCCAAAATAAAAATAATTAATTTTGTACGTATATTTTGACGATCCAAAATTTTCTTCATACGCGCGACTCCAGGATTTAAAATTACCAAGGAAGGTTCTGCCGGACGGTCTGCAGAAGCTTCTCTTTATCAAGCTTGATCTCATAGGCGATCACGCCGGCTGCTTTCCCGGCAGCGATATCGTCTTCATCCGCCAGGGTGGTCAGTGCAATGACGGGCAAATGCATCAATGCCGGATCAGCCTTGATGCTGCGCGTAAATTCCAATCCATTCATGACTGGCATTTCGATGTCAGTGACCACCAGGTTTACTTCATCGACATGCTGGCGAAGCAGGTTCAAAGCTGCCTGCCCGTCTTCACCGGCAAGTACCCGGTACCCTTCTGATTCCAGGTATTTTGTGACCTGGTTGCGGAAGAAACCTGAATCCTCGGCGAGCACAATTGTGACGGCGCCCTTCCGAGGCTGATTGTGAGTTGGGCCTTTCTGCTCTTCTACTACAAGGGAAGTCTGTTGTTTCAAACCAAGCACAACCTCGGCAATTTCGTAGACATCCACCAGCAAGGTCGTATCATTGCCAATGATGCCGGAACCGGAAATTCCTTTTTGACGGTGTGTCACTCCATCAACTGCCAAGACAGCTTCGATCACATCCACCGGCTGCGCAGCCAGCAGCCCAACCGTGCGTCCCTCCAGATCGATCACCAGCACCACCAGATCAGCAGTATCAGCAATAACTCCAACTTCGGCTGCGTCTTTCAGGCTTAATAAGGGCAGGCTCTGACCACGATACTGCATGGTCCTCCGGTTTCCGGCCCATTCGATCTGGCTTCGGTCGATGTGCTCAATGCGCTCAACCATATCAAGCGGAACAGCGCAGTATTCATGGGGGGCATTATGGAAAAGGAGCAGGGTGAGCTGGTCTTTTTGCATATCACCCGCCTGTTTTTCCTGCTGCTGTAATTGTGAAGCCCGTACACTTCCCGAAAGCGAATTCAATTGAGCGCTGGCCGCCAGACCGGCCGCATCCAAAATGAGTGCGACACGCCCATCACCAAGGACAGATGCCCCGGTGTACTCACTGCATTTATTTAGATGCTGCCCAAGCGGGCGCACTACAATTTCAATGGAGTCATGCAGTTCATCCACAACAAGTCCGTACTCAAAAACACCGGTATTGATCACTACAATTTCGAGCCCGCTGGTTGAATGAAAGCGCCGGTCAGGGTTTGAACGGCGTTCCTGGTCGGCCAGCTGCCGGGCCTTTTCCTCCAGGGTTGTAAGGATGAAGGGATCACTGTGCTGAGAACGGCGGTCGGAAATCCTCATCCGGCGGTCAGGATGGACCTCACTGGTTTCAGGATGTTCCCAAATCCTCCCCGTCCCTAAAACATCTGCCAAACGCAAAAGTGGGATCAACTTTTCACGCAGGATCAACACTTCCGCATCCCCAACGGCTTCGAGCCGGGTCTTTGCCTGGTCAGGACTGACATGGATCAACTCGCTGATGTTGATCTGCGGGATCGCGAACTTTTCATCACTTACCGAGACCAATAAACTTGGAATGATTGCCAGAGTCAGCGGGAGGCTGATCTTGAATGTGGTGCCTTTTCCGACCTGGGTTTCGATATCCACCTTGCCGCCCAGCCGGTCTAAATTGGTTTTTACAACATCCATCCCGACACCCCGGCCGGATACATCCGTGATCTTTTCTGCAGTTGAAAGCCCGGCCAAAAAGATAAGCGCCTTCTTTTCCCCATCAGACATCAACTTCACTCTTTCCTCGGTGATCAGTCCCTTCTTAATTGCAGATTGCGCCACCTTTTGGGTATCGATCCCCCTGCCGTCATCTGAAATTTCAACGATTACCTGGCCTGCAGCGTGATAAGCCTTCAAAATGATCTTGCCTGCCCTGTTCTTTCCCTGGGCCAGACGCTGATTTGGATCTTCAATTCCATGATCCACAGCATTGCGCACCATATGAGTCAGGGGATCACTTAATCCTTCCAACAGGGATTTGTCGATCTCTACTTCCTTGCCATAAATTTCCAGGACGATTTCCTTGTTGGTTGAACCCGCCAGGTCACGTACCACCCGCGGAAATTTATTCAATATATTTCCGATAGGCTGCATGCGGGTCAACATGATCGTCTCCTGCAATTCAGACGTTGCCAAACTGACCCGCTGGCTGCTGGTTTTTATGGATTGCATGTCACTGCGTTGGATGGCATTCTGCAGCTGATTACGGCTGAGTACCATTTCGCTGGCCAAATTCATCAGGTTTTCAAGAAGATTAACATTCACCCGCAGGGTATCTTCAACTGCCTGACTTTGCACCGGTTCTACATTCGCAGCAACAGCCAATGTCTGTACAGGGTTTTCATTGGTTATTACCGCCTCTGACATGGCGGGTTCTACATCATCCGCCGCCGATTTGAGCAGCGGCTGCGGGTTGGCAGGACCCTGGATAACAGTGATCTTTTCCCGTGGAATATCATCAAAAAGGGAATGGATAAATGAGGGATCGACGATCGATGCAAAAAGAAGGTCCAGAGGTATATTGTTTGAGCTTTCTTCATCCAATGAACCGACCGCTTCAAAATTCAAGTCGCATTCCATCAGCGTACCGCAGGCAAGGTAATTCTTAAAAACCTCCCAGGGGGTCTTTCCGCGCTGGTGAACATCGTGGATCAGATCGATCTCGACCAAATAAACATACTCTTCATGCTCTTTTGCAAGGTTCAAGTCAAATTCAGAAATGCGAAAAGCCACCCTGCCGGTAGGAGACTTAATATCCACGATTTTCTTGACCGAGTCTTTCTGCTTTTCAGGCAGGGAGGCGCTCGTCAGACCGCTGAGAGAGACCACGAATTCCGAGATGTCGACCAGGTTGCTGCTGGTATGATCATTAACCATCATCCGCAAACAGTCAAAAGACAGCAGCAGTAAATTAATGACTTCAGGGTTGGGTACAAGTTTCCGTGAGCGGATCAGGTCGAGGATGTTTTCAACCTTGTGACCCAGTTCCTGGATCTTTTTTAGCCCAAAGAAACCCGCCCCGCCTTTGATCGAATGGGCTGCACGAAATACCTTATTAACCAGTTTTTCATCGATCGCTGCGCCCGCCACTTCCATATCGAGCAGGTCAGTTTCTATCGTCGCCAGATGTTCACGCGACTCGACGATATACATTTGAAGTTCTTCAAAATCTTCAGTGGTTGTCATAAATCACTCCCTGGTTGCAGCCAAAGGAGTAATTTTGATGCGGCGATCCAATCGCATGGAGCACAAAAGGCTGAAAATATCTGAAGACACCTGGATCATGAATAATTTGCCATCCACTTTATCCAGGGAATTGTAGGCGGCTACCAGGCAGCCGATCCCGGTTGAGTCCATCATGGCAAGGATGCTGCAATCAAGGGTCATTAAACTGACTCCTGCGCTGATCAGCCGTTTCATTTCATTTTTTAAATTTGGCACTTCTGAAGCCGTCAGTTTTCTCCCAAGAATGATGGTAGCTTGCGCGCCAGTCTGTGTCACTTGTAATTCAGTCATTCTTATCTCCTTGATCGATATTAATTTTCAATGTAATGCAATTACCCGATTCATTAAATTTTACGGAATTGGCATAAATATCATAAATCAATAAACCTCTTCCCGTTTCATCCAAATTAACCGGTTTTGCCTGCAGCTTTCCCTGCCAATCAAAACCCGGACCCTCATCCGCAACTTCGATGACAATAACCTGATCTGTGATCATGAGACTGCACGAAAAGGACAGAAGCGAATTTTCGTGGCAGCCATGAATAACCGCATTATTCAAAGATTCCCGTAATAAAAGTTCAATGGAAAATAGTTCTTTAATTTGAAGCGAGTATTCCTCCAAAGCCGCCAGCGCACTGGTACAAACCTTCTCAACATTATCCAGGCTGGCCGGGTATTTCCAACTCCATTGATTATTCGATGCAGACGGGTTCATAGCACCTCAAATCCCAACAGCACCGCATCATCGCTGATACTTGTCGGGTCAGGAAATAAAATCTTTTCGATGGCAGTCACGGTTTTTTCTATTCGGGCTGCCGGGTTTTCGTTGATCAGGTTGAGCATATTTTCCATTCCAACCCTCCGGAATACAGGGCCGTCAATGCCCTGCTCGATCAAACCATCCGAGAAAAGAAAGACGCGATCGCCTTGAACAACCTGCATCTCCACGATGCCAAGCGTTATGCTGTCAAATAAGCCCAGCGCGTCACCGCTTTGTGAAATGACCTCGGCCTTCCTCCCCGGCCTGAGAATGATCGCGGAAGGATGCCCGGCATTCACAAGTGTCAGGCTCATGCGGCTTTTATTCAATCGGCAGTAGATCAACGTGGCGTATTGATCTTCCTCAAGTACCGGACGTAAATGCTGGTTTATTAAATTGAGATTTTCAACGGGAGAGTAGAGCATGGATGCGTTTTGCCGAAGGAGCGCTTTGAGTGCCGCCGCAGGCAGGGCTGTACCGGCATGATGGCCGCTGATATCCGCCACGAGGTAATCATAGATGCCGGCTCCGGCATGGATCACATCGTAAAAATCTCCGCCCGCCGTCTGGGTGGGAAGATAAAAAACTGAAAAAGCGGCTTCAGGATGCTCATCCGGTTGAACCAGAATATTCCTTTGTGAAGTGCTTAAATGTGTTAATTGATCCAGGTTGGCTGTCACCATGGCCCGATAAGAATGAACCAGACGGATCTGCAGCCTGACCCGCGCCACAACTTCCATGGCTTGAAATGGTTTCGTTATATAATCCATGGCCCCGGCATTGAAACCATCAATTTTTGTTGTTACATCTTCAACAGAAGAAATAAAGATCACCGGGATATCAGCTGTGCGGACATTTGACTTTAAAGCTGCGCAGGCTGTCAACCCATCTTCTTCAGGCATCTGAATATCCATGATGATCAGATCAGGCGGATCACGATCAACCAACTGCCTGCCTTCCCGGCCGTTGACAGCAGACATCACAACAAAGCCTTCCTTTTGAAGGATGGACTGCAATATCAATCGGGAAATTGGATCATCATCAACAATTAATATGCTGGGGATTCTCTCAGTTCGTGCAGCACTTGTCATTTTTTCTTTTCCGGGAGGCAGGATGGTTTTATTAAAGCCGGAGGTTATCCATTTCCTAATTTATTTTGACTGGCTATCCCTTTTGTCGTTATCATAACCAGTCAATAATTAATTCTGATGCAGATCAACAAGTCCCTTGTTATTAGATATTATGAAATATATAAGTTCTATGTTTTATTGATAATTCCTGTTGATTTAAAAACCAAAGCCAGCCGAAATCAGGCTGTAAAATTGCCAAAACCGCCCTAAATGGTATTTAAGGTTAAACGGCGATTTTCCTGTTTTAAATTCCAAATATGACAAATTATTGACATAGTATCATTCCCCTTCACTTATTTGTCTGTAATGGATACATGAAAAACGCGTAAATTTTATATAAACGCCGGTGAGATTGAAATGTTTATCCCGGACACCCTCATGACTGATTTTTCGGCATAACCTGGCATATGCAATGCCTGCAGCTTTTAATCAACCTACCCGGAACATATTTTTATCAATAAGATTATCAAAGGCAAATTAAACAACAAACCAATTAAATAAAATTTCAAAGGGAAAGCGGGCATATTTTCATCCATTAAAATAAGGGCACGATTATGCATTCAAATCAGGTGATGAAATAATTAAATAACTTCCAGGGGAATTTTCAATAACAAATAAGCAAAAATTATTGAGCAATTAATACGCCTTAAAACCTTTACATGCAGGATATTTAATGTATTATTGACATACCAATGGCGTTTTTCCCGGCTCGACCACCGGGGAGGGCGCTGTTAATCTTTAAT
>CAYLOW010000180.1:0-2786 GCA_964385315.1 uncultured Anaerolinea sp.
TCAAAGATGTGATAGCCTTAAGGGCAGTTGGACATCTTCAATGAAATGGGAGTGAAAATGGATATCAGAGTTGGAAATACATCACTACAAACCGTGAGCGCAGATGCGATCCTCGTCAGTCTATTTGAAGGGGTGGATATTAAGTCAGGCACATTAGGCGCGTTAGACAAAACTTTGAACGGCTCGATCAGCGAACTACTGCGGGACAATGACTTACGTGGCAAGCTAAACGAGGTGGCCGTGCTTTATACGCACGGAGCCATCTCTGCCCCGCGTTTGATCGTGGTCGGGCTCGGTAAGGTAAATGAAATTTCTTTGGAAAGGATCCGACAGGCATCTGCCACGGGAGCCAAAAAAGCCCGGGAATTGGGATGCGGGTCTATTGCGTCCACAGTGTTCGGTGCGGATGGGGTGGAGACATCCCTTGCAGCCCAAGCCACAATGGAAGGCGTGTTATTTGGCTTGTACCGTTGGCGGAAAAATCACACAAGTGCAGCGGAACGCGGCGATATCGAAGCGTTCACATTAATTGAATCAGATACATCCAGGATCGCGGCGGTTGAATCGGGCGTCAGGATCGGACAGGCTGTTGCATCAGGCGTTTATCGTGCACGCGACCTGGTCAATCAGTCACCGAACATCATGACTCCCGGCGGACTTGCTCAAGCCGCCCAGGATATGGCGAAAGAAACCGGCGTGAAATGCACAGTGCACGACCTTGACTGGATCCGGGAACAAAAGATGAATGCATTTCTTTCCGTGGCCCGGGGTTCCAACAATCCGCCGAAATTTATTGAATTGGAATATAAGGGCTCGAATGATGCGCCGCTGGTATTGGTGGGCAAGGGGCTGACCTTTGACTCAGGCGGTATAAGCCTCAAGAACGCAAGTGGAATGGAAGACATGCGCTCTGATATGGGCGGCGCCGCTGCGGTCATCGGCGCGATTGAAGCCATCGTGAAGATGAAAATGCCAATCCATATTGTCGGACTGGTCGCGGCGTGTGAAAACCTCCCGGGTGGTAATGCCTACCGCCCGGCAGATGTGATCGTCGCGCGCAGCGGCAGGACGATCGAGATCGTCAATACGGACGCGGAGGGGCGCCTGACCCTGGCTGACGCGCTGGACTACGCAGCTGAGTTCAAACCCAAAGCGGTGATCGACCTGGCAACCTTGACTGGTGCCTGTGTAACCGCGCTTGGAGAAAATGTAGCCGCTGGGTATTTCGCGAACGATGACCTGCTCGCGCAAAAAGTGGATGAAGCCAGCCGCGCGTCTGGCGAAAAATTATGGCGGCTGCCTCTTTATCCGGAATATCGAGACAAGATCAAAACGGATTATGCCGACTTGAAAAACACCGGCGGCATTGGGAGCGGCGTGGGCAGCAGCGCTGTTTTCCTCGAGGAGTTCACTTCCTACCCATGGTCGCATTGGGACATTGCCGGAATGGCATTGGATAACACCGGTCCCACCGCCTATTACCCATTGACACATCCCCCGCACATTATTCGTGGCGCAACAGGATTTGGCGTTCGGGCATTGGTTAGTTTTGCAAAAAATTGGAAGTAACCGAAAGCTTCCCTCTTATCCAATTGCCTTCACTACCGAATCCACTACCGGTTCATTTGTCCAAAAATAACCGACTCCATAATGTATAATTTCACTATTGGCCAACCTATACTGGGTCGATGTGTTGTACATAAGCATTGTCATGGCGATCCTTTTTATACGTATTTAATTTTCCTGCACATCCACCCAGACTTACATGGCTTCTGACACCGCCATATATGGATTTACAGCACCAATTCCCGAAGCCAAATACGAGGTTTGACTGATGAAGACACAAGGTGAGTTCGGTTCAGAGGTTTTAAAGTTTCTTGAAATTACATCTCTGTTTTCAGAATTGAGCAAACCGGCTGCCGGGATTCTGGCACAGGCATGCAGGTTTCAAAGTATAAAGAAAGGAGAAATTCTTTTCTTTCAATCAGATGCATCTGAGTTGGTTTATGTTGTGCGAGCGGGTGTTTTCTCGATCGTGTTGAACAGCCCCGATGGACGGGATATGGTAATTAACGAGATGCATGTTGGGGATATTTTTGGCGAGTTGGGTATTTTGACAAACCAACCCCGTTCCACAAGTGTAATAGCACGAACCGAAAGTGAATTACTTGTGATCCCGCGCCAGGTATTTTTACGCGCCATTGATGATGATCCCCGATTGGCACGCCGCATCCTGCTTATTACAGCCGGCAGGTTGCAAAGAAGTTGTGAGCGTGAAGGCGCGCTGGCATTTATGGATGCGCAAGCCCGCCTTGCTCGTTTGCTTTTGGAACTGGATGAGCAGGAACATGAATTGGGATTCATCACCATTTCCCAGGAGGAATTAGCTCATCACACCGGCTTGATCCGTCAAACTGTTGCGAAGGCTCTAGGCAAATGGCGGCGTGATGGCTGGCTGTTAACAGGACGCGGCCGCATCATGCTGCTCAATCGCAAGGCCCTCAAAGAGCTGAAAAATAAATTATTGGTTTGATCCCCTTATGTCGTCCAAGTGACAGACAGGCTGCAGGTAAAGTTGTATATTAACGTATATAACATTCAAACAAGATAAATAAACAAAGGAGAAAGCCATGAAAGCCCAAAAGAATCAGGCCCCCAAGCGATTATTCAAGAAATTGTCCGCAATGCGTGCGGTCCTACGAAAAGATGAACGTGACCTCCTCGATGAATTAGTCCTGAATGAAGCAGTTGAAGGAGAAGTCCTCGCCCACAAGATGACCGGCAAG
>CAYLOW010000180.1:2886-8772 GCA_964385315.1 uncultured Anaerolinea sp.
GTTGGTAAGGCAGTCGGTAAAGCCACTGGCAAGACCACCGAAGTCCTCGCCCACAAGATGACCGGCAAGGCTGTTGGGAAAGCTGTTGGCAAAGCCACCGGCAAGACCACCGAAGTCCTCGCCCACAAGATGACCGGCAAAGCGGTTGGCAAGGCAGTCGGCAAAGCCACCGGCAAGACCACCGAAGTCCTCGCTCACAGGGTAACTGGCAAGGCTACAGGCAGAGCAGTCGGCAAAGCTACAGGAAGAGTAGTTGGTAGAGCCACCGGAAAAACCGACGAAGTCCTCGCCCACAGGGTAACAGGCAGAGCAGTCGGCAAAACAAACGGTAAGGCGAATGGAAGACTCGTGGTTGTGGATCTCGATCCTGAATTGACTGATTTGACCGTTTTGACTGATTTAAATGAATTAAATGAATTGAAAGATAAGTAAACCCGCTGATAACCCTGTTGAAAAGCCGGGGTAACCAAGCCTCTAAAAAAGTACTTGAAATGGATTTTTTACAATGTGATTTATTGTAAAAAATCCATTTTTCATTATATACTTGACCCATGGAAAATCCTATGAAATCAAATCAAAATAAAAGCGAACAAAAACTTTCCGAACAGTTAAAACGTCTTTTGGATTCGATTGAAGCGGGTAAACATGCTGTCCTGCCCCGATCCAGTGACGCATTATTGAACTCGATCGTTGTGGCGGCAGCGCGGATTTTTGGCGCTGCTGCGGCGTCCATTTTGCTCGTCAATGAAAAGGAGCAGGTGCTTGAATTCAAAGTGGCATACGGTCCCTCAGAGGGACAATTGGTGGGTACAAAATACCCTTTGGATAAGGGGATTGCCGGTTATGTTGCCCTGACAGGCCAGCCGATCGCCACATCAAATGTAGCTCAAGACAAAAGGTTTGATCAGGATTTCGCAAAAAGCACCGGTTATGTGCCCAATTCCATCCTCGCCACTCCCTTGCTTTCAGGAGACCGCGTCATTGGAGTCATGGAAGTCCTGGATAAGATCGACGCCGCTTCATTCGGCATGCAAGATATGGAACTGCTTGGCATGTTCGCCCAGCAGGCGGCACTGGCAATTGATCAATCGCAACAGATAAGCAACATGGAAGAAGCCCTGATTCTGGGTTTAAAACGACTGGTTAGTGAAGACCCTTCCCAGAATTCTGCCGAACTGCTCTCAGTTCTTGAGGAAAGTCTGGATGAAGAAAGCCGCGTTCCAGATCTTTTGGAATTGGCCGACCTATTTAATGAGATCAGCGCCTTGGGGGAATCTGAACGAAAGGCATGCCTGCAAATTCTCAATGTTTTTGCTGAATATCGGAGCAATACCACTTTATCCAGAAGGTTTAGATAAATGTCCGAGGAACCATTACGCCCTGCATGGTCCCAAAGTTTTACCCCGGACGCCATTCAGGAGCTTCTGGCACACGGCCCATTTGCCAAAATTACACCTGAGTGGGCGTGGAAGGATAGCACCGGCAAGGGTGTTCGCGTGGCTGTTGTCGACAGCGGTGTCGAGTTTGATCACCCCGACCTGGGAGATTGTGTCCGCGGGGGTGTTGTTGTTGAATATGATGCGAAAGCCAAGGATAATTACCGCATCAAACCGGACGAGCATCCGATCGATGTTTCAGGTCACGGGACCGCCTGCGCGGGAATTATTCACTCCCTTGCACCCGAGGCGGAAATATACAGTGTGCGTGTGCTTGGACGAAACATGAGCGGGCGCGCCATTCAATTCGCCGCCGGGCTTGACTGGGCAATTGAAAATAACATACAGGTTGTCAACCTTAGTTTGAGCACTTCCCTCGAGGAATTCTTCGGCCTATTCCATGACCTGGCTGACCAGGCTTATTTCAAGAATATGAACCTGATCTCGGCAGTCAATAATATTCCGGAACCAAGTTATCCATCCCTTTATTCATCGGTGATCTCGGTCGCCGCACATGATGGGCAGGATCCTTTTACCTTTTATTACAATCCGAATCCGCCTGTTGAATTTGGCGCGCCCGGGATCGACGTGGAGGTTGCGTGGAACAAAAAACAGCGCCTGATCTGTACAGGCAACAGCTTCGCCGCACCGCACATCACCGGGATCACAGCTTTGATCCGATCCAAGCACCCTGACCTTACCCCTTTCCAGATCAAGACCGTACTTTTGGCGTGTGCATCAAACACGCGCAGACAAAGTAAATAATATTGGAGACAATCAATGGAACAGGTCGAAAAAACAACAAGATGGTCGTTACATGACCTGCTGCCCGAGCCGGTTGATCAGTCCATGGAGGAAATTTCCTCGAAACTTGAACGCACACTGGTTGAGTTCGAGTCAATACGTGAATCCCTCACCCCCGAAATGTCTCTGCAGGATTTTGCGAGGGCACTCGAAATCCTTGAGACCCTCAATAACCTGAAAAGCAGGGTAGAGGGCTACGCAGACCTTGCCTTTGCAGAGGATACCCAAAGCCCCGCCGCATTGAACTTTCGCGACCGCGTGGATCAACTATTGACCGATACAGGCAATCGGGCATTATTTTTTGAGCTTTGGTTCAAGGAATTGACTGATGATGAAGCGAATCGCTTGATCGATCATAGCGGAGACCTGCGGTATTTTCTGGAAAGTATGCGGCACTTTAAGCCATTCTCGCTGTCTGAACTTGAAGAGCAGGTGATCAACCTTAAAGATGTGAATGGAATTGATGCGATGGTCAATCTATATGAGATGATCACAAACCAATTTGCATTCACACTGGAAATTGAGGGGAAAGTCGAAAGCCTTACCCGCGACCAGTTATCAGGCTATTTTCAAAACCCATCGCCCGAGATGCGCGCCCGGGCCTATCAGGAATTGTACCGGGTCTACATCCAAAACTCCACCGTCCTGGCCCAAATATATATTCACCGGGTACGCGATTGGCATACTGAAGGGATCGAATTACGCGGGTTTCCCTCCCCCATCTCTGCGCGCAATCTGGACAACGACCTGCCGGATGAAGTGGTGGACATACTCCTTTCTGTTTGCCGCAGGAATGCAAAAGTATTTCAAAATTATTTCAAACTTAAAGCAGGCTGGTTGGGACTTCCTGCAGGAAAATTACGGCGGTATGATATCTATGCCCCATTGACCCCCTCCGTAAAGAAATATGATTATGCCGCAGCGAAGCAAATGGTGATGGACAGCTATCGCGTCTTTTCTCCCGACATAGCCGGCCTTGCACAGCGTGTGTTTAATGACCATCATCTTGATTCTGAAGTCCGCCCGGGCAAGCGTGGCGGCGCTTTCTGCTATACCGCCCTGCCTGAACTGACTCCCTGGGTGTTGATCAATTATGACGGGGGGGCGCGGGATATTGCCACACTGGCGCATGAACTTGGCCATGCTGTGCACTCGATGCTGGCAAATGGACATTCAGCCCTGATGCAGCAACCCTGTCTGCCGTTGGCGGAAACTGCCTCAGTTTTTGCCGAGATGCAATTAACCGAACGTTTGCTCAAACAGGAAAATGATCCCTCGGTGCGGCGGGATTTGCTGGCCCATGCGCTGGATGATGCATATATTACCGTCATGCGCCAGGCGTATTTCACCATCTTCGAAAAAGACGCGCATGAAATGATCAATAATAACGCGTCACTGGACGAATTAACCGAATGTTACCTGAATAATCTACGTGAACAATTTGGTAATGCGGTGGATATCTCTGATGAATTTAAATGGGAGTGGATCGCCGTTCCCCATTTTTATAATTCCCCGTTTTACCCCTATGCCTACAGCTTTGGTCAATTGTTGGTTTTGGCACTGATTCAACAATACCGGCTTGAAGGCGAATCCTTCCTTCCAAAATATTTAAAGATCCTCTCCTATGGCGGATCGAAATCTCCCATGGAAATTCTAAGCGAAGCGGGAATGGATATTACTTCACCCGCTTTTTGGCAGGGCGGCTTTGACGTGATCAGGAACATGATCGCAGAGCTTGAACAATTATCCTAAGGAGGTCTCTGAATGACACAATCAAAGCGTGCTTCCCTTTCCCCATTCGCTATTTTTCGCAATCGAAATTTTTCCCTGCTCTGGACAGGGCAGCTTATCTCCACCATGGGCAGCGCATTATCCTCGCTGGCGGCATCCATTTATGTATTTCGCGTGACCAATTCCGCCCTGAGTGTTGGTCTGATGTTGATGGCAACTGCCGCTCCGAGCCTGCTGGTGGGCCTCTTCGCGGGAGTCTTCGTTGATCGTTATGACCGTAAAAAGATCATGATCATGGCGGATATTTCCCGTGCAATCCTGGTCGTTCTGATCCCGGTCCTTGTCCCGTTAAATATTATCTGGCTTTATGTGATCGTCATGCTGACCAGCGCGATTGGCCAATTCTTTGATCCCGCGCATGAAAGCGTGCTGCCTGAAGTGGCTTCAGACAAGGAACTTGCCGCCGCCAATTCATTGATCGCGATCAGCTCATTTGGCTCAACGGCTGTCGGGTTTGCCGCGGCCGGGTTGATCGCTTCAGCTGCCAACATCAATTGGGCATTTTATCTTGATGCTGTATCGTTTATTGCCTCGGGTATTTGCGTTTACCTGATCAGGATTAAACCCATTCAGACCGAAGAGGAAACCAGTGCGGCAGTGGTTATTAAAAACCTGCGCGCCGGGGTGCGCCAGCTCTTTGGTACACCCATTCTTCGATCATTAATTACCGTTCAAGTCCTGGTACTGATTTCTTTCGGGCTGACCAACACCCTGCTTTTGCCGTTCGCATTGCGTGCCTTGAAAGCGACAGAATTCGAATATGGTTTGCAGGAAGGGCTGACATCTGTTGGTTTTGTCATCGGCAGTTTGCTCATGGCTAATCTCATTGATCGGATGCGCGAGGGTGCCTGGCTTGCGATCAGTTTTATCGGCATGGCAGTCGTAGGCATTATTTATTCCTCCCTCCATTCGATCCCTTTGGCTATACTACTGATCACGATTTCAGGCTTCTTGAATGCCCCATCAACAATTGCGCGGCGCCTGATCGTTCAGCGAAACACGCCGCGTGAAATGCGCGGACGTGTGAATAGTGTATTCTTCGTTGCGCGTGATGTGCTTTTCCTGATCGGCATGAGCGCAGCAGGTCTTGCAGATTTGATGGACGTGCGGCTTTTATACCTTATCGCTGCCCTGATGCTGTTACTCGCGGGGCTGGTTGTTTTGTTCATTCCCGGCCTGGGCCAGCCAACCGCGCAATGGAAACGAACGCTGTCCCTGCTGAGAGGAATCGAAGCGGCTCCAAGGCTCGGTGCCGGCAGGCCGGCTACAGCGTCTGATGTGGATCGGTTTATCAGTCGCATGCCCCAATTGACGGGAATGAGTAAAAAAGAGCGTGCCCAATTGGTATCCGATACATTGGCAGCGGAAGCACTTGGGGGCAAGGTGGTTGTCTATCGCGGCGAGGAGAGCGACTCAGCCTATTTCATTTTGAAAGGCCGGGTGGCGGTTGGTTATCTCCAGGGCGATGATTACGTTATTTTAAATTATTTACAGGAAGGTGATTTCTTTGGCGAAGTCGCGGCGTTGATGGGCGCACAACGCACGGCAAATGTCATCACAGAAGAAGACAGCGAACTTTTGATCATCCCATCCAAGGTGTTGAAACAGCTGGTGCAAAAATATGAAGGATTGCGCGAAGTGTTTTACGCCGCCATGACCGAACGCCTGAGCCAGATGGAGCTGCCGCGTGGAATAAATTTGGATCAACGATTAATGCGTGATCTACGGACCATCACACCTGCAGTTATTGAAGAAGCCATTCCCGGATAAAGCCGCGGAAAATAAAATCTATTTTTACGAATCAATACAAAAAGGAACTTTGGATAAACCAATCGAAAGTTCCTTTTCGTTTTAA
>CAYLOW010000181.1:0-234 GCA_964385315.1 uncultured Anaerolinea sp.
ATCCGAGGCGGGCGGTTATGTTCTTGGTGTGACGTGCAAGGATATTGAAGATTGGCGTGGTTCAAAAGCCAATATCTGGGTAAAAGAGGAAAGAAAGAAGAAGACTTTATTCGAAAGATTACAGGCCCTGATCGAGGGCTGTGACGCTGCGATCGCCCTTCCAGGCGGCGCCGGCACACTGGCTGAAATTTCCCTGATGTGGCATTTGATGATCGTGGAATCACTGCCTCCCAG
>CAYLOW010000181.1:244-8749 GCA_964385315.1 uncultured Anaerolinea sp.
GGGAACCATGGAAGCGGTCTCCCGCGGCGCAAATGAGGCGGGCGGCCATGTCATCGGTGTGACATGCAGGGATATCGAAGATTGGCGAAGTTCGAAAGCCAATATTTGGGTCAAAGAGGAAATAAAGAAGAAGACTTTGCTCGAAAGATTACAGGTCCTGATCGAAGGCTGTGACGCGGCGATCGCCCTCCCGGGCGGCGCGGGCACGCTGGCCGAAATTTCCCTGATGTGGAATTTGATGATCGTGGAATCCCTCCCCCCCAGGCCTCTAACACTGGTCGGGAGCGGTTGGCAGTCCACTTTCGATCAGTTCTTCAAGGAGTTTCAAACCTATATGTCAATACGGGATCGCGATTTGATATTTTTTGCACATGACATAAAAACTGCTGTTGAAAAAATGGAAGCCGGAATTTAGTGTTTGGAGATCTCTCCCGCCTGCAGCTACCGTCTTTCCCTACCTTATAAATGCTAATCATCTAATCTCTGGAGTCAAAATGGCTGAAGAAAAACTAACAACCCGAAGTGAAAATTTTTCCGAGTGGTATAACCAACTCGTTTTGAAGGCGGACCTGGCCGACTATGCGCCCGTTCGCGGATGCATGGTGGTCAAGCCTTATGGTTGGACCTTGTGGGAAAACATCACAGCTGCGCTTGACAAGGAGTTCAAGGCCACAGGCCATGTCAATGCGGCATTTCCCACCTTAATCCCCATGTCTTTCTTTGAAAAGGAAAAGGCTCATGTGGAAGGCTTTGCCCCAGAACTGGCAGTGGTCACCCATGGCGGCGGTGAATTACTTGAAGAACCCCTGGTTGTGCGTCCGACATCCGAAACCATCATCGGCTACATGTATTCCAAATGGGTCAAATCATGGCGCGACCTGCCGATCCTCATCAATCAATGGGGCAGCGTCATGCGCTGGGAACTTCGCACCAAGTTATTCCTGCGCACCGCCGAGTTCTACTGGCAGGAAGGTCACACCGCGCATTCAAATTCAGAAGAAGCAAAAGAGGAAATGTTCCGCATCCTCGATATTTATTCGAACTTTGCCGTTAATGAAGCCGCCCTGCCCGTAATAAAGGGTACCAAGAGCGAGACTGAAAGATTCGCGGGCGCCCAGATCACCACCTCAATTGAAGGAATGATGCAGGATAAAAAGGCGCTGCAATCTGCCACATCGCATTACTTCGGGCAGAACTTTGCAAAGGCTTTCGAAATTCAATTTGTCGACCAGAACAACACCATGCAATTCTGCGAGACAACCTCCTGGGGTCTTTCGACCCGCATCATCGGCGCCATCATCATGACACACGGCGACGACCAGGGCCTTGTCTTACCGCCCCGCCTCGCTCCCATTCAGGCTGTCATTGTGCCGATCTTTAAGACCGCTGAAGAAAAAGTCAAAGTCATGGAAGTTGCCGACCGGATTTTCACGGAACTCAAAGCAGCGGGCATCCGCATCAAAATGGATGACCGCGATAACGTCAGCAGTGGATTCAAGTTTAACGACTGGGAAATGCGCGGCGTACCGGTCCGCGTTGAAGTCGGCCCGAAGGACGTGGAAAAGGGAACAGTTGCCCTTGCACGCCGTGATAAACCCGGCAGGGAAGGAAAATCCTTCGTCCCCCAGACGGGCCTGGACTCGGTAGTCAGCGCATTGCTGGTTGACATTCAAGCATCCCTCCTCAAGCGCGCGACAGAATTCCGCGATGCGAACATCCACGAGCCCCGGGATTATGATGACTTGAAGAAGATCGTCACGGACGGATGGGCGTTTTCATACTGGTGCGAGTCAAAAGAATGTGAAGCAAAGGTAAAGGAAGACACCAAAGCCACCACCCGTAATATCCCATTCAACCAACCGGCCGAAGCAGGAAATTGCATTGTCTGCGGCAAGCCGTCCAAACGCAAAGTGTATTTTGCAAAAGCATACTAAATAATTACAAATACCTTAACCGTAACTTGTAATGTTTACATGCCCGCTATAGACCTCGCACGACTTCGCAAACAAGCTCACCGTCTGGCAGATTTTTTCTTTCTGCCAGACGAATTCATGAAGCATTTGCGCGAAATGCTTGATTTCTATGTTAACTACACATTGCGGACGAAGGAAAACATTGCGCCTGGCTCCAACCTAAAAACTTATCGTACCCCGCCGGCTGTGTTGGCCCAAATTGAAAATGAGCTGCGCACAGCGGCGGAAGCCAATCCGCTGATTACGCTCGATCTGGCAGATACACTCTGGGATGAAGGAGCACTTGAAACCCGCCTGCTTGCCGCTTTTTTACTTGGACGAATTCCCCCGCAGGAGGAACACCTGCTCCCCCGCCTCACCGCCTGGACACAGCAAGTACGGGACCCTGACGTACGGTCAGCGCTGTTATCCACCAGCCTAACCCGGATGAGGAAGGAAACGCCCGCACAATTTTTCAACTTCATTCGCGAATATTTGCAACCCGACCGTGGAAGGACCTGGTCAAACGGAATTCAAGCTTTGCTGCCAATGATCGCGGAAGCATCCAACGCCAACCTGCCAACCATCTTCGACCTGGTGGAACCGATCATCGAAGAAGCACCATCGAACCTGCAAAACGATCTGACTGACCTGATCGTTTCGCTATACCGCGCATCTGCAAATGAAACCATTTTTCTGGTCAAACACATTCTGACCAATGCACAAAACCCAATGACTGTGATCTCCCTGCGCCGTATTGCCCCCGACTTCCCCCCTCCGCTGCAGGCAGAACTGCGTGATCTCCTACGAGCAGTACCGCTCTCAAATATAACGTCCTTTGAAGGGGAACCGGATGACTTTATTGTTGATGAGGTTCTCCCGGAAAAAAGCCTGCCTGTGAGAAGGAAGAAAATGGAAAACTCCCGCATTATATATTTGCATGGCCTCGAGAGCAACAGCCAGAGTGGAAAAGCGCGCCAGTTTGCCGAGAAATTTCCGGGCATGATCACCATGGATTTTGTCGGCTCCTTTGAGGAGCGGATGGCTCAACTCAAGCCGGTCATGGGCAGGAAGAAGAATTGGACGATCATCGGCTCATCCTTCGGCGGGTTAATGGGGACAGTCTTCACCTGCGAACATCCATCCCAGGTGCGGAAATTGATCCTGTTGGCACCCGCCTTGCTGCCCGACCCCTTTGCTGTCTACCTGAATCTCGAACCAGTTTCGGTTCCAACGATCATCGTTCATGGGACGGAAGATGATGTCGTACCGCTCGAACCCGTCCGCGAATTCGCCGAAAAACTGTTCACCAACCTGCAATACATTATTGTAGATGACGGCCACCGGCTGCAGAAAGCATTTGGGGAATTGAAATGGGAGGAGCTGCTCGCGTAGACGATCCATAAAAACCCGGGGCTCTATTCAGAGCCCCGGGTTTTTAATACATATAAAGCATAAATATGCTATAAAGAATTCAGGCTGAAGTAGACAAATATACGTGTCATATCATCATAAGGAGGATGTCGAATGTATCAACGAATCCTGGTCCCTTTGGATGGCTCGATTTTGTCAGAAGCAGTATTACCACACGCAGAAAACCTGGCCAACGCTTTAAATGCGGAAATCGTTCTATTGCATGTGGATGTGAGCCCCGCTCCCATTTTTGACCCTCACGAGTCTCCGCTCGAACCAGAACCGCAGGAAGTCAAGATCATGCATGCGGATGAAAAATTCTATCTAAAAAAATTATGCAATAAGCTGGAGCAAAAAGGATTGCACGCCACCTATTTACTTCGTGATGGAATGGTGGCGGATACCATCCTGGATGTTGCAGATTCCATGCAAGCAGACCTGATCGCCATGACCACTCACGGCCGGACAGGGATGGTGCGGCTCCTGCTTGGCAGTGTGGCGGAACAGGTTGTACATCGATCAAAAATCCCCATCATATTAATTCGCCCGGCTGCACAGTAAATTAATTGAATTTTGTCTCCAGAATGCATTGTGTTCAACGCATTCTGGAGATTTTTTCATTTTAATTTCAAACCTTCAACAATATGATAAAACAGACTAGAATAGCCCCCATTGTCAAGGAAAGTTCGATTTAGGACATACTTATGTCAAAGGAGTTGATACCAATGGAAGGTGAAGTCTACTACCCATCAAAAGAAGTGGTGGCACAGGCGAGATTGAAGGATTGGGATGCCCTTACAGAAAGAGCTGCCAAAGACCTCCAGGGTTTCTGGGCTGATGAAGCCTCTGAACTGGAATGGTTCCAAAAGTGGGACAAGGTTTTGGACGACTCCAATCCGCCGTTCTTTAAATGGTTCGTCGGGGCAAAGACCAATATCGTACACAACGCAATCGACCGTCACCTGAAAACACATCGGAAGAATCAACTCGCTCTGCTTTGGGAAAGTGAAGATGGAAAAGACCACCGCACATTTTCCTATTTTGCAATGAACCGGGAAGTCTCGCGCATGGCAAATATTATCAAGTCCATGGGTGTACAAAAGGGCGAGCGAGTCACCATTTACATGGGGCGCGTCCCTGAGATCGTCTTCGCGATGCTGGCATGTGCCAAGATCGGCGCGATCCATTCAGTGGTGTTCGGCGGCTTCTCCGTGGATTCGCTCCAAAGCCGCATTGATGACAGCCAATCCAAGCTGATCATCACCTGTGACGGCTCCTACCAGAACGGCAAGATCGTTGAGTTGAAAAATATGGTGGATGATGCCGTAAAGCACTGCCCGAGTGTTGAAAACATCATCGTTGTCAAACGGACAGATCAACCTGTCACCATGGAAGCGGGTCGTGATCACTGGTATCACGATATGTGCGCTCTCCCGATCGCAAATGGCAAATGCGCCACCGAAGTCCTCGATGCAGAAGATCCGCTGTTTATTCTTTACACTTCGGGTTCCACGGGCAAACCAAAAGCCATATTGCACACTCATGGCGGGTATATGGTCGGCACATATTCCACTCTTAAATATACGTTTGATGTCAGGGACGAAGACCGCTGGTGGTGCACAGCCGACCCGGGTTGGATAACAGGACATTCCTATATTGTTTACGGACCCATGATCAACGGCGCGACTTCCATGTTATTTGAAGGCGGGCCGACTTATCCCTATCCAAACCGCTGGTGGCAAATTGTCGAACGCTATGGGATCACCATTTTCTATACCGCTCCAACAGCCATTCGTGGATTGATGCGCTTTGGTGAGGCGTGGCCCAACAAGCATGACCTATCCTCCCTCAGACTGCTTGGCTCGGTTGGGGAACCGATCAACCCCGAAGCGTGGAAATGGTACTACCGCGTCATCGGAAAAGACAAGTGTCCCATCATGGATACCTGGTGGCAGACAGAGACCGGTCACTTTATGATCACCCCGACACCAATCGTGCCACTAAAACCTGGCTCCGGCACACGCCCGTTCTTTGGCCAGGAAGCTGAGATTTTGGATGAACATGGGAATCCTGTACCGGATAACACAGAAGGCTACCTCACATTAAAGAACCCGTGGCCCGGTATGCTGCGCACAATTTATGGTGACGATGAACGCTATGTCAGTCAATATTGGTCGAAGTTCCCAGGGCGCTATACAACAGGCGACTCAGCCAAGCGGGACTCAGATGGTTACTTTTGGATCATTGGCCGCGTGGATGATGTGATCAAAGTCTCAGGGCATCGTTTGGGAACCGCAGAAGTCGAATCCGCCCTGGTCAGTCATCCGGCTGTAGCGGAGGCGGCGGCAATCGGGTTGTCGCATGAAGTGAAGGGACAGGCAATTCATACATTTGTAATTCTGCGTAAAGGTTTCGTTGCATCCCCGGAACTTGCCGAGGAATTGCGCCAGCATGTATCCACCCACATGGGTCCCATCGCCCGCCCTGAAGATGTGAAGTTTCTCGATAAATTACCAAAGACGAGGTCCGGGAAGATCATGCGCCGTGTGCTAAAAGCCCGTGCACAAGGGCTGCCTGAAGGAGATATTTCCACGTTGGAGGAATAGAATGTTGGAGGATAAAAATGGGACGAAGTGATGGAAAGCACTTCGTCCCATTTTTATTATCAGCCGTTGGATTTCTATGGGATATGGATCCAGACCCCAATATTTGACATCTTTTCCGCTTCGGAGCTTAATCTTTGTAGTTTTAAAGACAAAATGAAAGGGCGGGTTTCTGATGGTCGAGAGGGAGCGGTTCAAAATAGAATGACAAAAAGACAATCTTCAAATACAATAACTCCATGGCTCTCATCCTATTTGATTTCGACGGCGTGCTCGCTGATACCCTTGGTGACTTGCTGCAATTTGGGCAGGAAGCCTGCGATGAACTTGGTGTAAACCATATTGCCACCCAGAACGACCTAAATTCATTGGAGATCATGTCCTTCGCAACTTATGGACAGCAATTAGGCGTCCCGGATGATCTCTTGGATGAATTTGTACGGCGGTGTATGCGAAAATTTGAGGAAAAGGAGAGCCCGCCCGGAATTTTTAAAGGATTGGTCGAGATCATTCGGGAATTGTCCACGCGCAATAATATCGGAGTTATTACCGGTAATTCATCCACGGCCGTAAAGGCTTTTCTTGCCGTGCATGGGCTGGAAGAAAATATCCGGGTCACGTACGGTCTGGATTCACCAGGCACGAAAACAGAAAAAATTCTCCGGGCTCAGGATCAATTCGCGGTAAGCAAGGATGAAGTCATCATGGTTGGGGACTCTGGAAGCGATATTCACGCAGCAAAAGAAGCATCCGTCAAAAGTATTGCCGTCAGTTGGGGGCATCAAAGCGCCCAAACATTAATTCGCGCGAAACCTGATTATTTTGTTCACTCACCAGAGGAATTGCTAAATGTAATAAACAAAGCCTGGAGTAAATCTGATATTGACTCTCAAGCTGAAAATTAAAGGATCCCGGATAATCAAACGGATCCAACGGAGGTTATATGGAAATGAAAAACATCCCTTTCGGTTTGACAAATTGGGCTGAGATCGTACCCACCGAGCATAAGGGCGAAACTGGAATGGCGCTCTGGCGTACTCAACAATTCGACACGATTCGCGTGCGAATCGTTGAGTACAGCGCAGACTATCTGGCCGATCATTGGTGTGAAAAAGGCCACATCCTGTTGTGTCTGGAAGGAGAACTGCTTACAGAGCTCCGTGACGGCAGGAAATTTGTGCTCACCCCGGGAATAAGTTATCAGGTCGCAGATCATTCTGAAGCTCACCGCTCATATACAAAGAACGGCGCCAAACTTTTCATCGTGGATTGAAATTCGCGGCGGCGATTTAATTCTTTTCCCCTTCGAAAGGCATATGATACCCTTCGAGTATCTTTTGATTTTAACGGCCTGCTGATCGTCACGATTTGAATGAATGCCAATGAATCCGACGCGGGATCCAAAATTTCTATTGAACAACAATCGCGAAGGATTCACCGGTCAAGTTGACAGTGGTTTCTAAATCTGATAAGATTGGGCGAAATTAGAAGCTTTTAGATAAGGAGAAAAAAACATGCTCCAGGAAATTGATACAAATATCTTTACCTTAACTCCCTCTGCAAGCCAGGCGGTCAGGGATATTCTCGAAGAGCGAAAACTTGAAGGGTACGCCTTACGGGTATATGTTGCAAGCGGCGGATGCGGATGCTCCGGGGTTAATTTTGGCATGGCGCTTGATAATAACTTCCGTGATGTCGATACAACTTTTGATTCCAATGGTGTCAAGGTTGTCGTGGACAATGTCTCAATTGACTACTTGCGCGAAGCGACAATTGATTTCATAAATGACCCCCAGCACGGCGCGGGATTTTCAGTCAGCAGCCCGAACGCCCAAAAGAAAAGTCGTGAAAATGGCGAGGAAGGCTGTGGTTGCGGCAGCAATGAAGGCGAAAGCTGTTGCGGCGGTGGTGGCGGTTCGTGCTCCTGTAACTGACATAAAACATATCAAAAAAGGGCTGCCCATATAGTAACGGGCAGCCCTTTTTTGATTCATTCCTGCTTATTATTTATTAGACCAGATCGGTTCACCGTCAAATGCGGGGTCTGTGGTAACTTGTGAGAATTCATTGAGTGGAACGATCACCGAGTACAGTTCCATGTTGCCACCCGTTTGGGCTTGAAAGGCAAGGCGAACTCCCTCAGGTGACCAGACAGGATCTCCGCGCGGCTCAACACCGGAGGAGGATAATTGTGTAACCGAGGCATCCGCCGCATTAATAACATCTATTCCATATCCATTGCTTTGCCTTACGGATACAGCGATGGATCTTCCATCCGGTGACCATACGGGTGCACCATATTCTGCGGGAATAGAAGTGAGGCAGTGCTGGCCGAGGGCATCCCGGCCGATCAGGCACAGGTTGGCAAGTTCACCGGAATATGATTTATATGCGATCACATTACCATCCGGCGACCAGGCTGGGGCAGAATCCGGAGCCGGGTTTGTTGTCAGGGTGGAAACCGCTCCATCCTGCGTCAACAACAGAAGATCCGCATTGCCAAAGCGATTACTGACAAAAGCGATCTCGTTTGTTAC
>CAYLOW010000182.1:0-2239 GCA_964385315.1 uncultured Anaerolinea sp.
CCACAGGCACAGAAAGTCCCACATGCATGGAAGGGAAGTTACCGTAAGGCTTGCAGGTCTTCTGGAACAGCCTCAGCATCCAGCCCGAGACTCCGCCTGCATTAACCTGCTCCACCCGCTTAATTTTGCTAGGTACGAAGGCGTGAATCGAGGTGGAAAGAACGCTGATGGCAATGAAGCTGGCCAGCATCAAATAAAATTGTCGCACTTCGGTCAAAATAAAAAAAGGTTGCATGATAAAAATATATGTGGAAAAATACACGGGGGCAAAGAGCGGGATATAAGGAGTTTTACGGTCCAATTCAGTTCCAAAATCGAGGCAATGATCTGGGTCCACCTTTCGTTGGTTGACAAAAAAATAAAGCATCAGCCAGCCGAGCAGGGTCAGAGTGAGGATTTCCATACGAAATGATAGAGACAGGGGAGAACTCATGCTTCGCTCCATTATATTCAGCAGGGAATTCCGAGGTCTTAAAGACTTCCGAATTCCCTGCTGAATTGCGGTTGGTGTATCTGCCAGGGTTGGGATTTGGCCGGTACCAGTATGTGATGATGTGCGGGCATCAACCTTCGCATCAGAAGATCCACTTACTCACGCCCAAATATTTCCTGAGAGCTTCAGGAAATATTAATTTTGTGAGCACATTCTAATAACCTGGCTTGATAATCGTTGCAGCGATTATAAAACGGAATTCCTTTTTATCCTCCGTGATCCACTATAACAATGAGGTGATGACCGACCCAGACTACCAACAAACCCTGGACAGGTAACCGAAAAAGACTTTGCAACCAATTTTGTACAAATCAGACCCGATCTAGAACCTTTGCCGATCTACCCGGGATTTTATGGAATTTATACAGTCTCCCGTCGTATAATCAGTTTAGTTAGTCGCAGAAAATTAATACCCACCGAAACCTAAAGGATCAATTTAATGGTATCCAAAAAAAACCAAAAAAAGCGAAAAGACAACACCATTGAGTACATAGGGGTGGAGCAGACGAATATAATAATCGTTTTTTGCGATCTGTGTCGCAGGGTCCGCTTCAAGGCGGAAACATACTGATGCGTCCAAATTCACATCGAGGTAGTCATCATCCAGGGAAAATGCAATTTTGAATTCCAATTATGCAGTTGCCCTCCTGATATCCGCTGCCACCTCCGTGGGGATCATGCTAGTCGCCTGGAGGCGCCGCACTGCGCCAGGATCCAGTGGACTGATGTTCTTCCTCCTTGCAGATACGGTCTGGGCATTGACGTATGCTTTGCGCTGGATGGCGGCGGACCCTGATAGCCAGCTTTTTTGGCTGGATGCAACTTATTTTGGGGTGGCTTTCCACGTCACGTTTTTGATCGTCTTTGCCCTGCAATTCACAGGGCGTTCTCATCTCATTACCCGCCGTAACCTGGCGCTGCTTGCCATTGTGCCATTTGTAACTTTGTTTCTATTATGGACCGATAAATGGCACGGATTGTTTTTTGGCGGGCATCACAACACAGGTACAATCCTGAGCGGCGGTCCCTGGTTCTGGTTTTTTGTCATATACACGTATACCCAGATTTTGATCGCCATTGTTTTATTTATTCAGGCGTTTTTGCGTGCCTCCGGTTTGTTCCGTCTGCAGACAGAAGCTATCCTGTTTGGAGCATTATTACCAATCACAGTGAATATTCTCGGTCTGGCTGGCTTTAGTCCATTCCCAAATCTCGACCTGACCCCGTTCACGTTCATATTTTCCGGGCTGATCTATGCCTTTGGGTTGTTTGGTTTTCACATGCTGGATGTGGTTCCTGTTGCGCGTCATAAATTGTTGGATGAAATGACAGACGGTATCATTGTCCTGGACGCCAATAAGCGCATTGTGGATATTAACCCTGCGGTTCAGCACTTGATCGGAATTTCAACCACCGCAATCGGGCAGACTTCTGAAGATGTTCTGAATACGCTCCTGCATCTGGATCAAGCGGGCGATCCCAAGTCAGCCAGTTTGACGGACCTACGTGTTTCCGAAAATCCGCTGCGTGATGTTGAACTCCAAGTGCTGCCGCTTTTGGATAAAAATCAAATAGTCAGCGGACAGCTTTTGATCCTGCACGAGATCACTGAACGCAAACAATTAGAGGAAGAGAAGGAGAAAGTGAATGTCAAGCTGCGGACTCTTTCCGCTGCAATCGAACAAAGTCCTATCACTACGGTCATTACCGACCTGGAAGGAAATATTGTATTTGTGAATCCGAGGT
>CAYLOW010000182.1:2339-8671 GCA_964385315.1 uncultured Anaerolinea sp.
ATCACTACGGTCATTACCGACCTGGAAGGAAATATTGTATTTGTGAATCCGAGGTTCACAGAGACTACCGGCTATACGGCGGAGGAGGCAATGGGTAAAAATCCCAGGATCTTAAAAACCGACTTCAATGATGGTGTGAAGTACAAGGAATTATGGGACACGATAATTTCCGGGCAGAGCTGGCATGGGGTATTTCTCAACAGAAAGAAAAGCGGTGAACTCTATTGGGAGTCTGCAACGATCTCCCCGGTCAAGGATGAGCGAGGAAAGACCACTCATTTTCTAGCAGTAAAGGAAGACATCACCGAACGCAAGTATGCTGAGAGTGAACTTCAGCGTGCACAGGAAAAGCTTGAAACAGCACATCGTGAGCTTCAACAATCCTTTGTGCGTGAACAACAACTATCTCGCACAGACGATCTGACGGGTATCAATAATCATCGTTACCTGATGGAGCTTGCCAGACACGAGTTCGATGTCGCCATGCGCTATCACCAGCCGCTTTCGGTGATGTTCTTTGATATTGACCATTTCAAAAAGGTCAACGATACCTTCGGGCATGCCATCGGGGATCAAGGCCTAAACCTGACCATACAAAGTGTCTGTTCCAGTCTCCGCTCCACCGACCTGATAGGACGTTATGGAGGTGATGAATTTGTCATCCTATTGCCTCATACCAACGCAGAAGACTCTCTGCATCTCGCAGTACGCATCCATGAAGGTCTCGCCAACTCATGGCTGGAGACAGACAAAGGCCGGCTTAACCTTACGATCAGCATCGGGATTTCCCAATCGATACACACAGCCCCTGACACGATTGAAGACTTGCTCCTGCGTGCCGATCGGGCTTTATACACCGCCAAACAAACCGGGCGCCACCGATCTGAGATCTACAAATCAGACACAATCGGAGCGATTTGATGGCATCCAAGGCATCCTACTCAAAAAATTTCTCTGTATTTAAGAGCAACCCTTACCTATCATCTCTGAGGATCATGCAAAGTCGACCTTCTTTTCGAAATGCATTCAAAAATAATAAACCTGTAAGTTGAATGCTGCCGAGCGTTAAATAACCTTACTGAATTTCTTCCAACTGGAATTTACCTTAATGACGATTAGTATTCACACCAACCAAATTTTAATGCTGACAGGGGCGGTCCTGTCACTGATGGTTTTTTTGGTCGGTTGGCCGCGGCGTAATGCGGTTGGCGGGTTCTATTTTGCCGCATTTTCCTTCTTCGTTACCTGGTGGAACATCGCGAGCATGATTGAAAGCCTTGTCGTCGGGCAAAGCACCAAGATCCTGTGGTCGCAGATTTCCTACATCGGCTTCGTACAGGCCTATCCCTACCTGTTCATGTTTATTGTCTCCTATATGCGGCAGCGCAAGATCCCTTTGCCAATGTTTTTGGCCCTCATGGTCATTCCATTTTTTACCCTAGGACTGGCCTGGACAAATTCATATCATGGCTGGCTGTGGTCCGGATTTACACAGGGTTCCCTTGATAGCAATATATTGATTTACCAGCATGGGTTTTGGTTTTGGATACACGTGGGGTATTTGTATTCTTTAATGCTAATAGGGATCGTTTCCCTGATCAGGAATATCCTAAAATCCCCTCCGGCGTTTCGTCGTCAACTTCTGGTAATCCTTGCTGGCAGCATTTTCCCGATAATAACCGGAAGCATGTACTTATTAGGTCTCGAACCCGTTCCAGGGATGGATATCACGCCAAGCGGGCTGGTGTTTACCAGCGTATTCTTCGTCTGGGGACTGTTAAGATATCAACTGCTTGACCTGCTGCCGGTCGCCAGGACGGCGCTGGTTGAGCACCTGCAGGATGGTGTTTTTGTTCTCGACCCAAGAAGCCGCATCGTTGATATTAATCAGGCAGCGCATGAGCTGTTTGGATGTAATTATTCAGAAATCTTCGGGCAGGATATCGCCCGGGTCTCGCCTGTATTGACTGAGCTTGTCTCCAGTGCCGGGGAAAATATCAGGAGGGAGATCGTTTTACCTGATTCAGACAGAATATTGGATGCCCATGTTTCCATATTATTCAGCGAAACCCATCAGGAGGTCGGCAAGCTGCTGGTGCTTCGCGATATTACCGGGCGGAGGCAAGCCGAGACCGAACGTCAAACCCTTCTGGAAATCATGCAGGGGCTGGTCGTCACCAAGGACTTACACGAATTTATCAGTCTCGTCCATCATTCCATCGCCAATGTGATCTATGCAGAAAATTTCTTCGTCGTCCTGCATAACAAATATACCGACATGTTTGAAGAAGTCTACTCTGTGGATAAATACGACCTGCCCGGCCCTCCTTCCAGACTGGAAAAGAGCGCATGCGCCTATGTGTTCCGCAGCGGGCAACCAGAGTTGATCACACAGGAGCGTTTTGATGAGTTGGCCGCCAAGGGCGAAGTGGAACTGGTGGGTGCCAACTCACCCTCCTGGTTGGGAGTGCCATTAAAAACTTCCGAGCAGACGATTGGCGTGATAGTGGTACAGGATTACGAAACCGCCAATCGTTATTCAGAACGCGATATCGACTTCCTTGTCTCGATTGCCGGGCAAGTGGCACTGGCTCTTGAACGCAAACAGGCGGAGACTGTGCTGCGCGAAAGCGAGGCAATGCTTAAAAAGGTGCAGGGGGTCGCCCACCTGGGTAGTTGGGAGATCGATCTCCTCACAAAAACGGTCACAGCATCAGAGGAAGCGCACAAAATATACGGCATTGCACTGGGTGCCATGACACTGGTTAATGTACAATCCGTTCCATTACCTAATTTCCGTCCAATTCTGGACGCCGGATTAACAGCGCTTATTACGGAAGGGAAAAGATACGATTTCGAGTTTAAAATACGAAGACAATCTGATGGCGAGATCCGGGACGTTCATTCCATAGCAGAATATTATCCGGCGAGTCAGACGATCATCGGGTCTTTGCAGGATATCACTGAACGAAAACAGGCTGAAGATAGCATCCGCCAACGAGTGATGGAGTTGGAAACCATAAACCACATCTCTCATGTGATGCGTTCGGCTTCGAAGCAGGAGGAAATGCTGTCGATCGTATTGAACGAGGCGCTGGCCATCTTGAATACCTCGCATGGCTCCATAAAATTACACAATAAGATAACAGATACCCTGGATGATATCGTCATGCGCGGCTGGGTTGCCCAAATCAATGAATCACTGCAGGCTTGTAACGAAGGAATTGCGGGCAAGGTATTCACCAGCGGTGAAACCTACATCACACGCGAATTTTCGAGCGACCCAATGACGTACGCTCTTTCACGCAGCCAGTTCCCGCCTGGCTGGGGCGGTGCCTGTTTGCCCATCCGTACCACCCAGAAAACATTAGGCGCTATGATGGTCTCTGTGCCAAGCGAACGGGAACTTAACAAAGATGAGATCCGCCTGCTGTCAATTTTGTCAGAAATGACCGGCGCGGCATTACAACGCATGCAGTTGTACACAGAAGCCTCGCGCCGGGCTGAAGAATTCGCTGCGCTGTACGAGACAAGCCGTGCCATCTCAGCTGAAAATGAACTAAATACCCTCCTGCAAAATATCGTCGAACACGCGAGGGAATTGCTCAATTCTGCTTCCAGCGGCATATATCTTTATCTCGCAGAAAGCGAGGAACTTGTTTTGACCGTGGAAACAGCTGATTATCCGCTTGGCACACGAATACAAAAAGGGGAAGGAATTGCCGGACGTGTTGTGCAAACCCGTCAACCCTTAAGGATAGACGATTATTCCACCTGGGAAGGCCGCTCATCGCAATATGAAAAATACTCCTTCCACGCGGTCCTTGAGGTACCAATGCTATATAGCGGTGAGCTGATCGGTGTGCTATCTGTGGATGAAACGGGTGATTCGAAGCGAAAGTTTTCTGATGCAGACGAATACCTACTCTCCCTTTTTGCCTCGCAGGCTGCCGGAGCCATACACTCAGCACGCCTACATAAACAAACCGCGCACCGGCTTGAGCAGCTAAATGCTTTACGCGCTGTTGACCAGGCCATCTCCAGTAGTCGTGATATGCACCTGACGCTAAATATTTTATTGACACAGACCCTCTCCCGGCTGAATGTGGACGCCGCATCCGTACTTCTGCTTCAATCCGGTTCAAACGAGTTGGAATTGGTAGCCGGTCTTGGTTTTCATACGCTCAGGTTTGAAAATATCAACCTGAGAGACAGTATTGCCTGGCACGCCATCCAGGAACATCGTCCGATCATGACGCTTGACTCCACATCAACTGCGCTCCACAGAAATCTGCAATTTGAAATATTCTGGAAAGGGGAGGGATTTTCCCATTATTGGTGTGTACCATTAAGTGTAAAAGGCGAGATCAAAGGCGTGCTGGAAGTGTATTGCCGAAAAACTTTCACCCCTGATACGGAATGGATCGAATTCCTCCAAGCGCTTGCGGGGCAGGCTGCAATTACCATTGACAATACCCAGCTTTTTGAGAACCTGCAGCGCTCCAATCAGGATCTTAGCCTTGCATATGACGCAACCATTGAAGGCTGGTCCAGGGCAATGGATCTACGCGACCATGAAACGGAAGGACATACCTTGCGTGTCACAGACATGACCTTGAAGCTGGCCCGTGCCATGCGAATCAGTGAATCTCAACTGACGGCCATACGCCGCGGCGCGCTTCTACACGACATCGGCAAGATCGGCATTCCCGACTCGATCCTGCTTAAAGAAGGTGAATTAACCGATGAGGAATGGGTACTCATGCGCAAGCATCCACAATTGGCTTATGATATGCTGATGCCCATTGCCTATTTACACGACGCGCTTAACATCCCCTATTATCATCATGAAAGGTGGGACGGCACGGGCTATCCGCAGGGCCTGAAGGGGGACCATATACCTCTTGTCGCGCGCATCTTTGCGATTGTCGATGTATGGGATGCGCTCACAAATGACCGAACCTACCGCAAAAAAATGACAAAGCAAAAAGCGACCCAATACATCAAGGAACAAAGCGGCAAACATTTTGATCCGCGGGTTGTAGATGCTTTCTTAAAGATCATCTAACAATTAACGATCTTAAACGATCGAACCGATAAAAATTAAACTTGATGAATTTCTCATCAAGTTTAATTTTTATCGTGCGTTTTTTCAGTGCGATGAAGACCATCAAATTATTGATACAATTTTAATAAGGTTGAAGGAACACTCGCTAAAAAAATTATTTAGACACAGGTTTATCATTTTATTTTGTACCGCCAGGTTCCAACTTGAAGCGCAAGACCACCTGCTGTAGCTGGTGCGCCATTTCCATCAGGGATTCTGCCGAAGCGGAGACTTTCTCCACCTGCCCTGATACTTCCCTGGTGGATGTGGAAACCTCCTCAACAGCAGCGCTGTTCTCTTCGCTGACACTGGCAATATTCTCGATAGCCTGGGTCAGTTCAGCCGAGTTGGCAGCCATCTCCTCGGTGGCAGCGGTATTCTCTTCGATCACCGCCGAAACAGAATCAACAGCCTCAACCAATTCTATTGCGGCAGCGCTCACCTGAGCAGCGGCTTCGCCCGCTTCCCCCGCCTGTTTGTAGACAGCCTCAGCTGCGCCGAGAATATTTTTGAGCGCTTCTCCAGCAGAATTGGCGCGTGTGACACCTGCTTCGACCTCGACCGCCGAAGCCTGCATGGCGGTGACCGCTTCATTGACAGTTTTTTGAATCCCCTTGATCAGGGCGGCGATCTCCTTGGTGGAAAGGCTGGATCGCTCCGCCAATTTGCGGACTTCATCTGCCACTACTGCGAAACCCTTTCCCTGTTCGCCCGCACGAGCAGCTTCAATGGCGGCGTTAAGCGCAAGCAGATTGGTTTGGGATGCAATATCTTCAATGGTTGCAACAATGGCACCAATCTCCTCGGAGCGGGTTCCCATCTCTTCAACTTTGGCGGCAGAGAGTCCTACCGTGCTGCGGATCGCTTCCATGCCGACGATGGTTTCCGTCACCGTCTTGGCACCGTCACGGGAATAAGTCGCGGCCTGAGCAGAATCGCGGGTAACGGCCTGCGCATTGTTGGAGACCTGTGTGATGGCAGTATTGATGCGCGAAGTGATCTGCGAAGCCCGGCTAATCGCCCTGGCTTGTTCCTGGGCGCCCTTGGCAACGCCATCGATGGCACGGCCCATTTGTTCAACAGAACCGGTGGTCCTGGAAATACCATCTGACTGTTGGGTTATGCCCATGGCTACTTGTTGAGTTGTAATGGAGATCTGATTGGCAGCCTCACCGGTTTGCCCGGAGGCGGAAGCTAATTGAGCAGAGGCAGATGTAACCGCGTT
>CAYLOW010000183.1:0-8613 GCA_964385315.1 uncultured Anaerolinea sp.
CCCGTTAGCAATTAGTCTTTCGATCGAGATAAAAAAAGTCCTCCGTTTTTCGCGGAGGACTTTTTTTATGCTTTTATGCTGTTTCCCTGAAAGAATTTAGAACGTTCATGTAATTTGCCCGTTCGAATGCCGCAGGCTCCTTCACAGATTTCTGGCTCATGCTTCCCTGCATTTGCCTGATCGATGTGTAGTCGCGCTGCTTCAGCCAACTTTCCAGCCCGGTGAGGAGGGATGGAATGGTCTGTTTATCGCCTTGCAGGAGGGCAGATGCTATCATACTGACTTTTGCACCCGCCATCATGGCTTTGACGATATCCGTGGCCGAATGTATACCGCTCGTCAGGGCGAAGTCGGCATTGACTTTGCCATGGAGGATGGATATCCAGCGCAGGGGGAGGCGCATTTCGGCAGATGTGCTTAGGTCAAGGCTGGGGATGATCTTAAGCTCTTCCAGATCGAAATCCGGTTGATAGAAACGGTTGAACAGGGATAGTCCGTTTGCGCCAGCATCAACAATCCTGCGTACAAAATTTGGCAGGGCAGTGATGTAGGGGCTGAGTTTAACCGCCAGAGGAATGCTGATCGCAGATTTTACTTCCGCCACCAGTTCCACCTGTGCATTCTCCAGTTCCTGGGAGGTGAGGTTGAGATCTGTCGGTATATAGTATAAATTTAATTCCAACGCATCGGCACCCGCATCCTGGATTAGTTTCGCGTACTTTGTCCAACCGCCTTTGGAGACGCCGTTCAGGTTGCCAATGACGGGAATTTTCAGCGCTTTCTTTAACTCAGTTACTTGATGAAGATATTTCTCCGGACCAACCAAATAGTCATTGTCGGGGAAATAGGACATTGACTCAGCGGATGAGTCTGTTCCGCGGGTGAGGAAGTGATCAAGTTCAAGGCTTTCGTGGATGATCTGTTCCTCGAAAAGGGAGTGCATCACAATTGCCGAGACACCCGCTTCTTCCAGTTTGCGTGCCTTGTCAATGTTTTTCGTGAAGGGAGAAGCTGAAACCACCAGAGGATTTTTCAGGTTCAAACCCAGATAAGTGGTGGATAGGTCGGTCATGATTTTTTCTCCTCAGTCTCATTTGCACTGGAATCATTTGCGTCATAGTGCATGGAGGCCATTTGGTGGTAGAGTGTCCAGCGTGCTTTTGCATCGTGCTGGGCTTCCTTCATTAATTCTTCAGCGCGGGCTTCATCGATTTGAGTGAGCATCTTGTAGCGAGTTTCATTGTAAGCGTATTGTGACATTGGGATGCTTGGTTCTTTCGATTCGATCACGAGAGGGTTTTTTCCTTCATCTGCGAGACGGGGATCATAACGGTACATGGGCCAATGGCCGGATTGTACTGCGAGTTTTTGCTGATCGAGCCCCTTTGCCAGATCGTAGCCATGGGCGATACAGTGGCTATAGGCGATGATGAGGGAAGGTCCGTCAAATGCCTCTGCTTCAATTATTGCGCGCAGTGTTTGCTGGTCGTTGGCGCCCATTGCAATTTGCGCGACATAAACATAGCCATAGGACATTGCGATCAGACCAAGATCCTTCTTTCCAATGCCCTTGCCGCCCATCGCGAATTTGGCAACCGCTCCACGTGGAGTGGCTTTGCTGGCTTGTCCGCCTGTGTTTGAATATACTTCGGTATCCAAAACCAGGATATTCACGTTGCGACCAGAGGCAAGTACGTGATCGAGACCGCCGTAGCCGATGTCGTAAGCCCAGCCATCACCGCCCATGATCCAGACGGATTTTTTAACGAGGCTGTCTGCAATGCTGACAAGATCTTTCGCGCGGGTGTCGCTGGTTTTTGAGAGTTTATTTTTCAACTCTACAACACGTTCGCGTTGCAGCTGAATGCCAGCTTCGTCACTTTGGTTTGCGTTAATCAGAGCATTTACCAATTCCGCGCCCAATTCCTTTTCAAATCCCTTTACCAGTTCAAGTGCGTATTCGTTTTGCTTGTCAATTGTCAGGCGCATGCCCAGACCAAACTCGGCATTATCTTCGAACAGTGAGTTTGACCATGCGGGTCCACGTCCCTTTTCGTCCACTGCCCATGGGGTTGTGGGGAGGTTGCCGCCATAGATGGATGAACATCCGGTTGCGTTTGCAATGATCGAGCGGTCACCAAAGAGCTGAGAGACGAGTTTTACGTAAGGGGTCTCACCGCATCCCGCACAAGCGCCACTAAACTCGAACAAGGGACGTAATAACTGTGAATTTTTGATGGTGGAAGGATTGAATAATTTCCTGTCCAGATCCGGGATATTCATAAAGAAATCCCAGTTCTTCGTTTCAGTTTCACGCAGGGCAGGCTGCGGAGACATGTTAAGCGCCTTGCGTCCTGCCTGGCTCTTGTCTTTGGCCGGGCAGACTTCCACGCACAGCGTACAACCTGTACAATCCTCGGGCGCGACCTGAACCGTGTAGGCAAAACCTTGTGAGAATTCCTTAAACTTCGACGGCATGTGTTTGAAGGTTTCAGGCGCGCCGGTCAGCAGTTTTTCGTCATAAACCTTGTGACGAATGACCGCGTGCGGGCAAACCATCACGCATTTACCACATTGAATGCACAGGTCTTTTTCCCAGACGGGAATATCGAGTGCAATATTGCGTTTTTCCCATTGAGTTGTGGCAAGCGGATATGAGCCATCTATAGGCATTGCAGACACAGGCAAACTGTCGCCGTCAAAGGTGATCATGGGTCCAAGCACGTTTTTGACAAAATCAGGCGCATTGTTCGGCACGGCGGACCGGCGGGTCATCTTGGATGTTACTTTTGCCGGGACCTTGACTTCATGAAGGTTTTCAATGGTCGCATCCACGGCTTCAAAATTCTTCTGAACGACAGCTTCGCCGCGTTTGCCATAGGTTTTCTCGATGGCATGTTTGATCTCTTCAATAGCTTGTTCCCGTGGAAGGACGCCAGAGATGGCAAAGAACGCTGTCTGCATGATGGTATTAACGCGCTGCCCCATGCCTGTCTTTTCAGCGACATCGTAGCCATTGATCACGTAGAATTTCAGTTTCTTCTGGATGATCGCTGACTGTACTTCACTTTCCAGCTTATCCCAGACTTCGTTTTTCCCGTACATGCTGTTGAGCAGGAAGACCGCGCCTTCTTTGGCATATTTTAGAATATCATAGCGTTCAAGGAAGTTGAACTGGTGGCAGGCCACAAAGTTCGCCTGGTTGGCCTCGATCAGATAGGGTGACTGAATGATCTTTGGACCAAAGCGCAGGTGCGAGATGGTCATCTGACCAGATTTTTTCGAGTCGTACACGAAATAGCCTTGCGCGTAGTTTTCGGTTTCTTCCCCGATGATCTTGATGGAGTTCTTGTTGGCACCTACGGTACCGTCAGAGCCGAGGCCAAAGAATACGCAGCGTACCGTTTCAGTGGTTTCTACAGAGAAGGAAGTGTCCACATCAAGGCTGGTGTGGGTAACATCATCGTTAATGCCGACCGTGAAGTGCTTCTTGGGTTGCGCTTTCTTCAGTTCATCCAGGGCGGCTTTGAACATGGCGGGAGTAAATTCTTTTGATGAAAGCCCATACCGTCCGCCGATCACTTTGATATTCGACCTTTGACCTTCAGACAGGGCATTGACGATATCAAGGTAAAGAGGCTCGCCCATGGCACCCGGTTCCTTGGTGCGATCAAGAACGGCAATGCTCTTCACGGAAACAGGCAGTGCTTTCAGGAAATAATCCATCGAAAATGGGCGATACAAGCGAACTTTTAACACGCCAACTTTTTCGCCTTGTGCCACGAGATGGTTCACTGTTGCTTCGGCTGTATCTCCACCTGATCCCATGATGATGACCACACGTTCGGCTTCAGGATGACCAACATAATCAAATAAGTTGTAATGCCTGCCTGTGAGTTTGGCGAACTTATCCATCATGGCCTGGACGATTCCGGGCGTGGCATCGTAGTACGAATTTACAGTTTCACGAGCCTGGAAGTAAACATCAGGATTTTGCGCTGTACCTCGTAAAACAGGATGTTCAGGGTTAAGCGCCCTAGCCCGATGGGCACGGACCAAGTCATCGTCAATCAGGGTGTGCAATTCGTCATCTGAGATCTGGAATATCTTGGAAACTTCGTGGGAGGTTCTAAAACCATCGAAGAAATGCATAAACGGCACACGCGATTGGAGCGTGGACATCTGTGAAATGGCGGCGAAGTCGTGCGCTTCCTGCACCGATGCCGAGGAAATCAAAGCCCAGCCTGTTTGACGGACAGCCATCACATCCTGGTGGTCTCCGAAGATGGAAAGACCCTGCGCGGCGATCGAGCGGGCGGCAACATGAAAGACAGTGCTGGTGAGTTCACCGGCGATCTTGTACATGTTGGGGATCATCAATAAGAGGCCCTGGGAGGCCGTGAACGTGGTGGTGAGCGCACCAGTTTGTAAGGCGCCATGCACTGCTCCAGCCGCACCGCCTTCGGATTGCATTTCGATCACGGCGGGTACTGTGCCCCAAATGTTCTTTTTGCCTTTGGCTGACCACTCATCCGCAAATTCGCCCATGTTGGAGGAGGGGGTAATGGGATAAATTGCAATAACCTCACTCAAACGATGCGCGACGGATGCTGTGGCTTCATTGCCGTCAATGGTAACTACTGTTTTTTTCATTTTTACTTGCTCCTTTAAAAGCAGGGTTTTAGTTTGAAAATTTCCTCAACATACAAGTTTATCCCTCCCTGAAGGCATTGGTTAGTTATAAATGGCCCGAATTTACCTGAAAGTTGTCATATATTGGACAAAAATTGTATAAATAAGGAAAACGGTCATTCCAAATACGATTTTGCCAGCAGCAATGCCGCCAGTGACTTGGCATCGGGCATTTTGCCCTTTTCCGCCATTTGAAGGGCCTCCCGGTAAGGAATGGTCTCCACGGTGAGAAATTCGTCGGCATCCGCCGCGAGCGGATCGTATCGTAATTCCTGCGCAAGATAAACGTGCATGAATTCGGTTGAATATCCGGGCGCGAGATAGAAATCCCCGATCTTAACGATCTTGTCTGCAGCAAAGCCGGTTTCTTCACGGATTTCGCGTGCTGCGCATACATCGGGATCTTCATTCTTTTCCAAGGTCCCCGCTGGCAGTTCAAGCAGGTCCATGCCAGCCGCGTGGCGGTACTGCCTGACAAAAAGAAGATTGCCATTCTTATCCACCGGAACAATGACAACGGAGCCGCCGTGTTCGATGATATCAAGCTTTGTTCCCCCCCCATTGGGCGTTTTAAGGTGATCACGGCGGATTGAGAATGCACGACCTTTCAGCAAAGTTTCTGAATGAATTAATTCAAATGGCATAATGTTATCCTTTGTTGGTAGAAGAATTAATAATCTCTGATTTTCAAACTGAAACACGCACAATGAACTAAAAAAAAGCCCAAGCATTTGCTTGGGCTTTTTTTTAGTTTGAGTTACGGTATTTGCAATTGCTGCCCGGTGGTCAATTTCGCCGAGCTTGCTATATTATTGGCAGATGCAATTGTGGCGGGGTCGAGGTCGCCGAATTTACAGGCTATGCTGAAAACTGTTTCTGCTGAAGAGGCTACGGTGTAGGTGATTGGGTGGGTTGCCAACATGCGGGTGCCGGGGAAAGATCCGCTTTGCGGGATGGTAAGGGTTAAGCCTGGGTAATATAAATCAAGACTTGAAATTCCGCTTGCAGTAAGCAATGCATTCGGATCTACATTGAAACGGCGCGCTATGCAATAAGGGTATTCACCATTTTGCAGTGTATAACTTGCAGGGCGCACACCAGCAGGCACTGGGGTTGTGGCGGGGCCACTCGATGTGGAAACAACCACACCAGGGGTGGTTGTGGTTGACACTGCATTCGTAGGCGTACCCGGCGTCCCGGCTGTGGGAGTAGCGGTTGTTACTATACCTTCAGGGGTGGCAGCAGTCCCTTCCATGATCGCTTGTGGTGTTCCTGGCGTGCCGCCATTTGCTACAGATGTTTGAGCAACAGCAGTTTGCTTGGCAAATTCTTCGATCAGTTGCATTGGATTTTCAACTGAAGGGAGCGGGGAAACAAACAATTCGGGTGGAATCAACGTTGGCGTTGCGACAGGCGCCGAAGATAATGATTGGGTGCAGGCAGATACCATTACTGTTGACAAGATAATTATGAAAACAGCCAGCAAACCGCGTTGTTTTTTACTCATAGATTCTCCTCTTTCAATGTATTCAAATTCGATGGTAGCACATGAACTTTAAAGCGTCAAGCTGTTATTGCAGTTCGCACTCAAAAAACAACAATATCTGATCAAATTCATATTTTTTTTCAGCCGGGCTCTGATTTTGTATTTGATGCCAGGTAGAGCATACCCCGCGGCGTACCCGCACGTCTTCTTTTAGCGCGTGTGTTGAAATTGATTTTGCAGTTTCCAGATCACCTGTCAACGCGTGACCTTTGATGAAAACAAGCCATTCATTCTGATCTGTGGGTTGGTAGCCAAGTGACACAGCTTCATTGCCCAATAAGACAACTTCTTGATAGTCATCTGTCTGTTGTGCAAGTTCAGCCTTTGTAAAATAATAGCACCACTCATGTTTTGGTTCCTTAAAAAACATGGGGTGAGCAGCTGGTTTGGCCTCTGTGATGATCCTTGATGGCTTTGAAAGTGGTATTGCGTCAGTTAGCACTGCGGGAAGCCTGGAGTAGGTTTCCACGTCACCTTGAGACGGGTCCAGTACCCGCAGACATCCGCCTCTGGGCATGTAAATAACAACAGCCTGGGATGTGTTTCCATAAAATGAGACAGTACGATAATTGAAGGCGATGGGGATATCTGGTTCAAGGGAGGGTAAGGCTCCCCCGCCGACACGTTTTTCGGTGTAGAGCATTAAAAAGGGGATATTGGAGCGGGAGTAATTTGGTGCATAGATCCAGTTGATCGGCGCGGTGAAAGAGGCATCAGTTTCATAGTCAATAGGCATTTGATGGGTGAGCAGCATTGTCTCCGGCATTAATGCGGGCATACGCCAGGCCATCTGCCAGTAAATATTGCGCTGATCTTCCCAGTCGCGGCGGAAAATATTGGCGTTGAAAAATTGTTGTCCAATGCCGAGGGCGATGATCAAGGCAATAATATAGTTCTTTATACGAGCGCCCTTAAACAGCAGTTCAATCATGCCCAGTAGAAAAAGACTCCCGCCTATCATCATGGAAATCATGAACCGGTCATACGAGGATTGCAGAGTCAACGGAAGCCCCGCAGCGAGTGATGGCAGCCTGCCAAACAGAATACCAAGAATGCCGACAATGATAAGTGAGACGGAAAACACTGTTTCGCTGCCATTCTCTTTCTCCAAGGGTTTAAGATAAAACGCGAAAAAGGAAAATGAAACGACAACCAATGCAAGACTTAGGAGTGAAGCAGGTGCGGAGAGTGAGGCAAATGTGAGGGTCAGGACTTGAATCCAAACGTAGAATCCTGCTTTCCAAATTGCATCCAAAGAACTCTGCAGGAAAGTCAGGCCTGTGATCGATTGGGCGGCAGTGATGGTGTAAGAGGCATAAGCCCCAAATTTATAGTAGTAGATAAGCCATGCCGCATTGAGAATCCAGATCAAAAGATAGGGGAACCAGGTTTTGAAGGTTTTACCAAATCGAGGGGTAAGAGGGCCTTCAAAAACGGAGAATAAAAGAAGGAAACGCAACCCTTCAATGCCGAAAAAATATTCGGTGGGGAAGATACCGCAGAGCTGAAGAAGTAATGCGATGATGATATAGGTGGCTGGCCGTTCTGCCCGCAGAGATTTAAAGGTGAACCCGAATGAAAGCAGGTAGGAAAGGAAGGGAATGAGTTCCTGGTTAATGTGGGTGAATGCAACCCAGTGCTGACTGTAGCCTGGAAAGACAAGCATAAAGATTGCCGCAATGAAGGCAAGCCGTGGGCGATTGTGCCATAATTGCCGGAACATCCACCAGGCGGATATTCCAAGAATGAAACGAATAACGAGTGCAAAAATTTGCCAATAAAGCGGTACAGCCGGAACAAGGCTTGTGGTGAAATAAAAAATGGGGCCTAAAAATGGGCGGTATGGAGCAAAGCTGGGGATAAAGTCTCCAGGTCCAAGGAAACGCGCAGACCAGGCGAAAGGCCAATCATCCCAATAAAAGCCTGTGAATGGAACTAACAACCCATAGGCAAAAATGGTGGAAAGCGCAAGAATTACAGGCACAGACTTTGTAGACAGGCGAGGATTGATCATGGTATTGTAATTATAAGAGATAGTGTCTTAAGTTTTCGTAATCATCATTTTGATTTTAAACCTTTTTACCGGTTAATGAACTTATGATTAATTACGAGAGTGTCCAAAAAAATGGGCTAAAATTGCGGTATGCAGAAATGTCCAAAATGCCAAGCAACGACACGCCAAAACAAGGCTGGTAAAACAGATGCAGGTTCGCAAAGATATCGGTGCATGCACTGTCAGCGGAAGTACACACCAACCCCGAAACATCACGGCTATCCTGAAAGCCTGCGAAAAAAGGCTGCTGAAATGTATGTAGATGGTGGCAACCTGCGACGGATTGCCCGCCATTTGAAGGTTTCACCTCAAACTGTGTCGT
>CAYLOW010000184.1:0-8551 GCA_964385315.1 uncultured Anaerolinea sp.
TGCTAAGTGAGTGCTGGGTTAAACCAGTCGCGGGTTCGAATCCCGCCCTCCCCGCCACAACACGTCCGCGGTCCTTGTGACTGCGGGGCCGGTGCAGGTTTAAAAGCAGAAGGCTGCTGCAATCACCAGTTGCAGCAGCCTTCTGCTTTTAGTTTGCGAAAGATGATACCAATTGATCGCAGGCAGTCAAATGGATGGAAAGATGAAAGTCAGAATATCCCTTAACATTTGATCCTACCATTTGTTCCAGTGAACGATCTCATCCAACTGCATCCGCCCGCCCTTCTTCGGTGGGGCGGATTTTTTTTCCTCGTCCAAAGTGTACCCGAATGACAGGGCAATCCGCAGATGCCATTCGGCGGGGAAACCTAAAATTTCACGCGCCTTCTCCGTTTCGTAAATGGACGCGGGACATGAACCTGCGCCCAGTTCCCAGGCGGCAAGCTGCATGAACGCCGCGGCCTGCCCGGCATCGAACATCGTTTGAAATTTCTCCGTTGGCTCTGGTGTGAGGATCGCGACACACAATGCAGCACCGGCAATATGGCCCGCCCATTCGCCGCATTGCGACAGGGCTTTCAAGGTGTCCTTATCCCGTATGGCTATAAATCTCCAGGACTGGGTATTTTTGGAAGACTGCGATCGGCGGCCGGCATTAAGGATGGATTGCACCACGCCTTCAGGAAGGGGGGTATCCTGGAATTTTCTTACTGCGCGTTTCAGTCGAATGGCGTCAGATACATTCATGTGATCCTCGTTTGGAAATCTTCCGGGTTATATGTTTCCTGTATTTATACGCTTTGTTCCCTGATTGAACCTCCCCCGGTCTCTTTCCAGACCGGGTCACGTAGGAGTAGAACAACCACAAGGGCGCCGAGCAGCAGCGCGGGAAGGCCAATGCCAAAGGAGTAAATCGTACTGGTGGGCGCAACCACTGCCACCATAAAGAAGCTCAAGGTCTGATTGTTGAGTGCGTGCAAATAAGCCGCTGTCCAGACACCGTTGGACTTAAAAACAGCATACGCGAGGAAGTAAGCCAGGATGATGCAATAAGCCACCATGAATACCGAGCCAAGCAGCGGCTGGCCGGGATAGTTGTAGCCCATCCAGATCACCGGCCAATGCCAGATACCCCAAATGACACCCAGTAGAAATACCCCGCGAATACGCCCAAGCCTGGTCAGTTCGGTTTGCAGAAAGCCGCGCCAACCGTATTCCTCACCAAAGGAGATGATCAGGCCAAGGAACGGGCCGATCAGTACGGTGTTCAGCGCGATCGAGAACATTGCCAAAGCCGGAGATATGCTGCTGGCTGCCAACTGCGGGAATGCCGTTTTCAGGTCGATGAGCGTGCCCAGTTTAAAGTAGTAATTGAGCCATGTCTGGAAGGCGAAGAAAACCACCAACCCTGCTCCATACCCAAACCAGATGCGCGCCTTTCCCCCGGCCATGCCGGCATCCACGAACGTATTCTTACCGCCCTTCAATCGCAGGACGATCAGAAGGATGAGACCCAAAAAATTCGGAACAAGCAGCAGCGAAGCGATGGTTGTCCCCAGGCCGGGCCGAACCAGGCTGACGATCGCGCCAACCAGATACAAGCCTGTCAGCAGGAAGAAAAAATAAACGAACCAGCGCGAGGCACCGTGGTTGCTGGTGTAATGGATCGGGCTGTCCTTGAAGAAGAATGTGCCCAGCAGCATGGCTGAAAAAGCGGGCATGAGCATTTGGAATTGCAGGAAAAGCCCGGTACCCGGATTGGCCAGGCCGCCGTTCAAATACAGCGCCAGGTCCACCAGCCAGGCCAGGCCGAATGCCAGCCCGATGTACCAGGCAACGCGGAACCAGTTGACGGCCGGATGACCGTTTATGGCAGGTTTTTCTGTGTTCATGTGTTCACCTTATTGAATTCATTTATTAGAGTATTAATGTGTAGCAGTCAGCTTAAGAGAAAGTATAGTCCCAAGCGCATTTTCACTCAAAAAATTTAGGAATTGGATGATGGCCAGCCTATGCACCGATGCCGCCCCAAGAACAATAAAAAATGGGCTGGAAGCAGCCAGGAATGACACCATACCATAAATGGTTCGAATGGTGTCATCAAATACAAGAAAAGTACAAACGCCTAGGTTTGCGTATTCGCGGACTATTCACCATTCTGCAGAGCGGGTGGATAATAGGTACTGGTTAATAAACATTGGCGGTGCGGAGTACACCCCGCGCTCCTGTTCTGGGGGAGAAAACCTGCGCAGTGCTAGAGGGGCTACGCTGCCGAGAGGGCCTTCCTTAAATGTTCCACACCGGGGCAGCAGCCTTAAAGGGGAACCCCTGCAGCCTGGGAAGGCCCTCCGCCTCTTTTTTCAAATATGCTCATAATAACAAAACCCATTGGGTCTGCTTTTTAGCAGGCTTATTTTTTGTCTGGAATTTTGGCCGGGAAAAAGATTTCTCCCGGCGATTGAATACGTCATTCTTCCCCCATTTCTTGATGCCGCATGGAATTTAATGCTTCAACCTTTTGTTCATTGCCCTATTTTGGCAGATCCAACAATAAGACCTCGGCCAGTAATTTTGAATTCACATTTCTGTCCATCCTCTCCAGCGCAGACTCCAGCTCACTGACAAAACGGCGGGCCGTGGATAAATTCAAACGCCCTGCGAGAAATTCAATTTCTGACTTGCGGTCAATGTTGATAAGTGGCATATCTGCCTGTGCCGTCTGCAGCATCACATCACGCCAGTAGGCAAGCCAGATCAGGATGGTTTGGCGCATGACATCCTTGTCCTTTGAAAGTTTGTCGGCATAGGAGAATTTTTCAACCCGCGGGGCGGTCAGCAGGGTTTGCAGGTCGTTTAGGCATTCCTCGCGGGTCTCAAGGATGATATTATCGTTCACAAGACTGCGGGCGTAACCGGCTCGTCCTCCGCTGAGATGTGCCAGCAGGCGTGCACGTTCTGCATCAAGACCGAGTTCTACCAGGTCCGCTTCGATCGCGCTGACAGGCAGCGCCCGCAAACGCAGCACCTCACAGCGCGAAACGATGGTCGGCAGGAGTTGTTCGGGGTTCTCAGCCGTCAATAACAGGATGGCATGTGCTGGAGCCTCTTCAAGTGTCTTCAGTAGGGCATTGGAAGACTCGTCCGTAGCCTGGTTAAATCGCAAAAAAATCAAAACGCGATATTTTGATTGATACGGTCTTAAGTTAATTGTTTTTTGCAAATCACGAATTTGCTTGATGCGAATTTCGCCATTTGGGGCAGGAATTAATTCATTGGCTTTATCGGGATCTTTAATGGTGGGTTCAATGATGCTCAAATCGGGATGCTGCATGGCTTCGATCTTCTTACAATCAAGGCACGTTCCACACGGGATTCCCGCGGCAACCGGTGTTTTACAGTTCAATGCCTGGGCGAGGCGTAACGCCAAAGTGCGCCGGCCTACACCGGGAGGTCCGCAAAAAAGATAGGCGTGACGCTCATCTCCGCGCGCCACCTGCTGGCGGAGCATCTCCACGGCCCATTCATGTCCAAGCATATTCCAGTTATCTGTCATAAGGTTTCAGCCAACATGGTCTTGTCCAATTGGATTAATCATAAACGATAATTCATTGGTCTAAAATTTTGCGTCCCTATTCCTGCCCTGCGCGCAAACGCAAATAGGAATCATATCGTTCAGGATGAATTGTCCCCGCCTTCAATGCCGCCAGCACGGCGCAGCCTGGCTCATGTTTATGCGTGCAATCACTGAACTGGCAGTGCGGCACCAGGTCGCGCAGTTCCGGAAAGTAGGCATCGATCTCTTCAGCTTCCGTATCCCACAACGCCAGACTTTTCCAGCCCGGTGTATCTGCAACATACCCGCCGCCATCCAGGGCGAACAACTGGCGTGTGACGGTGGTATGCCTGCCCTTGTTCATGGCGGTGCTGATCTCGTTAACCGCCAGTCCCAGCCCTTCCTGGACCCTGTTCAGCAGGCTGGATTTCCCCACACCGCTGGGGCCGGCAAGCGCGCTGATTTTCTTTTGCAGCTGCGCCTTCAATTCATCCACCCCCTCCCCGGTCTTGGCAGATGTGAAGATCACGCGATAGCCAAGGGATTCATACACGTGAAACAGTTCCCTTGCATTTTCCACCAGGTCAATTTTATTTGCGATGATGACGGGGGGAATCTCCTGTTTTTCAGTGATGACCAGAAAACGGTCCAACATTCTTAATTTTGGGCTGGGGTTGGCGCACGCGAAGACAAATACTGCCTGGTCGGCATTTGCCAGCAGGACCTGTTGATACACCCCCTGCGGCCGCGGATCCAGCCGGACGATGGCTCGTTTGCGCTCTTCAACATTTTCCACCACCCCGCTTCCGTCATTTAAAAGAGTGATATTCACATGGTCGCCCAGCGCGGCAATGTCACCCATGGCGCGCCCTTGTTTAAGTTTGCCGCGTAACTGACAAATAACAAAGCCCTCACCGGTCTCTGCTGTAAAGAAACCGGATTGGGCTTTTACGATCAAACCACGTTTGTGAATTTCGTCTGTCAAATGTTTACCTTGGTAAATTGGGCCGAAAGGTTTTAAGGAAACCAGTCTGGTCTTGAGTTTTGGTTATCTAGGGTGCAAATATGCTGTTACCGCCGGCGGGCGTGGGCGTATAGGGCGGTTCGCCGATGCGGCCAAAGGGCGGTACGCTTTGCGGACTGCCGTAATAATAAGTTTCAACCATGGCCCGGAAGATTGGCACGGCATACTCGGAGCCTTCACCAATATTTTCAACAATGACCGCAATCGCCAAGTCAGGTTGGCCGGTATCTACCTGGTTCAGGGTGTAGCCGGCAAACCACGCGTGTGATTTACCATTACCTGATTCAGCGGTACCGGTCTTGCCCGCCACGTCAAATTGTAGACCGCGCAAATGTTGGTGCGCTGTGCCGCGCGGAAGCTGGGTCACCATTTTCAGGGCTTCGCGCACAATATCCAGGTTTTCCTTGCGGACAGGCAGTGTCCCGTTCGCTTCAGGGCGGAATACAAGTTTCGTGGCCCCTTCCACAGGTTGGATCTTTTCGACAATTTGTGGACGGTACAGGGTTCCCCCATTGGCGATGGCCGCCATGAAGCGCGCCACTTGGAGCGGAGTCACCAGCATGTCGCCCTGACCGATCGCCTGGTTGACAGCGTCTACATCCGTTGCAGGGTCGGTAATTTGCCCGCTGGATTCTTCCACTTGTTCGATGCCGGTGGGAGAGCCAAGCCCAAAGGCGCGTGCCATCTTCGCGATATCGGTCTTGCGGTCATAGTTGAACAGATCAAGCCCGATATGCCAGAAATATGGGTTGCACGAGCGCATCAAACCTTCCTGCAGGGTCAGCAGGCCGGAGGGTGTGGTGGACGAGTTATCGCAAAAGTCGCCGGCAGCGATGGCGTCCTGGCAATGCTGCCAGGTCCAGTCATGCAGGGTCCGATCGCCGAGCTCGGTAAAGTCGTATTGGCAATCGTAGGTGGTGTCTTTCAGGTAAAGGCCGCTTTCCAACGCCGCAAAAGTGGTGATGGGCTTGAATGCCGAGCCAAGTGGAAATTGCCCCTGTGTGGCGCGGTTGAGAAGCGGCTGGTTGCCGTTATTCAACAGTTGGGTTAATGCACTGCTGTTGGTATTGGCAGGCTCGAACAGGTTGGGGTCGAAGTCCGGTGCTGAGGCCATGGCAACGATGCGCCCCGTGTCCACTTCCATCACAACGACGGCGCCGCGGAAATATTCGATTGCCTGTTGGGCATAGTATTGCATATTCTGGTCAATCGTCAGATAAACTGAATCTGCAGGCTGCGGGCTGGATTGACCAAGGGTTGATATGATCTGCCCGTTGGGACTGACCACGCGCAGAATGCCTCCATGTTTCCCCGCAAGATAATCCTCCGCCCATTTTTCGATCCCTGCCTGGCCAACCTTCTCGCTCCCGTTATATCCGAGGCGGCGGTATTCATCCATTTGTTCTGGGGAGATTAACAGGGTGTAGCCGACTGCCTGCGGTGCAAGCCCGGTTCTAAAGTAATAGCGCGAGTCGTAATTGGTGTACACCAATCCGCCAAGGCCGAGGGAGAGCAGTCGCTGGGCTTCGTCGCGTGTGCCTTCGCACATGGGCAAGTACCAGCCGGGGCCGGCGGCATCGATCTGATCACGAATGTATTCAGGGTCAAATCCGCACAACCTTCCCAGGTCGGTGACAAGAGTATTGATCGTATCGAAATCGATCTGGTCGGTTTGGATCCCAAAGGCAAAAGCGTCTGATTGCGCAACAATTGGTAATCCGTCGCGGTCGTAAATATTACCGCGCGCGGGAACGCTATATTCCATGGCAAGAGAGTTTCCTCCCGCCAGCTCGGGCAGGATCATCCCCTCGCCCCATTCAACCTTCCATCTGCCATCTTCAAGCACGAGGTGCGAAATGATGCTGCGCTGGATATCTCCTGCCAGGACGGTTTTGTAAGTCAAGCTGTACCCAACTTCAGCTGCGTATGGGCTGAGCAGGGACGAGTTAACAGTATATTCAATACTGGAGGTGCTCATGGTGTTCAGCGCATCATTATGCCGTTTGGTGAAATCCTCCAGAGTGATCGCCTCACGGCTCGACTTTGCCAGCATTTCGTACAAGGCGGCAAAGTCATTGGTTTGATAAGCCTGCAAATATTGAGTGATCGCCGCCTGCGCGTCTGGTGCGGGTGTGATGCCAACTGCTGCGGTGGGCAGGGGTGTCTCGGTCGCAAATAATGTGCCGAGCCCGCCAATGCCGCTTCCTCCACCTGAACCGGTGTTGCCGCAGGATGTTAGAAAAGCCAGTATCAGAATATAGTTTATCCAGCGTAAAACTTTCATTTGTTTCCTTCTTTTCGTCATTCCCAGTTTTGGGATAATACACGAACCGCACTTTTATTCTTGCTGCGCGGCAATCCCCTTTGTTGTGTAATGTGGGGATTACTTACCTGCACTTGAAAGCTGTGAACACCACTCACTCCGTTTTTTGGGGCTGATGTCGGCAGTGCGCCCGGGTGTCGTTGGGAAGAGTCCTTCTCGCAATGACAAGGTCATTTTGTTTCGCCGTGTAGGATCGCACCCGAAACAGGACATTTATAATTAAGTAGTTTTTGACACGCCATCGGCACGTCCGCCGAAGGTTGAATATTCAGTGTGCGCAAGGTGCGTACCACATGGCACATGGGCAGGCCCATCACGCTTGCATAACATCCAGACATGGATTCTACAGGTTGGAAATCGGGGTGTTGAATGGCGTATGCTCCAGCCTTATCCAACGGGTCGCCTGTCTGAATGTAAGCCGCAATTTCATCATCCGAATAAGCCCGCATGGGAACATCGGTCACACATAACTCGTTCAATATTGTTCCGTCGCGGACACGAAGAAAAGCCACGCCGGTGTGGACCTGGTGGGTATGTCCGCGAAGTTGGGTTAGCATTCTCGCGGCATCTTCATTGTCTTTTGGCTTACCTAGAATTGCGTCCGCATCCACTACGGAAGTATCCGATCCGATGATAATCAGGTCTTCGCCCTGCGTTTTTTTTGCCACAGCCAGCGCCTTGGCTTTTGCAAGCCGCAAGACATAATCTTTGGGTGTTTCGCCTGACAGCAGTGTCTCATCCACATCTGAGACGGCGACGGTGAACTTCCAGTTCCCCAACGCAAGCAATTGCCTGCGGCGCGGCGAGTTGGATGCCAGTAGGATCAATGCTTTATCCGTCACACGCAAGATTCTAACACAGTCCATTTTGATGACCTTAATTGCATGTGAGTAATGAAAACAGGAAACGGAAAGCCGGGTTTCGCATGTTTTACGCGACGCCTGAATGAATTTCCCGCAAAGTACTCATAAGACAGCATAAAGGGCTTTGAAATCTTTAAGAGAATTATACTGGTACGTTCTTTTATCACGTTGTACAATCCTTTAAAAATCTGTCTAGTCAACACGGAGGAGAAATGAAAGAATTAAAAGATCGGATTATGCGCGAAGGGCAAGTTTTGGGGAATGGGATTTTGAAAGTGGATAGTTTCATTAATCACCAGGTTGACCCGGCATTGATGGATGCCTGCGGACGCGAATTTGCCAGGCGTTTTGTAAAAGTCGGTGCAACCAAAATTCTTACTGCCGAAATTTCAGGTATTGCGCCGGCGCTCACCACAGGTTTCCACCTTGGCCTGCCTGTTGTGTATGCACGCAAGACCAAGCCCATCACCATGCCCGATCAGGTATATCTCACTCTTGCGCCATCACATACCAAGGGACGCATGGTTGAGTTGATCGTCTCACCTGAATATCTTGCCAATGGTGAAAAGGTTTTGATCATTGATGACTTTCTCGCTTCAGGGGCAACCATTTTGGGTCTGGCGCGGCTGGCTGAGGCCGCGGGTTCGCACATTGTCGGCATTGGCGCGTTGATCGAAAAAGACTTCGAAGGCGGGCGCGAAGCGCTGAAGTCGATGGGCGTACAGGTGGAATCACTGGCTTGCATTCATTCCCTGGATGACAATAAGATCACTTTCGCGAATTAATAA
>CAYLOW010000185.1:0-8543 GCA_964385315.1 uncultured Anaerolinea sp.
TGTATGTGCCTGATATTGAGCCGGGTCTCGCGCTCAAATTTCTTTCCCGTTTTGCGGATGTCGTGACTGTGACGGCTGCCGACTCGAAGAAATATTTTCAACGCATCGGACGAATTGTCCTTAGTGGATATCCGCTGCGGGCGGACCTTTTGGATTGGCCGCGTGAAAAGGCAATTTCCCATTTTGGATTGGAATCTGCCACCCCAACCCTGCTTATCACAGGCGGCAGCAAGGGAGCGCGTTCGATCAATCAGGCAGTCTTAATGCATCTCACCGAACTGCTAGGCTTTGCGCAGGTCATTCATATCACCGGCGCTCTCGATTGGCAGGCGGTTGAGAATGCCGCGCAGGAGCTTCCCGCACAATTGAAGTCCCGATACCACATCATGCCTTACTTGCATGAAATGGGTTCGGCTCTCGCCGCCGCAGATCTTGTCCTTTCCCGCGCTGGGGCATCCACCCTGGGCGAATATCCACTGTTCGGCCTGCCATCTGTGCTGGTCCCTTATCCGTATGCCTGGCGTTATCAAAAGGTCAACGCAGACTTTCTTGCCGAGAGAAATGCAGCAGTAATTTTAAAGGATGAATTATTGATTGACGAACTCTTAATCGTGTTGAAGGGTCTGTTGCAAAATAAACATAAACTCGAAGCCATGCGCGCTGCTGCGAAGAAATTATCACATCCTGATGCCGCAGCCATTATCGCCAGTCAACTGTTTGAACTGGCGGGAGGGCAGACCATATGATGAGCATTATTTACCTCTTTTGGATGTATGTCCTGCTCTTTGCCGTGATCGGCGCCATGCGCGGATGGGCAAAGGAGTTGATGGTCGCGTTCAGCGTTGTCACTTCCCTGGCAGTTAACCTGTTGCTGGAGAAGTACATTCCCCTTGTCCGTGACCTGGATAAAGCGAGTGGTTCCGTCTTTTGGATCCGGACCCTGATCTTAATTGCGCTCGTTTACTTTGGTTATCAAACCGTGTCGATTTCACGATTCGCCTCGAAAGCCATCCGCGAACGTTTACAGGACTCTCTCTTCGGCGCAGTGTTGGGCGGGTTTAATGGATATTTGGTGGCAGGTTCGATCCTTTTTTATAATCATGTGGCAAATTATCCCTACCGGGACATCATCAGCCCCGCTACTGACCCGGCGATCGTGCAGGCAATTGACATCATGATGAAGTATATGCCGCCGCGCTTTTTAGGCGAGCCGGGTATTTATTTTGCCGTTATCATTATTCTTATCTTTATTATTGTGGTTTACATCTGATGTTATTTGATTGTAAGGTGTACCTATCTTTGCAGCAAAGCAATCCTGATAGAATACAGGGCCTTGCTTTGGATTGGCGCCTTTGCAAAGGCATTAGGAAATAAAAATGACACACGTTCACTTTATTGGGATCGGAGGTTCAGGGCTTTCCGCCATTGCGCGCCTGCTTAAGGATAGCGGCTATGTGGTGACAGGCTCTGACCGCGTGCTTTCACAATTCGCACTCGATCTGCAAAGTGAAGGAGTAAAAGTTTACGCGGGGCATCATCCGCGAAATCTTTCTGGTGCCGACATGGTGATTCGCTCCTCTGCCATAGCGGATGATAATCCTGAAGTGACAGCCGCCATGCAGATGGGAATTCCTGTTTATAAACGGGCAGACTTTCTTGGCCGGTTGATGGCAGATAAAGCGGGCATTGCCGTGGCAGGAACGCACGGCAAGACCACCACCACTGCCATGATCGCGTGGACGTTATTTGCGATGGGCCGTGATCCATCCTTTGTCGTGGGCGGTGTGCTTAACAATTTAAAGGTCAATGCGCGCGCGGGCAAAGGCTCCCATTTTGTGATCGAAGCAGATGAATACGACCGCATGTTTTTGGGACTCAAACCGCAAATTGCAGTGGTCACCAACCTGGAACACGATCATCCTGATTGCTACCCGACCTTTGAAAATATGTACTCTGCTTTCCAGTCTTTTGTTGATCTGCTGCCGTCCGATGGCACACTGATCGTATGCGCAGAAAATGACTCTGCTGTGTCATTGTTGTCGTATGCGCGCTCAAAGGGATTGAACGTGAATTCCTATAGCATGAAAGGCGAGATGACCATCACCAGTCTGCATTGGATTCAGGCGCGCGCAGTGAAGCCAAATCAGCGCGGCGGTTTTGATTTTTCGGTATTGACCAATATGGGCCCGGCTTCGGCTGTAAATGTCTCCTTGCAGGTACCTGGTGAGCATAACGTGCTTAATGCACTCGCAGCACTATCTGTGATCGTCACGTTGGGGCTGTCGCTTCAAGAGGCGGCAGATGCTCTGGGTAAGTTCACTGGTACGGGACGCCGTTTTGAAGTTCGCGGCGAAACCAAAGGTGTGACTGTGATCGACGATTATGCCCACCACCCAACCGAAATTCGCGCGACGCTGGCTGGTGCCAGAGCCCGTTACCCCGGACGCCGCATTTGGGCGGTCTGGCAGCCCCACACCTATTCACGTACACAGACCCTGTTCTTTGAGTTTTCCCGGGCATTTGGCGATGCAAATGAAGTTCTGGTTACCGAAGTGTATGCCTCACGGGAAGAAAAACAGGATTTCTCTTCTGCTGAGGTGGTGAGCGCCATGCCGCACCCATCTGCTCGCTATAGCGGTTCGATCCAATCCACCGCGGAGTATTTGGTGAAAAAACTTCGTTCCGGCGATGTGCTGCTTGTCCTTTCCGCCGGTGATGCAGACCAGATCAGCACTGAAGTATTGAAGAGGTATGCAGGATGACGACCCCTGCCCGCTTTATGGATGTGCTGCGCCTCAAGTTTGGCGCCTCAGTGCAGGAGTATATCCCCCTTGCGCCTTACACATCCGCGCGAATCGGGGGGGTGGCGGACATTTTTGTTACGGTCAAATCTGCTACTGAATTAATGGATGCTATGAAGGTACTCTGGGATTACGGAATGCCTTATTATATTTTAGGAGCCGGTTCCAATGTTTTGGTCAGCGATAAAGGTGTGCGCGGCGTAGTGGTTTTGGATCGGGCGAAGGAAGTGCGCTTCGAAAGTGGTGACCAGCCCACAGTCTGGTGCGAAGCGGGAGTTACCCTTAGTAATCTGGCAAACCGCTGCATATCCAAAGGATTGGCTGGCTTGGAATGGGCGGCCACGGTACCAGGTACAGTCGGCGGAGCGGTGTATGGGAATGCCGGCGCATTTGGCGGTGACATGTCCAATAATCTTATCTGGGCTGAAGTAATGACAGAGGCCGGGTGCGAGAAATTAACCGTTGAACAAATGGGATATGGTTATCGTACCAGCGCTTTGAAACGTGGTGGAAACAAAGCAATTGTAATCTCGGCGATGTTGAGATTGAAAAATTCAAACAATGAGGAAGTGTCTGCTAAAATCAGCGAATTCAGTGAACGCCGAAAGTCCGCGCAGCCGCCTGGTGCGAGTATGGGGTCCATGTTCAAAAACCCTGCAGGTGATCATGCGGGACGTTTGATTGAGGCCGCGGGTCTCAAGGGTACCCGTATCGGCAACGCTGAAATCAGCACGAAGCATGGTAATTTTTTTATCAATCATGGAGAAACCAAGGCGGAAGATGTTCGCGCCTTGATTCGTTTGGTTCAGGAAACGGTTTTTAATAAATTTGGTCTTGAGCTTGAATTGGAAGTTGAACTTGCAGGAGAATGGTAATTTGAAGAAGCTTCGGGTAGCAATTTTATTCGGTGGTCGTTCAGGTGAACATGACGTTTCGCTTATGTCTGCGCGCTCCGTGCTTGCCGCATTGGATCCGGAACGATATGAAGTGATCCAAATTGGCATTACCCTGGATGGTAACTGGCTTACTAGTACGAATACCCTGAATGCTTTCGAGGGAAAGGATTTTGCCAGCCTGATTCCCGTCATCCCTCCCACAGAGCCGGCTGCCCGCCAATCCTTGTTCTTGAACCGCGCGACCAAAATGGGAAATAAACTTGAAACCTTATCGGCTGTCGATGTGTTCTTCCCCGTTCTGCATGGTCCTTTTGGCGAAGACGGTACGATGCAGGGATTGTTCGAACTGGCCGATGCAGCCTACGTGGGCGCAGGTGTAGCTGGATCCTCGGTCGGCATGGATAAGGGAATATTTAAGGATGTGATGCGTGCAAATGGCATCCCGATCGTTGATTCGCTGCTGATCTTGCGGAGTGAGATCGAAAGCGACATGAGCGCCGTCATTGAAAAGGTCGAAAGGATGGGCTTATATCCCTTCTTTGCCAAGCCTGCCAACCTGGGTTCTTCGGTTGGAATCAGCAAATGCAATACACGTTCTGACCTTGGCGAAGGGCTGATGGAAGCTGCGCGTTTTGACCGCCGCATCATTGTCGAGCTTGGCGTCACCAACGTTCGCGAGATCGAAGTCAGCGTGCTGGGTAACGAAGACCCGCAAACCTCTGTTTGCGGCGAAGTTCTGCCGAGCCGTGAATTTTATTCCTATGAATCAAAATATGTGGATGGTACATCAGGATTGATCATCCCCTCACAGTTACCTGTTGAAGTAAGTGACAAGATCCGGGAGTATGCCGTGCGCGCATATAAAGCCATTGATTGCGCAGGTATGGCACGGGCCGACTTCTTCATTGAAGGCAAGACAAATCAGATCTACTTGAACGAACTAAATACTATACCGGGCTTTACGTCCATTAGCATGTATCCGAAATTATGGCAGGCAAGCGGCATGCCCTATTCGCAGCTTGTTGACCGGCTGATTGAACTTGCACTTGAACGCAAGGCGCAGCGCGACCGCACTGAACATTTGAGGATGGTATGAGCGAGAGGAAGGATTTATCCCGCTCCGAGGTCGCCCGCCAGCGCCGCGCTCAGCGTGTCGTGAAAGAGCTGGCACAAACCAGCAAGCGCGCGTTGAGGCCTGCTGTAACGGTCTCATCCCGTGTGGCGTCACCTGATGCTGCCGCACGCAAGCGGGCGGCCAAACCGCGGCGGTTTAATGTTGCAGTCGGCATGCCGGATGTATATTTACGTCGTCCCACCGCCCCCCGTTTCCATGTCAGTTGGCGGCTTGGGTCTGTTTTGATCATCCTTTTGACGGGCGCCGCCCTTTACCTTCTGCTTACGCTGCCTTTTTTTCGCGTTGCCAATGCCACGGTGTTGGGCAATAACCGCCTCACCCGCGAGGATATCGAAGCGGAGATGGGCGTACTTGGTCAATCCATTTTCACGGTTCATCCTGAGGAAGTGGAAACTCGCCTGCGGGTGAAGCTTCCAGAATTGCTTTCAGTAAAGGTGAATGTTTATTTGCCGAATCATGTTTATGTTACCTTAACAGAACGTGCCCCCGTTATCCTTTGGCAGCAGAGTGAAGGGTATACTTGGATCGATGCCGAAGGTATCGCATTCCGGCCGCGCGGTTTTGTGGCGGGCCTTGTCCTCGTAGAGGGTACGGTTCCCCCGCCAACTAGTGCTGCTTTGCCTGATGATCCCGGTGCTCCAGGTACCCTTGCTCCAGCGCCTTTCCTGCAGAAGGAATTAGTGGATTCAATCCTCCTGCTTGCCCCGTCTGTACCTGCTGACTCAAAAATGGTCTTTGATCATAGCTTTGGGCTTGGCTGGACGGACAGCCGCGGCTGGAAATCGTATTTCGGCATCAGCGCGAAGGACATGCCTTTGAAACTGCGCGTTTATCAAACCCTGGCGGATTCGCTTGTTAGCCGCGGTATATTACCCTCAGTTATCAATGTGATGTACCCTGATGCTCCTTTTTATCGAGTCGTACCCGGTACAGAAAAAGAGTTGACCCTGAACAACGGACAGTAAATAGATGGATGAAATTGTTGTTGGCATTGACGTAGGAACGACAAAGGTTTGCACCCTGGTTGGGCGGGTGGAGAGTATGGACTCCATTCGCATTCTAGGCGTGGGGATCGAGCCTTCAGATGGAATTCGCAAAGGGATCATTGTTGATCTCGCAGCGGCGTCAAAAGCCATAAAACGTTCGGTCGAAAAAGCCGAAAGCACATCTGGTTTGGAAATCACCACTGCGTTGGTCAGTCTGGCGGGCGCTCACGTTTCATCTGTCAACAGCCGCGGCGCTACCGGTGTACCAGGTGGAATTATTGATGCAACAGATATTGCCCGCGCGCTGGAACAGGCGCAAGCGGTTGCCATCCCGTATGATCGCGAAATTGTGCATGTCATCCAACGGGGCATGACCGTGGACGGGCAGGAAGGGGTTCGCACGCCCATCGGGATGCACGGTTATAAGATCGAAGTTGAGACTCATATCATCACCGCAGCAGGTGCAACCGTGGATAACCTCCGCCAGTGCGTCGGCGCGGCAGGGGTTGAAATTCAGCAATTTGTTTTGAATCCGCTTGCCTCAGCGGAAGTGGTTTTAACTGAACAGGAACGCCAGATGGGTGTTGCAGTGTGTGATATCGGCGGCGGTACCACCGATCTGGCTATTTACGTTGACGGCGATGTTTGGCACACAATGGTGCTTGCCGTTGGCGGCAATAATGTCACACAGGATATCGCACATGGTTTGCGACTGCCCACATCCCAGGCAGAAGACGTGAAAAAGCAGCAGGGGCATGCCCTGAGGGCTGAGGTTGGCAGCGAGGAGTATTTCTCCATTCGCCCGTTTGGCGAGGATCATGATGTAAGGATCAATCGTCAGGACCTGGCTTTTATCATCGAAGCCCGCGTCGAGGAAATCTTTAATTTGATTATGCAGGAAATTAAGCGTTCCGGGTACGATGGCTTACTTCCTGCTGGCATGGTGCTGACCGGCGGTACATCCGCCCTGCCCGGCATCAAGCGCGTTGCAAGTGAAGTGCTGGGAATGTCAGTGCGGACCGCGCAGCCTGATAACCTAACCGGACTTGTGGATAAACTGGATTCACCCGCCTATTCCACAGCTGTGGGATTGCTGCGCTGGGCAGCCACAATGAGAGAACATGACGTAATTTTAAACGATACAAGAAACCGCCGAAGGTCGAGAGGAGATAAAAGTATGGATTTTGATGCAATCAAAAATTGGATGAAGCGTTTATTGCCTTAGTGTATTTTCGTCCTGAGCGATGTTGAAGGATAGTGCGGCGAATTCTTCACTGCTTCAACAACAGCGCAAAAAGTATGATCGCGCCTTCGCTTGGTACGAATATTTTATCAACCCTTATAAAAATTGTCATTCTAGTTTAAGATATGGCATATTCCTTGCCAGGAGGAACAAATGGACACAAATAAAAGAATCCCGAATTCCGAAGCCTTCGCCCGTATTAAAGTGATTGGTGTAGGTGGCGCAGGCCAAAATGCAGTCAACCGCATGATGGAGGAAGGTATTCAAGGCGTTGAATTTATCGCCTGCAATACCGATGCGCAAGCGTTGACTCTTTCACGCGCGCCCATTCGTGTGCGTCTCGGCGATAAACTCACGCGCGGGCTTGGAGCAGGTGGTGATCCTGAGGTTGGCCGCAAGGCAGCCGAGGAATCATCCGACGAACTCTATAATGTGCTCAAAGGGGCCGATATGGTCTTCGTCACCGCAGGTATGGGCGGCGGTACAGGCACCGGTGCGGCTCCCATTGTGGCCCAAGTTGCCAAGGAATGCGGCGCGCTCACGATTGGTGTGGTCACACGCCCCTTCACCTTTGAAGGCGGCCGGCGCACACAGTCAGCCGAAGCCGGTGTGACAAAGATGAAAGAGCACGCGCACACTCTCATTTCAATTCCAAACGACCGACTGCTTCAACTTGCAGATAAAAAATCCTCCCTGCAGGATGCCTTCCGCATGGCAGATGAAGTGCTGCATCAGGGCATTCAAGGCATTTCCGAACTTATCACCATTCCCGGCTTGATCAATCTGGATTTTGCTGACGTCAAAGCGATCATGTCTGAGGGCGGTGCGGCATTGATGGCAGTGGGACGCGGGTCTGGCGATGATCGAGCCAAGACAGCAGCGGAACAGGCGATATCCAGCCACCTGCTCGACATTACCATTGAAGGCGCACGCGGTGTGCTCTTTAACGTGACCGGCGGTTCGAACATGACCCTCTTTGAGGTCAATCAGGCTGCGGCGATCATTCGTGAAACCGCCCATCCTGATGTCAACATGATCTTTGGCGCTGTCATTGATCCTGAGATGGGTGATGAGATCCGCTGTACCGTCATTGCCACTGGTTTTGAACGGACAGGTATTCCGCGCCGTACATTGGAACGCCCTGTGCGTAACGATAAACCCGCGTCTGCCTCCAATTCGCTTTTTGCCCGCCCCAGTGAATCAATCAGTGTAAGCCTGGATCACAACAGGTCATCGGCTGAACCAAAATCCAGCTTGCAGTCTTCCGTCCATAGCGACGATCTGGATATCCCAACCTTCCTAAGGAATAGGCGGTAAATAAATTGTATGACTCATCTCGCTATCAATACAGGGAGAGAATGAGGATGGAAATCGGGCTGGATTAATAGACATAACCGAAAAAGTGGAGCCGAGTGATCTCAGCTCCACTTTTTTGTGCGCCCAGCATGGGCATTGGCTAGAGGGTGAGAGACCCTTATGGAC
>CAYLOW010000186.1:0-8506 GCA_964385315.1 uncultured Anaerolinea sp.
CGCTTGAAAATATTTACTTTGAAGCCATCCTGCAAAACTGGCGTGGAAGCTTTGTCTCGCGCATTTCCAAAAGGTTGAAGTTTTAAAATTACAGGTTGTGATCGCGAGGGCCGTTGATTGGGTTGCCGCGTTCCTGTCCTTTGCGGCGGTTCGAAACCTGGCCCGAATCAATCTCCAAGCGGCATGGGCTGCTTCGACCCGATAACCCGTTCGGGTCGCGTAATGAAGTCAAATGATTTATCAGGGGGTATAATTCTGGCGCGATGCCTATTTTGGATTCTCATACCCTTGAATTTTTCAGCCGTAGCCCCGAGCAAACGCGCCGTATTGGCATGCGTCTCGGCGGTGAGATCAAGGCCGGCGATGTGATCTGCCTGCAGGGCGACCTCGGCGCAGGCAAGACGACTTTTGTGCAGGGACTCGCGCAGGGTTGGGGTTCCCAGGATTCTGTTTCAAGCCCCACTTTTATCATTGTAAATTTATACCGCCGCGCGAACGGCGGTCAGCTCTTTCACCTGGATGCCTATCGTCTCGACTCCGTACCTGAGGCGGAGGAACTGGACTTTGATTACATGCTTGCCGAAGGGGCGCTCATCATTGAATGGCCCGAACGCCTGGGCGATCTGATCCCCCGGGAGCGGATGTGGATCAACCTGGATCACATTCAGGAAGAGCATCGTCAGATGCGCTTCAACGCGAACGGAAAACGCTATGACGAACTGCTTGAGTCCATCCGCCAGTCTGTGTTTGGAGGCTTCTAATGTTACTTGCCATTGACACGTCCACCGCGCAGGTGGGGTTGGCTTTATATGACGGGGTGCAGATCCTGGGCGAGGTGACATGGACAGCGGGCCAGCATCACACCACTGAATTGGCTCCCGCCATCTCTGAACTGATGAGACGCAGCGGCGCTGCGATGGATAAAGTCAGCGCTTTGGGCGTGGCGATCGGTCCGGGGTCGTTTACCAGTTTGCGGGTCGGCTTGTCGCTGACAAAGGGCATCGCCCTTGCGAGTCACCTGCCGTTGATCGGCATCACTACGCTGGATATTATCGCGGCGGCGCAGCCCGGCGACACGAAGCCTCTGGTGGTGGTGATCCAGGCCGGGCGGAAGCGCATCGCTATCGGCCGGTATCAATATGTAAAAAACAAATGGCAGGCGCAGGGCGGGGCGACAAACGGGACGATTGACCAGCTGGCGGACGAGATCGAAAGTCCGACACATATCGCCGGTGAGTTAACCGCTGAAGACCGCAGCCATCTGGCCCGCAACCGGGCGAACGTCCTGCTGGCCTCTCCTGTGTACTGCATTCGCCGCCCGTCCATTCTTGCCGACCTGGCCTGGGCGCGCTGGAAAAAGAATGATGTGGATGACCCCGCCTCGCTCGCACCGATCTATCTGCATGTCGAGGGAACGCCGATTTTATGAGCGTCGTCATTCGCAGGATGACGATTGAAGACCTGGAACAGGTGGTTGCCATTGACCAGGGTTCCTTTAGTTTGCCGTGGCCCCCGCGTTCGTTTCATTATGAAGTGACCGAAAATCCGGCGTCACGCTGCTGGGTGGCTGACCTGGATGGGCGCGTGGCGGGCATGCTGGTTGCATGGTTGATCGTGGATGAGATCCATATCGCGACGATCGCCATCCATCCCGACTTTCGTAAACAGGGGTTCGGCGAAAAACTGCTCTCAATTGTGCTGCAGTTCGCCAGGGACGAAGGCGCGGTTAGTTCGTTTTTGGAAGTTCGCGAAGGCAATGACGCCGCGTTAATGATGTATCATAAATTCGGCTATGTTGAAAGCGGGCGCCGCGAAGGGTATTACAGGGATAACGGCGAAGACGCGATCCTGATGACCCTCGACATGCGCCCCGCTGAATCGTAAAATCTCCGTGGAGAAGTGTTATGACCGCCGAAGAATCCATCTCCCAAATTGCACAGGAAGTTTCTGTCTGCACGAAATGTGTACTGCATGAATCACGCAAAAAATCGGTGCCGGGCGATGGACCCGCGACTGCGGAGATCATGTTTATTGGCGAAGGACCCGGCTTCCATGAGAATGAGCAGGGGCACCCGTTCGTGGGTGCGTCTGGAAAGTTTTTGGATCAACTGCTGGCCCAGGCCGGCCTGACCCGCAAGGATGTGTTCATTGCCAACGTGGTCAAGTGCCGCCCGCCGGGAAACCGCGACCCCCTGCCCGATGAGTTGGCGGCCTGCAATGCCTATCTCGAAGCGCAAATCGAGGCCATCAATCCAAGCATCATTGTGACGCTTGGGCGCTTCTCAATGAACAAGTTTTTCCCCGGCGCGAAGATCAGCGCGGTGCATGGGCAAATGCAAAAGATCGGGGAGCGCTTCGTGATCCCCATGTTCCACCCCGCGGCGGCCTTGCACCAATCTGCACTGAAGCCGTCCATTTTGGGTGATTTTGCAAAACTGCCGGATCAATTGAATGAAGCGCGGGCCGCCATGGGGAAACCCGCCATTGTCTTCATTCGAAAAGCCGAAGAAGTCGAAGAAGAGAAACCAAAGCAATTAAATTTATTTTAATTAAACGCCTGGCTTGCCTAGTGAGAGGAAAAAATGACTATAAAAGAAACCTTGATCGGAAAATTAAAGAACAAGAATGCAAAGATCGCCATCCTCGGATTGGGGTATGTCGGCTTGCCGCTGGCAGTGGTCTTTGGTGAAGCAGGCTTTCATGTGACCGGTGTGGACCCCGATAAGCGAAAAATTGATATACTTGCACAGGGCAAGTCCTACATCCCCGACGTAAAGACCGAAGCGGTTGAAAAATTAATGAAAGCCGGGCTGTTTTTTGCCACGGCGGATTTCTCGGTATTAAAAGAAATGGATGCGGTCAGCATTTGTGTGCCGACCCCCCTGCGGCAGACCGGGGACCCGGATATGTCGTTCATCCTATCCGCGATGGAAGATCTGGCAAAATACATGCACAAGGGCATGGTGGTCGTGTTGGAATCCACCACCTACCCGGGCACGACCCGCGAGCTGTTGCTGCCGAAACTGGGCGAGGAAAACGGACTGACGGTGGGCGAAGATTGGTTCCTGGCCTTCTCTCCTGAACGGGTTGACCCGGGGCGTGAAGATTTCACTACCATCAACACCCCCAAGGTGATGGGCGGCATCACCGCAGCCTGCGGCGAAGTGGCAACGGCCTGGTACGAAGGCGCGATCAAGATCGTGCATCAGGTCTCGACGGCAGAAGCGGCGGAAATGTCGAAACTGCTTGAGAACACCTTCCGCATGATCAACATCGGGCTGGTGAATGAACTGGCCATCATGTGCCAGCGCCTCGGTGTGGATGTTTGGGAGGTGATTGATGCGGCCGCCAGCAAGCCCTTTGGTTTTATGAAATTCACGCCGGGCCCCGGTCTGGGCGGGCACTGCATCCCGATCGACCCGCTATATCTCTCATGGAAGATGAAGTCGTTTAATTACAATGCGCGTTTTATCGAACTGGCCTCCGAGATCAACACCAATATGCCCCGCTACGTGGTCAGCCGTGTCATGGAAGGCTTGAACGATCATGGCAAGGCCATGAAGGGCTCGAAGGTGCTTGTACTTGGCGCCGCCTACAAGCCCGATATTGACGATGTGCGCGAGTCACCTTCCCTGGATGTGATCGGGCTTCTCAAACAAAAGGGCGCCCTGGTCGAATATCACGACCCGTACATTCCGCAAATTCACCACGAGTATGACGGCTGGAAGATGGACAGCGTGCAGGATATGATGAAGTCGGTGCGCGAAGCGGATGTGGTCATCATCATTACCAATCATAAGGTATATGATTACGCGGCGATCATTGAGAACGCGAAATTTGTCTTTGATACGCGGAATGCCACCGGTACATTCGGGAAGCATCACGATAAGGTTGAAAGGTTATAACGGCCCTGGTGAAGAGGTAGCATGTCACATTATCTGGTAACAGGCGCGGCCGGGTTTATTGGTGCAAGAACTGCGATCATGCTGATCGAGCAGGGGCATACCGTCGTGGGTGTTGATAATATGAACGACGCCTACGATCCGCGTATGAAGGAATATCGTTTGACGAAACTTCAGGCGCTGGACGGCTTCGAGTTCGTGCGCGATGATATTTCAGATCGTGATATTCTTTTTCGCGGGTCGGCGGTCACGAGTCGAAAATTCGACGGCGTGATCAACCTCGCGGCGCGCGCCGGCGTACGCTTCAGCGTGGAAAACCCCTGGGTGTTCCTGGAATCGAATGTCATGGGAACCTTGAACATGCTGGAGTTATGCCGCAATTCAGGCTGCAAAAAATTCGTTGTTGCCTCCACTTCAAGCATTTACGGCGAAAACCCCGAGTATCCCACACCCGAAACGGCATCCAGCAGCGAGCCGATGCAGCCATACGCCGCCAGTAAGAAGGGCGCGGAGGCATTGGCGCATTCCTATCATCATTTGTTCGATATCGATGTGACCATCGTGCGCTACTTCACGGTTTACGGTCCAGCGGGGCGCCCTGACCTCGCCATCTTTCGTTTCGTAAAGTGGGTCATGGAAGGCGAGCCGATCCGCATCAACGGCGATGGGACCCAATCCCGCGGGTTCACCTATGTGGATGACATTGCGCGGGGCACGATCGCCGCGCTTAAGCCGCTGGGCTACGAGATCATTAACCTCGGCGGGCATGAGGTGATCTCCATTAATGGGCTGGTTGAATTGATCGAGGACCTGACCGGTAAAAAAGCCAATATTCAGTATGGTCCGCCCAACCTGGCGGATATGTACATGAACCAGGCCAACGTGACCAAGGCCCGCGAAATGCTTGGCTGGAATCCACAGGTCAACCTGCGCGAGGGGATCGGCAACCTGATCACCTGGTATAAGGCAGAACAAAGCTGGGCGAAGGATATTTTGACGCCCTGATCCGGATTTTGTAATTTCCCCATGTCCCTTCTCTCAAAATTCAAAGGCGACCCGCTGCTCGGCAGAGTGATCCGCTCCAGCGGCGCGTTGTTTAGCAGCAACACGCTCAGCCTGGGGTTGAGCGTGTTGCAAAGCATTCTTGCCGCGCGCCTGCTCGGGCCCGCCGGCTTTGGTCTGGTTGCCATTGTCACCAGTTACGCCTCAACCGTGAACGGATTCCTGTCCTTCCGCATGAGCGAGTCTGTGGTTCGTTACGGCGGCGAGTATTTTGAAAAGGGTGAGAAGGAAAAGACGGCGGCGCTGATCAAGGCGGCGGCGCTGAGCGAAGCAACGGTTTCCCTGTTCGCGTTTATCGTTGTGGCGGCGACCGCTGTGTTTGCCTCCCAATACATTGCCAAGACTCCCGATACCGCGAAGCTGTTTATCATCTACAGTCTTGGCCTGCTGGCAAACTTTAACACCGAAACCTCCACCGGGGTTTTGCAGGTACTGGGGAAAATTAAATACCAGGGTGTGATCAATCTCATTCAAAGCCTGCTCACGGCAGGGTTGATCTCGATCGCTTTTTTTACAAAAGGCAGCCTGCAATTTGTTTTGTATGCCTACCTCGCGGGCAAGGTCCTTTTGGGGTTTGGCATTTTCTTTACGGCATTTATTCAACTCACAAAAAAACTCGGGGGCGGTTGGTGGCGCCCGACGGTTATTGAGGGCGGGCAACCCCGGAATGAAATCGATTTTCGTGAACTCTTCAAGTTCGCGTTCAGTTCCAACCTGAGCGCCACCGCTATTCTTGTCTTTCGCGAAAGTGAAATTCTTTGGGTGGGATATTTTCTCAGCAGCGAGGCGGCGGGATATTACAAAGCGGCGTATGCCATTGTAAGTTTGCTGTCAGTGCCGGCAAACCCGTTTATCCTGACAACGTATCCCGAAATTAACAAATTGGTGGTTCAAAGATCCTGGGCGCGCTTGAAGGACTTTCTTAAAAAGATCACCACGGTCGCCGCGGCTTACAACCTGGTGCTTGCTGCGGGCTTTGTTATTTTCGGCAGGTGGCTGCTCTCCATTTATGGCCGGGAATATACCGCGGCCTACCCCGCGCTGCTTGCCCTGCTTGCGGGCTTCACATTTAATTACATTCTCTTTTGGAATCGTCCGCTGCTACTTTCGCTGGGCCTGCCGGGATTCCCGCTCAAAGCCACCGTCATTGCCGGGGTTGCAAAACTTGCGCTCGCGTTTCCGCTGGTGCCGCGTTTTGGATACACCGCCGAAGCTGTGCTTTTATCCCTTTATTACATCGCGTCGGTTGGCGCCATCGTCTGGCGGGGCGTGAAGGAAATAAGAATCAAGGCTGAAGAATGAAAATTGCACTGATCACCAATTCGCGAATTCCATCCTTAACCGCCAATTCGATCCAGGCGATGAAGGTCGCCCAGGCCTTGATGCAGCTGGGGCATGAGGTCCGGATGTTCGCCCCTGCGGAAGCGGAACCCGCGGCGCGTGAGATGCTGCTCGCTCACTACGGGCTGCGCTGCGTGCCTGATCTTAAGCTGATCCGATCCATCCCGCTTTTCAAACGCCTTGATTTTGTTTTTCTGGCCCAGGATGCCGCCGAAAAATTTGGCGCTGATCTGATCTATACCTGGCTGCCGCAATCTGCGGTATTTGCCCTGATGCGCACCAGCCCTGTCGTGCTCGAAATGCACGCGGATGTGGCCGGCCGCGGCGCGTGGTGGTTGCAGCAATTTTGGAAGAGGCCGGGGCACAAGTTAATGACGGTCACTGTCTCAGCCTTGAGAAACGCACTGGAACGCTCAACGGATCTCAAATTTGAAAATGAGTCCCTGCTTGTGGCACCCAACGGGGTTGAGTTGGAAAAATATGCGGGGTTGCCGGATTCGGTAAAGGCGCGTCAGCAATTAAATCTAAAAGAGGGGCTCACGGCCGGGTTTACCGGGCATATCTACCCCGGGCGCGGCGCAGACTTGTTGTTTGAACTTGCAAGGCAGATGCCGCTGGTGAATTTTTTATGGGTGGGCGGTACGCCTGACCTGGTGGAATTTTGGCGTGCCAGGTTGACCGAAGCCAAAATGAACAATGTGACCATGACGGGTTTTCTGAAGCATGAAGTCATTCCGCTGTATCAAGCCGCCTCAGATGTGCTGCTTATGCCGTACAGCCGTTCCATTTCCGCCAGCAGCGGGCAGGACATCGCTGAAGTCATCAACCCGATGAAGATGTTTGAGTATATGGCGGCGGGGCGGGCGATCGTTTCGGCAGACCTGCCATCCATCCGTGAGGTGTTGAACGGTGGGAACGCGGTCTTTTGCGAACCCGCAGACCTCACCGGTTGGCAGTCGGCGATCGAGTCCCTGTTCGCAGATGAATCACGCAGGCTCGCGCTTGGTGTTCAGGCGCGCAAGGACGTGGAGCAAATGACATGGGTCAAGCGGGAGGAACGGGTGATGGAGAAAATCGTTGGATGAACCATCAGCATGCAATAAAAAAGGCTTTGGAGAAAATCAATTTTTCCAAAGCCTTTTTTATCGCGCCATTCTTCTTCACAAGCAATTCTATTTGCCGTATTTTACGAGGATGCGCAGGAATATCTCCTTGTCTTCCGGCATGATCTCCACCAGTTGAAAACCAACATGAAACAAATTGGGCTCAATTTCATCCATCTTGCACCATTTTGAGCGGCCAATAAAAACAATATACGGTTTGTTCGCCACATCGGCGGTCAGTTCCAGACGCATGTAATAATCTGTTTGAATGGGGATCGGCACGGTTGTTTCCAACTGCAAACCGGTCGCGCTTAACTCCACCATGTGCCCCAATATTTCCTGTGTATCGTCATTAAGCACGCGCATATAGACATTGAACTTTTTTCTGGGGGCACGACGTCGTTCGGGCATGAAGATTCTCCTTTTGCCGCTCGCTGCGAAAAAAATAAATGCTGAATGAAAAAACGGGTATAAAAGATGGTTCCGTGCAACCCTTTATTAAAAGGGCGAACTTAATTCCTTTAATACTACCACTTTTAAGCCCTGCAAAAATGTAAAGTTTATATAAAAATTCATCACCGCACAATTTTGGGGCCGTGGTCTTATGGCCGCACAGGAACAATTTTGCCTGAATATTGTTTCTCTTGCAAGGGGAAAAATGGTGATGGAAAATATCCACGTGGTCGTCCTGCGTGACAAAATCCAGTAAACCGATGACATTTGTCACTAAACCTACTTAGGTCCATCTAGTATCTTTAGCCCCGCAATATGTTAGAATCAACCGTGTTAAATATCAATCAAACAAGGAGATATAAACCACCATGTCCATGAAAATTAATGAAGACTGCATCGCCTGCGGCGCATGCCTGCCCGAATGCCCCACCAACTCCATCACCGAAGGCGATGGTTCCATGTACGTGATCGACCAGGCCACCTGTGTCGAATGCGAAGGTCACTTTGATTCACCCAAGTGTGTTGAAGTTTGCCCCGTGGACTGCATCGTCAAAGCGTAGTACGTTATAATTCAAACATAATAGAATAGAAACCTTCGGGGCAGGGTGCAATTCCCGATCGGTGGTAAAGCCCACGAGCCTCTTT
>CAYLOW010000187.1:0-5360 GCA_964385315.1 uncultured Anaerolinea sp.
GACCGCTTCTATCGCGTGGATAAATCCCGCTCACGCGCGCACGGCGGCTCAGGCATCGGCTTGACCATTGCCAAGCATCTCGTCGAAGCGCACGGCGGAAAAATCTGGGCGGAGAGTGAAGGCGAAAATAAAGGCAGTGCGTTTATGTTCACACTGCCTCTGGCATAAAATAAGGTAAATACAGGAACCCCGGTTTTTTCAGAAACTCGGGGTCCTCTCTTTATTCAATCGGTTTCACCACATCCAGATCCGCTGGCGCGCCGCCAAACAGACCAATATCGGTACAGGAGGGTTTGTCCACGCGCAGCAAAATAACCTCGTTTGACGTTGCGTCCACCTGAATGATTGTGCTCTGTTTGTATGTCGAATCCACTGTCAGCTTCAGCGTTACCTGATTCTGTACTGGCAAATTACTGATGCAAACCTGCTTGTCAGGGTGCTCGCGGTCCTCATCGATGGCGCGCAGCAGGGCGCAGGTGTTTGGTAAATCTGCCGTGCCGGTATTTTTCACGGTCACATAGGCATTGGTCACTTCGCCCATGCCGTGGATAAGATCAAAACTGGTGTCACAACCGAGAATATCTATCGCAACCGACTGCACGGCTGTGGCTGTTGAAATGGGCGTTGATGTTTCGCTTGGGGGAACTGGCGTGCTCGTTGCTGTGGGCGAAGGGATTTCCGTACTCGTTGGGGAGACAGGTACGATTTCCGTCACACCGGGGACAAGGGGTTTAGCAAAGGTCGGCGTAAAGATGATCGGTGTGGCAGTCACAATTGCAGGCGTGCTCGAAGGGCTCAGCGTCCCACCGGCGCTCAGCGGAGGCACTGACCCAAACGAATCACATGCAACAAGGATGAAAATAAAGAACAGCGGGGAAAATATTTTTTTCATGATTCGGATTATACCCCGCGCTTTTTAAGGCTGAACTATACCCCAAATTTTTGCGCCAACTGCGCATCACTGGGCTCAACCAGGATTTCGCCGTCGGGAAAAACAATGGTCGGTATGCTTCTCTTTCCATTGTTTACTTCCTTTACGAATGGTGTCGCCTGCGGGATTTCGTCAACATCCACGTTTTCGTATTCGATTTTGTGCTTGTTGAAAAAATCCTTTGCCCGCCTGCAATCAGGGCACCACGCTGCGCCATACATGGTAATAGTCGACGGTTTTAAGCTAAACAGGTTTGATGGTGTGCTCATGTGTGATTTTCCTCAATAATATGATGGAATTTTATCCTTAGTTCTTACATATCGAAAGACCCTTTCTGGTATTTACTTACGACAAATATTTGAAAGGTCTTGCAGAAAATCAGTGATTTTTTCAACAGGATATTTGCGGATGTTTCACTCAGATGTACACTGTGATGTGGTTCTGTGGATGGGTTATTTCTTCCTCTAATTCAGACGCTATTCATCCCATTTCTGTGCTAAAATTAAAAAAATATACTTTAAAATGAAATTTCTACTGAAATTCTCCAAACATCAATAAGAGGTCAGTATCTCGAGCCTGAAAAACGTTTTCTAGATCGTCTTTAATTTACTCGTCATATCAGTGCATACACAGCTAAGTCATTCCAATACGCTGGCCATGTTTTTTTCGGCAGATGTGTGCATTTTTTTGTGTGTACAAGTTGTTCAAGGGAATTATCTCAAATGAAGGAAAATACAAAAACACTCGTTTCGGGCGATTTACGCGCAAAATTTTTGGGCTTTATTTCCTACCGGGGAAACTATCGCTTGCGGATGGGCTTGATGCTGATGTTTGCCGACATGATCAGTTTTCTCCTGTCAGGTTTATTGGCAATCGGGGTCCGTATTTTGTTCGGTGAACCTTTGCGCTTCGAGCTTTTCCTGCAAACTTTGCCAATTCTCACATTCAGCCTGATTTTTTTCGGGTTGGCGGGGCTTTATCCTGCGGTTGGCATGGCCACTGTTGAAGAATTAAAAAAACTGATAACCACAACCACCCTGGTTGTGCTTTCTTTTACGGCGTTGAGTTTTTGGCTGCGAAATGCTCAGGAATTTTCTCGTCTAACGCTAACCCTCACCTGGCTTTTTGGCGTGGTTTTATTACCCATTAATCGTGATATAACTCGAACAATTGCCATGCGTTTAAATTTGTGGGGAGAACCGATTGCCATTATAGGGTTTGGCAAACAGGGTCAATGGGCATTGGAGTTCTTCCAGAAGAATGCAAAACTCGGGCTTAGACCGGTTGTAATATTGGACGCTTCAGGGCGTGATGCCTACGCCCAGCCCAATGTGCGGGTTGTGAAGGTGAATGCCTTATATCCCAAGGACGGTATCAGTAGCCTTACAGATGTAAAAACCGCCCTGCTCGTGATATCGGATGTACCTGCCAAATTCATGACGATGATCTCAAGCAACCAGGTGGGCGGGTGGGAACGCTTGATCTTGCTCCCGAATCTTGAACAAATCAGCAGCTTTGGCGTTATGTCATTTGACTTTGGCGGCGTATTGGGGCTGGAAGTCCGTCATAGCTTGCTTGATCCGTTCCAAAAAGCCATCAAGCGCTCCATTGATGTACTGGCGGTTGTGTTTGGCGGGCTTGTGATTTCTCCCATCTTGATCGTACTTTCCTTGCTGCTCTTTATCGAAACGAAGGGAAGTATATTGTACGGACATACCCGCATAGGAAAAGGCGGGAAAAAGTTTTCGGCATGGAAGTTTAGGACAATGGTCAAGGATGCTGACAGGAAATTGCAGCAATATCTTGATACATATCCGGATATGAAAGCTGAGTGGGAAGCGACCCACAAATTAAAAAATGATCCCCGTGTCACACCTATTGGCAGGATTTTACGGCGCTACAGTTTGGATGAATTGCCACAGTTGATCAACGTTCTCAAGGGCGAAATGAGTCTTGTTGGTCCGCGCCCGATCGTTGAAGATGAAGTTGGTTTCTATGGGAACCTTTTTGACCCCTACACCTGGGTGCGTCCTGGCATAACAGGGATGTGGCAGGTTTCAGGGCGCAGCGATACCGCCTATTCACAGCGGGTATCGCTTGATGAGTATTATGTTCGGAACTGGTCCATGTGGCTTGATGTTTATATCCTTGCCCGCACGATTTCGGTTGTGCTGTTGAAAAAAGGCGCTTACTAATTTCTTGTCGATGAAATTGAGTGCGGCTTTGGAGTTGGATCTGGCTTTGGAACGATTATAAATTTTCATGTCATTGTAATGATAAAAAAGTAATTTTTGTCCCGCGTGTAGTATATTTGGTTTTTGTCACTGAAATTTTAAATTTTGCAGGTGTGTATTCAAAAAACGCACCATTTATTATCGGTTTTTTGTTCATAAAGAATGGAGATGATTTATGGAAATTCGACTGTATTTTCAAATGTTACAAAGGGGTTGGTGGTTGATTCTTCTAACCACCTTGACGGCGATAATTACATCTCTGACCGCCTCTTATTTGTCAGTTCCTCAATATCAGGCCACTGCCAGGTTTATCATCACGCCCAATGCCTTTTTGACAACAGGTCAGGAGGTGTTAAGTGGTTTTAATTCACTTAATAATCGTACGGTTGTCACAACGTACGCTGAGGTTATGAATAGTGAAAGAATATTCGAAGATACTGTTCGAACTCTTGGCTTGAACGCTTCGGATTTATCAGACTACGGGTATCTTGCCGTGGTACTTCCTGACACCACGGTGTTGGAAATCAATGTAACCGGGCCTAATCCTGATGTCACTACAGTGCTGGCGAATGCAATTGGTTCCGCTACAATTAATTATATGCGCAGCGTGAACAAGATTTATGATTTGAACTTTCTTGACATTGCTGTCATTCCCACTGAACCTTTTAGCCCCCAGCCGTCACGTGACCTTGCGCTTGCTTTGGCGCTTGGTATCGTTGGTGGTTCGATTTTGGCTGTTTTGAGCGAGCAAATCCGCATTCCGCTGGAAGCCTATCGCCAGCGCCTGCGACTTGATAAAGTCACCGGTGTTTATAATCGCCAGTTCTTTATGAAATTGCTTGATGAGGAGCTTTTGCAAAATGCAGATGCCCTGCTCTCTGTGGGCATTTTAGAGATGAACAACTTCAAGGATTTGCTGGAAGTATTGCCCATTGTCAGCACGGAAAAAATTCTTCAGGCAGTCACAGATATATTGCGCAAGGAGTTCCGGGGGAATGACGTGATTGGCCGCTGGAATGAGAGCAGCTTTATCGTCATGCTGCCGAATACATCGGCCGAAGCCGCCAACAGGATATTTGAGCGTATTTACAATGTGCTTTCATCCTCAAACATTCCCAGTCAGTTTGGCAGTGATATTAATTTTGACTCTCACATAGGCGGTGCCGAGTATTCGAGTAATATTTCCGCAAAAGAGCTGATCGAAAAAACAGAAAATGCGCTTGAGTTTGCGCGGAGAGACAGTCTAAAGCCGGTTTATGTTTGGGCAATGAAAAATCCGTTTTGGGTACGGGAAGACCTTTCACTAAAATAAATCATTTATTCCTGACGCGATTTTTGTTAGACACAGGATTTTTCTTATGATGCTACTTTTGTAGGTATTGAATGGCAACTGAACCCCAAAATATTGTTAGCGGTGATCATTCCAGCCGTTTGGATTTAAAAGATGAAGTTCTTTTGTATTATGTTTTTGCTGTTTTGGCAATTGTAATTGGCTTTGTTTCTGCCGTTGCAGTTGCCAAACTGGCGATATTCCAGCAATTTGACATATTTGCTTTGTTTGCCATTCCTTTGGATATGTTCATTTTGCTGATCATCCCCGCAATTGCTGGTTTTGCGGTGATTCTGTATTATCCGAGTTACATTCTCTCGGTTTTTGTTTTTAGTATTTACATAAACCTGTCTCCGATTTTGGTGGCCTACTTTAGCTTGCCATCCATTTCCCAGCCTTTTGTGGTGTTGCTGTCGGTAATTTGGTTGCTTCGAGTTTTCATTTTCCGCGATGAGATTCGAGGTTTGCAGCTTCCGATTATATTGATCGGCATGTATACCCTGGTTGGTATGATCACTTTGATATACGCTCGTGATTTCGATATCGGTTATTCGACTTTAATTGATAACTTAAAGGATATATATTACAGTATTTTGATCGTTGCCTTGATCCAAAGCGCCAAAACAATGAGGCATGTCATCTGGGCATTGTTGACTGCTGGAGCGTTGATGGGGGCGGTGTCTCTTTATCAGCAATTCACTGGAACGTTTTTGAATGAGTATTGGGGTTTTGGACAAACAATCACCAGTGGAACCGGCACTGGGTATCGTTTGAGTGGTCCAATTGGTGATCCCAATTATTATGCTATGTTTATGGTTGTTCTTGTTCCCATGGCGATAGACCGTTTATGGAATGAGAAATCCAC
>CAYLOW010000187.1:5460-8429 GCA_964385315.1 uncultured Anaerolinea sp.
GGCTATTTAATTCCATCCACGTTTTTGCATGACGCTTATTTTCGGTATTTTTGGGTATTGCTTGGAATTGCCTGGTCCTTCCCTCAAATTGTTCCTGTAGAGGGCAAGGAGACTCATGAAACGAATGAATAGGATTAAATGAATGGAATCTAAGCCGGAAAAAAAAGGCTTTTCCCGTATCGCGATTCGTGGTGCTGGTTGGTATTACGCCAGCTTTTTTAGCGGGAAATTAATATCTTTTCTTACCACAGCCATCCTTGCGCGCCTCTTGACCAAGGACGATTTTGGACTTGTTGCGTATGCGCTGACATTCATCGCCTTTTTGGAAGTGATGAGGGATTTTGGCGTTGGGGCTTCGCTAATTTACCATGAAGAAAGCGATAAAGTATCGAATACCTCTTTTTGGTTAACCTTTGGTATTGGTATATTGTTATTTATCATAACCATTACTCTCGCCCCTCTAACGGGTGTGTATTTTAGGGATCCAAGAGTTATACCGGTGGTGAGTGTTTTGGGGCTTACATTTCCCCTGAGCGCACTTGGCGGCACGCATTCTTATGTGTTGCAAAAAAAGCTGGCTTTTGGCTTGAAATTTCTCCCTGACTTTTTGTCAGCACTAGCCAAGGCGGGTGTTTCGATTGGTTTTGCAGCATTTGGGTTTGGACCCTGGAGTTTGATCTGGGGGCAACTTGGCGGCATTATTGTGTGGGTTGTGCTAATGTGGATAATTACTCCCTGGCGCCCCGCGTTTGTATTCGATAAAGAGACTGCTCGTTCACTCCTGTCCTACGGTGTAAAACTTATTGGGGTGGATGTAATGTCAATTTTTTCGTCGAATATAGACTATCTCTTTATCGGACGATTTCTAGGGTCGGAGGTATTGGGAGTTTATACACTTGCTTTCCGCCTTCCCGAATTGCTTATTGTCGGGTTCGCTCGAATTATTGGCAGCGTTACTTTTCCGATTTTTACGCGAATGCGAGGGACTTCGGGGAACATCTTGCGGGGGTTTTACACTACGACCAGATATGTTTCATTGATCAGCATGCCTTTGGCGATCGGGCTGGCTTTGCTTGCGCGTCCTTTTACCCTGGTTGTCTTTACAGACAAATGGACTGAGTTAATACCCGTTATACAAGCGCTTTCGATATATGCACTTCTAAATTCGCTTGTATACAACGCAGGTACAGTATTTAAATCCGAAGGGCATCCTGAAGTTATTACCTGGCTGGAATTTGCCCATCTGGTCATGCTGTTCCCTTCGTTCTGGTGGGCTGTAATTTCAGTTCGTTCTGTCGTAATGGTTGGATGGATGCATGCCCTGGTTGCGCTGATTCTTGATTTGATCACCATAGCCATTGCCGTACGCCTGATAGGCATAACATGGCTTGAGACATTTAAGTCGATACTACCATCACTCCTTGCCAGTTTCCCAATGACTTTAGTCGTACTATTTATTTCGCGGATCTCCGAGCCAAGCGGACCCATTATTGAACTGATCTTATCGATCCTGTCTGGTTTTGTTACTTATGCTGTCGTATTATGGTTTTTTCAGCGCGATGTCGTCCTGGACGTGATCCAAAGGGCGCGGGGGGCAATTGCAAATGAAAAATAATCTCCATGTTGCTCACATCATAGATTCCCTTGGAACCGGAGGAGCAGAAAGAGTTGTTGTAACGTTCGCCGAGGCAGCCAAAATAAAGGGTTTAAAAGTTACGGTGATAAGTTTGACCGACGATGCAAAATATCGTCCTTCCAGTTCGCATACCGCCCGGTTGAATTCCCTGGGTGTTACTGTTTACTCGCTTGATACACACAAGCTGTATGAACCATCTCCTATGTTTCGCTTGTTGAAAATTTTTCGAAAAGAGAAGTTTGATGTGGTTCAAACCCATTTATCGCATGGAGATATTTTGGGCTCATTGGCAGGATGGTTCACAGGAATACCGGTGGTGGCTACGTTGCATAACCCTGCCCCGCGTCGCATTGGTCATTATTTGGTGCGTGAATTCGCATGGAATTTTGTATTAAAGTATATGGCTTCCCGGGTGATCGCTGTCAGCAAGATTGTCGAAAATGCCTATCAGGATATGTTGGGCGCATCGAAAATCGATTTGGTTTTGAACGCTGTAAAAATCGAACAGCCTCTTTCTTCCCTTGAAAAAATTACCTTGCGCCGTGAGGTGCTTGGTGACCCCCAAAGTCAATTCATTCTATGTGTTGGACGCCTGGTGGATGGAAAAGGTTTGCCCGAACTAATTACTGCTTTTTCGGGCGTTCACAAGAAGTATCCTCATACCATTTTGGTTTTGGCAGGGGTTGGTGAATTGCAGCAGAGTCTTAAATCAAAAGTAGAAATACTTGGGCTCGTGGATTCTGTTAGGTTTCTGGGAATGCGGGATGATATTCCGCGTTTACTCGGGGCGGCTGATATGTATGTGAGCGCGTCTTTTTCAGAGGGAATGTCCATTGCCCTTCTTGAGGCTATGGCGGCTGGCTTGCCGATTGTCGCAACGGCTGTGGGAGAGGCTCCTTATTTGTTGGCAGACGGACGGGGTGTGCTAATTCCCCCGAAAGATATTACGGCTATCGAAAATGCGCTGTGTGAAATGTTGGATGATCCATTCAATGCATCTGCAATGGGATCTGCGGTTAGAAAATACACAGAACTTCACTGTTCGCCTGATATATGGCTTGAACGTTTGATGGAAGTGTATTCCAAGGCAATGGGAGTAACAGAACATGGGAAATGAGAGGAAACCTTTAGTGCGTGGAGTGTGCATGTTAATTAATACATTCTACCCATTACCTCCTGGTGGTGCGGAACGACAGGCAGATCTGCTTTCGGCGTATCTGACCAGACAGGGTATTAATGTAACAGTTATTACCCGGTATGTTTCTCCGTTACCTCGTTATGAAAGCAAGGATGGATATCAAATTATCCGCGTTCCACAGTTTGGACCGGGTAA
>CAYLOW010000188.1:0-8406 GCA_964385315.1 uncultured Anaerolinea sp.
AAAAGCCCCGCTTATGCCGTGTATCACCAGGTTTTGAACCTGCAGATGCAGGTGGATCCCTACCTAGAAACGCCGCCTTGGCTCTGGCCTATCGCGTTATTCCTATTAAGTTAAGGATCCTTTTAGTAGGTATTGGCTCAAAACGTGAAGGCAATATCACGAACACAGAAGGGCTGTATTTCTTATACCATATTCATGGGCGCTGGGGTAGTGAAAAATTAATCAACCCACATTCCATATTTGCAAGCTCTTACTTAAAATCCAAGAGAGCTTATGATAAAAATACCATGGCCTCCTTGTTTGAAGTAATACAACCAAGCCCTGGGCACCAATCATTATTACTCTTTATTAATGAACTCCCTATAATACATATTGGGCATTAGCAACAAGTCGGTGTTGAAAAACCTCCCACTTCGACCCGAAAAACGGCTGAATTGAGGTTGATCCAATCTGATTATCAAAATAATCGGCCCACATCAGACGATGTTCTTCCACTTTGGACTTTTTCCGATTTTCCCAAAAGTCGCGCAACCCTTTTTACGAAGATCGCCTACATAGAGACTTGAGTCACTCTTCATTACAAGACTTGTTGCTGAATCCCATATTGGAATATTCTTTACAATCCTAAGGCGCCGTGATAAACTCTCTCGCGTCAACCAATCCAGCGCACTCGAAAGAGTGCGCCTTTTTCTGCGAGTAAACATGGATATACTTCTCACTGGTTCTGTTGCATACGATTACCTAATGACCTTCCCGGGCCTATTTAGGGAACAAATTTTACCCGAACGTCTAGGCTCCATCAGCCTATCCTTTCTTGTGGATGGCATGTCAAAACAGCGCGGCGGCATCGCGCCCAATATTGCGTACACAATGGCGCTGCTAGGGGAAAAGCCGCGTGTGATGGCAACCGTTGGCGAGGATTTTGGCGATTACCGCGCCTGGCTCGAGTCAAAGGGCGTAGATACTTTATTAATGAAAGTGGTCCCGGGTGTATTCACTGCCTCATTCTTTGCCACCACCGATCAGGCATCTGCTCAAATTGCCTCTTTCTACCCGGGGGCAATGGGATATTCATCTACCCAATCGCTCAAAGACCTCAATGCGAAACCTGACCTTGTCATCGTTTCGCCCAGCGCACCCGATGCCATGATGAAGTTCCCCGCCGAGTGCCGGGAACTGGGTATTCCATACCTTTATGACCCAAGCCAGCAGGTACTGCGACTTGAAGGGAATGAACTAGCACGTGACATGGAAGGAGCACATTTCCTATTCTGTAATGACTATGAATTCGGTTTGATTTCCAAAAAAACCGACTGGAGTCTGGATCAAATCCTCGAACATGTAAAAATTCTGGTCATAACCCGAGGCAAGGATGGTGCAGATTTATATGCCGGCGAAGATTCAGTTCACATCCCGACAGTTCCAGAAAAAGAGATCGTTGATCCCACCGGTGTTGGTGATGCCTTCCGCGGGGGATTTCTGGCGGGCTACGCCCATGGCTTCGATTGGAAATTGTGCGGTGAGATTGGGTCGCTTTCCGCCGTGTATTGTCTCGAACAACGCGGGACGCAAAACCACAGTTATACAAAGCAGGAATTTATTGACCGCTTCCGCAGGCATTTTGATGATGAAGGCAAACTGGATCTGTTGTTGAAATAAATTTTGGAGTCCGCCGGCCTACCGGCAAGTTATGGAGCAAACTCCACGACTCAATAGCCATAGAAAATAAAGGAGTTAGTTAAATGAATAATTATGATATTAAAGATTTAGATCTAGCTGAAGGCGGACGCCGCCGCATTGATTGGGCTGAACGTGAAATGCCCGTTCTACGCTCCATCCGGGAGCGCTTTAAGAAAGAAAAGCCGCTCAAGGGACTGCGCCTTTCCTGTTGTTTGCATGTGACCACAGAAACTGCGAACCTGATGATCACCCTGCAAGAAGGCGGCGCAGACATTGTCCTCACAGCTTCGAATCCGCTTTCGACGCAAGATGATGTCGCTGCCGCGCTGGTGAACCAATATGAGATCCCTGTCTTTGCGATCAAAGGCGAAGATAAAGTAACCTATTTCAAGCACATCCGTGCCGCCCTTGAACACATGCCCCACATGACACAGGACGATGGTGCCGACCTTGTTTCCTCTCTGTTTTTTATCGAAATGGGCCGCTTCGAGAAACTTGAACCTTCTCTTGCCGCATGGGCACAGAGCCTGAGCGCCGAAGAACGCAAACAAATGCTTGCGAATGTCATTGGCGGGACGGAAGAGACCACCACAGGTGTCATCCGCTTAAAGGCAATGGAAGCTGACAAGGTCCTGAAATTCCCCGTCATCGCGGTGAATGACGCGCTAACCAAACATCTGTTCGATAACCGCTACGGCACAGGACAATCCACTGTGGACGGCATCATCCGTGCAACGAACGTGTTGCTGGCTGGCAAGAACTTCATTGTGGCGGGTTACGGCTGGTGCGGACGCGGTCTCGCATCACGCGCGCGAGGCATGGGCGCGCAGGTGATCGTTACAGAGACAGATCCAATGAAGGCGCTTGAAGCGGTCATGGACGGTTTCCAGGTTATGCCAATGATGGATGCCTCCAAGATCGGTGACATCTTCTGCACAGTCACCGGCGATTTGAATGTGATTGACAAGCGTCACTTTGAAGTCATGAAAGACGGTGCACTCGTGGCTAACTCCGGTCACTTTAATGTTGAGATCAATATTCCTTCGCTGGCAGCCATGAGCAAAGGCGAGCCAAATCGCGTCCGTCCATTCGTTGACCAGTACATCACCAATGATGGGCGCAAAATCAACATCCTCGGCGAAGGACGCTTAATTAACCTCGCTTCCGCTGAAGGACACCCGGCATCTGTGATGGATATGTCCTTTGCCAATCAGGCTCTTGCCGCTGAATACATGGCCAAAAATGCGGACAAACTGGAAAAGAAGGTCTATACCGTGCCAGTCGATATTGATAACGAAATCGCCCGCCTCAAACTCGAAGCGATGGGTATCAAGATCGACATCCTCACCCCAGAGCAGTTACATTATTTAAATTCATGGGAAGAGGGGACCTAATTCAAGTCACGATTTTCGATTTACAAAAAGCCCCGCGGATATTAATCCGCGGGGCTTTTTTGAGTGATTCTACAGCGCAACCAAAATTCGCGTAAGCCAATGAAGCAATAGTCTTAGGTTTGCAGGACACAGATAAGGCATTACCGAAAATTGTACTGCGGCTCGACAGCTTCAAATAAATTATGGGGAAGGAATTGCATTCGGCACAAATACACCGTATGGCTGGCGGGCGGAACTAATAAACTCCAGCCAGGAATAGCACTCGATCCTGTTCATCGCAGGGTTATAAACTTCAACGAAACCAAGACCGTTACGCTCAGGGGTAACTTTCGTCACCACGACCCAATGCAGGACCCCAGCTCCACGCAGGAGGCCGGTTCCGCCATCGATATTCACACTGGCGATCACCGAACCAGATCGAAGCAGGCGCTGCATCCCTTTGATCGTATAACGACTGCGGTTAATATGCGGTTCAAATATGGCAGCTGTCAGCTGCATACACTCCTGAGCAAAAATATCGAACATTTCCTGGAGTTCGCCTGCCCCTGTCCCCCGCGCCTTCCCTCCGCCGAAGACTCGCTTCCAGAAAAGAGGAAGTTTCACCTGCCAATTCTCAAGCAATTCCTGCAGGGAAATACCAAGAACAAACGCCACACATAATTCACCACAGGCATTGACCTGCTTTATGCCATTGAGAATAAAATATTGTTCAAAGTCATTTGGGAGGGGGGTTTGATTATAAATGGCTACACAATCATGTGGAAAATTCTCCACATAATCCTCAAGGTCGGCGCCATGCACCCACCCGTTAGTTATGCCTCTTTCTGTGACATAACCCACTTCTTCATAATCCCCCCTCTTCTCACCCGTAGCCTCGACAACCGTACGCTCGAACAAGTTCATTATTTTTATGCGCAAGGTCAAAGGCACCATGTCCATGTTCGCGGCCGGCTGATACAACGGCGTAAAGCGATTTACCCATTTCTTTGTTGGCATAGCGTCTCTCCTGCAAAATCATAATCAGCACTATAGGCTTCTGATATGAATATTATAGGAAATAACCATTTTCCACAACCATAATTTATATACAATTACCGGAAAAGACAAAAACAAATTATTCGGATAAAGAGTTTACGAATCACTTCCATGGATCCCTTTTTGAAGGTGAAATGGGATGAACAATAGAAAACCGAGCGCTATAATTCCCTGCCCGATCAACACCCCGGTAGACTGCCAAGGACCGAAATAAGGAACTTGCGGAAAAGATTGTGAACCCATTCCAAAAATATCTGCCAGCCCCGCAAAAACAGCAATGACATACCCCGTGCCGACCAACCTGGTGCCGATATCAGCCACAATTGTGCGCTCGCCACCCTGCCACAATGTTAATAACCCAATATACCCACCCAGGCAAATGAGTGCAAGGCCAGCCAAAAAGACTGCGATCTGCACAAAGCCCACTACAGCACTTCGATCCCAGCCGAACCAATCCGGCTTGGCACCGATTACAAAGATCAAAAAGCCTATGAGTGTCACGACAATGCTGAATTTGATTCGGGGCGAAAAAGGGTCATCCTCATTAAGGATGGATTCCACCAGTGTATAGCCAGGTTCATTAATATTCATTGCGGTAAATCCCTTTTTAGGCGTGTAATCCAATTACCACCAAGCACGTTGGCAATATCTGCATCGGAATAGCCGCGTGCCTGTAATATTGATGATAGTTTTTGCAAGTCGGCTACCGTATCCAGTTCGGGAGGAATGGTTTGCAGACCAAAACCACCATCCAAATCTGAACCAATGCCTGCGTGAAATGCATCGCCCGCAATCTGGCAGACGTGGTCAAGATGATCAGCCATATAGCCGAGGGGAACTTCTCCCCGTTTATTTTGCCCAGCCACCCATCCATCCTTTAAGTACACATTATAAGGAACGACACCCACCACCCCATCGTGGTCAATAATCCCCTCAAGGATCCGGTTGGAAAAATGGCGATTTGAATTGGAATTTGGAAGGAGCGAAAGACAATTGCCGTGCGTACCGACAATGGGGCCCTGATATATATCCAATGCTTCAATTGCGGCTTTTTCATCCATATGGCTGAGATCAAGGGTGAAATTATATTCCGCCATGGCAGACAGAAGTTTTCTTCCATCCGCTGTCAGGGAGCCAGGCTCCCGCCAGCCACCACTATAACGCGTTCCCACCCAGGCGGGACCAATCAATCGTACTCCAAGTTCATACCATTCCTGTAACTCTGAAAGGTCTCGAATACATTCAGATCCCTCCATGAGAATGACCAAGCCAACGGGATGCCCATTATCAAGGCCGGGACCGACTGTAAACTTCTCCTGCCAATGGTCAAGGATCAGCTCCAAATCGGAGTGAGAGGCAATAAGGCGAAATTTTTCAGGCGCAGAATCGACCATGCGATGATATGTCAATAATTGTTGATGATAAAGATCATGGGCTTCATCGATCGTTTTATACACCTGGGATTTATTTTCGCCTGTGCTCCAACGCACCGGGGCAGCAAAAAGGGTTGAAAAGATAATTGCCACCTGCCCGCGCTGGTAATCGGGCCAACCAAGGGTTGCATCTCCATTTTCAATAATGGTTTGACTGCCAACTTCCAACTTGCGGGTTTCGTGGGCGGAGCGGATATAATCACGCCCGTATTTGAGCATATTCCAGGCGATGTCTTCGTGAGCGTCGACAATAAGTGTCATATGGATTATTGAAGAGCGCACCTTTCGGTGCGCTCTGGTCATTTTATTCTGATTTGGTCTCTTCGCTTTTTTTGTTTTCTCCGTCAGCGTCCGACGGGGCACCTTCATCCGGCTCATGAAATTCCTGTGTGAGCATTTTGAAGTCCTTATCAGCAAAAGCGGCAGAGTCTACTTTGCGAAGGCTCAGGCCAACACGGTGTTGTTCGCCATCGATGCGGATGACACGCAGAGTTTTTGTCTCGCCTTCCTTGAGGACTTCCTTAGGATGCTCAACACGATTCTCGCTTAATTCGGAGATGTGGATGAGCCCCTCAATGTCACCTTCAAGGCGGGCAAAAGCGCCGAACTTGGTCAGGCGTGTAATCGTGCCCTCTACAAGTTGACCGACACTATATTTATCAACACGGCTCTTCCAGGGATCATCCTGCAGGGCACGCATGGAAAGCCCAATACGCTTCTTTTCGCGATCAACGTTAATCACCTTGACTTTGACTTCCTGACCAACCTCAAGGATTTCCTTGGGGTGCGTGAGGCGCTCCCAGGAGAGTTCGGAAAGATGGACAAGGCCATCTGCACCGTTGATATTGACAAAAGCGCCAAAGTCAGCAAGGCTGGTAACTTTGCCGGTATATACTTTGCCTTCTTCCAATTCGCTTATGACGCGGTCTTTCATGGAAGAGCGGGATTCGGTGTTCGTGGAGCGCTCAGAAAGAATGAGGCGGCGACGTTCACGGTCCACTTCAATTATGCGGACAGAAATCGCCTGACCAACCATCTTTTGCCAGCGCTGCTCAGGTGTATCACCTGATGATTGGGCGCGTCTTGAGGCACTAATCTGGGAGGAGGGAACAAAACCACGGAGGTTGCCCACTGCAGCAATCAAGCCGCCCTTATTGAATCCGATGATCTTTGTATCAATGACGGTCTCATCAGCGATCATCCTCTCAACGTTCTCCCAAGACATCTCTTCCTGGGCACGCTTGAAGGACAACACAACATTACCATTCTGATCTTCAGGGTTGAGGACATAAACATTTACTTCCTGTCCAACCTGAAGCTCGGCGCGTTCTTCGGGCGTGAGTTGTTCCAACTCGCGTCCTGCAACTACACCTTCAGATTTTGCGCCAACACTAATGAGAATCTGATTAGCACCAATACTTGCGATCATACCTTTGCGAATCTCACCCACCTGGGGCAGTTCCACACTCATGGATTCTGATTCGAGCAGTGATTCCATTGTTTGATTGTTAGGGTGTTCTCCCTGGGCATTTGCCCCTTGCCCAGTTAGGGCTTCATTTTCATCCATCACGCGTGACTCCAATTAACTGAAATGTAGTTTGGATTATACAAGTGAAATGCAAAGTTGGCAACCCTGTTACAAATATTCGAAAATTTTCCCCAGGGATCACATTCTCCATTAAAAATTCCAGAAGCCTGATTATTAATGGAAAACTGGAGTTATAATCACTCCTTGGAGTAAAAAATGCCAGCCATATTTCCCTTTACAGCAATTGTTGGACAGGAGCGCATGAAACGCGCTCTCATTTTAAATGCCGTCGATACGCGTATCGGCGGGGTTTTGATCCGTGGCGAACGCGGAACGGCAAAATCCACCGCGGCACGTTCATTGGCCGCGCTGCTTCCACATGTAAAAATTGTGCAGGACTGCCGTTTTGGATGCGATCCCGATAAACCCGGGACATGGTGCACCGAATGTAAGGAACGCGGTGGGGCAAGCAAGAAACTTCCTTCAGTAGAGCGGGCCACCCCATTTATCAATCTGCCTGTTTCAGCCACCGAAGACCGTGTGGTTGGTACACTGGACATTGAAAAAGCCATCCAAAAAGGAGAACGTCATTTTGAGCCGGGCGTATTGGCTGGTGCAAATCGCGGATTGCTTTACATTGACGAAGTTAATCTGCTTGATGACCATGTTGTGGATATCCTATTGGACTCTGCAGCTATGGGTGTAAACACAGTCGAACGCGAGGGTATTTCCTTTGCCCACCCCGCCCGATTCATCCTTGTTGGGACGATGAACCCGGAAGAGGGAGATCTCCGTCCCCAGCTGCTGGATCGTTTCGCACTTTCAGTGGATATTGTCGGTATCCGTGAGGCACGCGAACGTGTAACCATTATGGAACGGAATCTTTCCTATGAACGGGATGCGGAAGCATTCCGTAAGCAATGGCTCCCCAAGGAAGATGAGCTCTCACAAAAGATTGCACGCGGGCGCGAACTTGTTGACCAGGTAACCCACACCAGCCGGGATCTGCTCTCGATTGCCGCCTTGACCTCATCCCTTAATGTCGATGGCCATCGGGCGGATCTGGTCATCCTCAAAGCAGCCCGCGCAGAAGCCGCATTCGAAGGCCGTACCAAGATCAACGACCATGACATTGCCCTCGCCGCTGAGTTGGCACTTCCCCACCGAATTAAACGTACCCCCTTTCAGCAAGCCGAGATGTCTGCAGAGCAGCTACAGGAACGCATCGAGCAGCTGGCAGGGCAATCGCAACCAGACGAATCAGATGATGAATCTGAAAGAAAGCAGGACGGCGAAGGCGAGGAAAAAAAAACTTAAAACTTGAAGACGAGCAGCA
>CAYLOW010000189.1:0-8398 GCA_964385315.1 uncultured Anaerolinea sp.
TCAGATACTTGTTAAAAGGCTAACTTCATGAAACCCATTGAATTTAACTGGGCAAAGATGAAAAATATCCAAAAGATCCATCGTGTGCTTTATGCAATTGGATTTGGCCCACTCATCGGTGGATTCATCCTCCTTTTGGCCACCACAGGCAGAAGGTCAGGAAAGAAGCGGGTAACTCCCCTTCAATATGAAAAAATTGGTGCCGATTATTATCTAGGTGCGGCGCGGGGAATCAATGCAGACTGGGTTCGAAATATCCAGTCGGATCCTAAAGTTGAAATTCGCGTGGGTGCGAAAAAAATAAATGGTGTAGCAGAAGTTGTAACTGACCCTTCGCGGTTTGCGGATTTTATCGAATTGCGGCTTGAACGGCATCCCCGCATGATCGGCTTCATTATGAAAAAGGCTCATAACTTACCAAAATGTCCGACACGCGCGCAGTTGGAAGGAATAGCGGTAACCGAGGCATTTGTGATCGTGCGTCCAACCGAAACATTCAAGGTGTAAAAATGAAATTACCGGTAATCAGTGGCTCTTATCGCAACGACATTAGACGTACCCGTTTTTTAATCAACCTTCTGTATCAAGATGGTGGAAATTTAGGCCCGAAAGGTGATGTTGCGTTGGACGGACGGATCAATATCCTTGTACAGCAAATTTTCCGCCAGATAATTTTCTATATGCCGTTAACCAAAATATTAAAAAAACTCTCGCCGTTCAGGAAAGTCATCCTTGTGCGTGCAAAGGATATCCTAATATGAATTTAGTTGAAGCATCCCATATTTCAAAGACATTTAATGACACCCGCGCAGTGAACGATATATCCCTGCATGTTGGGGAAGGTGAGATCTACGGCCTGGTTGGATCAGATGGGGCAGGGAAGACAACGACCATGCGTTTGCTCGTCGGCGCGTTATTGCAGGATGCAGGTGAAATCAATATATGCGGCTATGACGTGCGAAAACAAAGTGAAAAAGCCCGCTCGCAGATAGGTTATCTTTCACAGCGATTCTCGATGTATGAAGATCTGACTGTTTTGGAAAATATCCGCTTCTTTGCTGAAGTAAGAGGACTTTCTAAGACTGAATGGCTTCCACGTTCCATGGAAATTCTTGAATTTGTTGGCTTGGATAAATTTATAGACCGCCGTGCAGGACAACTTTCAGGCGGGATGAAGCAAAAACTTGGACTTGCCTCTGCGCTGGTTACACATCCGCGACTGCTCTTGCTTGATGAACCGACTACAGGTGTGGACCCAGTGACCCGCCAGGATTTTTGGCAGCTGATTATTAAATTAGTTTCTACTCTCCATTCTGACGCTTCCCCTATTTCTCCAGAAAATGAGGGAAATTCCCAAAGGCAGGGGGGCGGTGTCTCCGTTATTATCTCCACTCCCTACATGGATGAGGCTTCACGGTGTCATCGCATTGGTTTTATGAAGAAAGGTAGACTTATTGTCGAGGATACGCCATCCAATCTTCGTGCGCTGCTTACCGGGCGCGTTCTTGAATTGCGCGGAAACCCCATCAATGTGCTTCGACATGTGGCACACCTGGATGGCGATGTGGAGGATGTCGCTGCATTCGGCGATAAGCTGCATATCCGTGTTCGGGAAGGGAAATCTGACTATGTAATTAAGCGTTTGCCTGATGAAGTCACAGCCGCTGGCGGAACGCTCACAGGGTTGCGAGCCATCCCTTCCACACTGGAAGATATCTTTATTTCTTTATCTGAGTCAATCGAATGACCGCAAGCTTTGATCATCCTGAACAAACAGCACAGACAATTTTTGTTTTTGAACAGAAACCCGGTAAATTTGTTTCTTTCTCGATCAAAAAGGAAATCTTATGAGTGACCCCGTTATCTCTGTTCAAAATCTCACCCGCCGCTTTGGTGATTTCGTTGCGGTGGATCACATCAACTTTGAAGTACAGGCGGGCGAGGTGATTGGCTATCTCGGCCCCAATGGTTCTGGAAAAACCACCACCATTCGCATGCTGCTTGGTTTGCTGAAACCGAGCGATGGTAAAGCCACTGTCCTCGGTTATGATGTTTTCAAACAAAGTGAAGAGATCCGCATGCGAGTTGGATACATGTCGCAGAAGTTCGCAATTTATGATGACTTGACGACACTGGAAAATTTAACTTTTTATGGTGGTGTATACGGGGTTACAGATAAAAACCGTATACAACACACCCTTGAACTGGTCGGACTAAATGGACATGAGAATACCATGACGAGGGATATGTCCACGGGTTGGCGGCAGAGACTTTCGCTTGGTATTGCATTGGTGCATGAGCCGAAATTGCTTTTCCTTGACGAACCCACATCAGGCGTTGATCCCACCGCCCGCCGCGCCTTTTGGGATTTGATCTACCAATTGGCGGAAGGCGGTGTAACCATTCTGGTCACCACTCATTACATGGATGAAGCCGAATATTGTGAACGGGTGGCTGTAATGCGTGATGGAAAATTGCTGGCGATGGATACACCGACAAGATTAAAGAAATCCTTTATCACAGGTGATGTTTGGGAGGTCTTTGCGATTCCACTTGAACGCGGATTGGAAATTCTCTCTGCAGTGAAAGGTGTGGAACGTGTTGGGTTGGCCGGGGACCATTTACGGGTCATTAGCCAGCAGGTGGAAAAAGATGTGATGCAACGCATATTAACCGGGAAAGGTATTCGCGTGGAAAAAATCGAAAAGGGTGAGCCAACTTTGGAGGACGTCTTCCTTACCTTGGCTCGATAGTTTTTTTTCAATGTAAGGAGCGATCTTATCGATGACATCCCGAAGGCCCTTAACAGGGAAAATCAATCTCAAGTTTGACAATTGCTTCGGGATTTACTCCTCGCACAGGTTATGTGATCATCCTTCAGGTGTGACGATCGCCATGATGAGATATACCAATAGTATCGCGCCATTGAAAGTGAAGAACCCCAGCACGAATAGCAGACGGATAATGGTTGGATCAACATTTAGATAGTCGCCAAGTCCTGCGCACACACCTGCGATCATTCGATTTGACTTGCTCCGATAGAGGGTTTTTATATCATTCATTCTTACTCCTTTTGTTTGTATATATGCTTTACGTGTGGAAACAAAAAGAGTTGCATGAGGCAGGTCTGTAATAAAAAAAGCTTCCAAGGCTATAATCACGTTGGAAGCTTTTTTCTTTTAATTTTTTTGCTTTCCCGCCTTAATCACCTGCCTTACTTCAATCCCAAAACCTCAAATACTTCCAGCGGTTGTGTCTTGCCTTTTAATGCCATATTTGCATGGGGTTTGACCATAATTTCACTGCTGACCCTTTCCAGAGCGTCTCTACTGATCAAAATTTGATTCCTGGCCGAGTTTTCCTGAATGCGTTTAGCGGTGTTCACTGCATCGCTGATGGCTGTGTACTCCAGCCTTTTCTCAGTGCCGATCAAGCCGAGGATCGCATCACCGCAATGGATGCCGGTTCCGAAGGCGAGATGAAATTCGGGAGACAGTTCCTTGTATAAATTTTCAACTGATTCACGGATGATCAACGCAGTCTTCACTGCACGCAGGGTATGGTCAGGCTGGGGAATGGGAGCATTGAACCAGGCCATGATCGCATCGCCCATAAATTTATCAATCGTCCCTTCCTGCGCCAACACTGCATCCGCCATGGCAGCCAGGTAGCGATTGAGGATTTTCACCAATTGTTCTGGTTCCTGGCTTTCACTGAAGGCAGTGAAGCCGCGAATATCTGCAAACAGTGCGGTGATATTCGTGCGTTTGCCGCCAAGCTGCAAACTGTTCGGGTCAAGTTGTTCGATGACAGCAGGGGAGACCATTCGCTCAAAAAGCCGGCGTTGGGCTTCCAGTTTCTTTCTTTCGGTCAGATCATCCAGCACGATGGCTATACCCTGAGTTTTTTGCCCCGCATCTTTCAAAGGGGAGAGATTGAATCGCCAATCCACGTTGCCACGAGCGGCCGAGATGTGACTGATCTCGATATCTGTGATGGCTTTATCGGTTGCGCGTACCTCCATCAGGTGCGGCTCAAGCTCTGTAGACACAGAAGCGAACATCTCGTTAAGAAAATGGCCGACGATATCGTCTGAGCCATGACCTAAAATTGTTTCGGCGGCGCGGTTTGTTAAAGTGATATGATTCTCAATGTCCGCGGTGATCACGCCGCTGGCGATGGATGCAAAGATGTTATCCATCAGGTTTTTTAGCCCGGTTACTTCTTCGAGACTGCGTTTGAGTGAAGAGAAGAGCCGTGCATTTTCAATCGCAACAGCCGCTTGATTTGCAAAGGCCACGAGCAGGTTTCGTTCTGATTCGGCAAAGATACCCGTGCGAATGCGATTATCCGCATAGATAACACCAATTAGTTCATTTTTTACCTTAAGGGGGACACATAAAATGGAACGCAGGTTAAAAGCTACAATACTTGCCTGTCCACTGAAGCGCTGGTCTTCCTGAGCATTTGTGGTGATGATGGGTTCGCCTGTGTTAATTACACGCCCTACAACTGATTTACTCACTGTCAGCTCAGAAGAGTTGATCGATTCCATTTCCCAATTGCGCCCCGTTCGGATGACCATCTCGCCTTTGTCGTCGCGCAGCATCAGAAAACCGCGTTCTGCCTTGGTCAGGCGGACGATGTTATCCATTACAATGGTCAGCACTTCGTCAAGTTCAAGTGAAGAGTTGATAACCTGACCAATATTGGCCAGGGCCAGCAGTTTATTATGCTCGTGTTGAAATGATTCGATTCTTTCGCTGACGTGTCCAAGCGTTATTTCAAGGTTGTGAAGCTCATCAACAGTGTTTTTGGGTAGCTTGAGCTTCGCGGTTTCCAGTTCGGCACGAATTTTCCCCGCTTGTGCACCAAGAGTTAAGAGTTGATCCGGAATGGTTGTTGGGCGGGTTTGTTCATCCATGGGTGTTCACCTTAATTGATTATAACGGGTGTCAAGAAATTGTATGGTTTCTTTTAGTCGAATATTCCAGGTTTTTAGCAGGATCATTGCTGCCGCTTTGCGGGCTGCCGCTATATTCCCGTCGCGATCGGTAAACAGAGTCTTATGATATTCTTGAAGAAGTGATTGGGTTTGATCTTGAGCTGCAGGCAGGCGATTAATTAATATATCGGCGCGTGTCTGAGGTGTAATGTATGCTGGCTGCGGCAGACCCAGCCAGTAAAGGCTTAGGTTGACTGCTTGAAATGCACGTTCAATCGCGGAAAGTTTTGTCCAGCGTGCCCAGTTATTTAACCAGTGCGGCGGACTGTTCCCCCGCTTTTCGTATTGATATGTTAAGTATACCGGCAAACGGTCATTAAGTGAGTAACGGCGGATGATGAAGAGACCAAGCCCAAAGGTAAACAGTACCAAGGTAGAGACAAGCAGAGTTTTATATCTATTTATTTTATTATTTGTTAATGAGCTGTCATTCTCTTTATTCAATGATTCAGAAGATTGTTGTAAAGGGGCGGGGGATAGAGGGCTTGCCGTGAAATTTCCATCTGGTTCCGGGTTTGTTATTATTTCCCCAGGGTTATCCTTCGTTTCGGGTCGTTCAATTGGAAATTGATTACTTGTGGGCTCAAATTCCACCCATCCAATACCGGGAAAATATACCTCGGGCCAGGCATGAGAATCCTTATATGTGACTGTGTATTGTCCTTCCGTTTCGTCGTATGTTCCCTCCACAAAACCAACAGCCATACGGGCCGGAATTCCAATAGAGCGCAGCATCAATGTTTCCGCGCTTGCATAATACATGCAGAATCCTTTTTTGTACTCGAATAAAACCCACAGGACGGGGTCGCGGTTCTCAGGCAGAGCGTCTTCGATTTCTGCATCGTATTCGATTTCTTTTCTCAAATATGATGTGATTGCCTGCACTTTATCATAAACGGTGTTGTGGGATGCAGTAATTTCCAGCGCAAGTTTGCGCAATTGAGGAGTGATCTCCTCAGGAATTTGTAAATAACGATTTGTAACCCAAGCGGGATATTCCGTCCCTATGGATCGCAATTCTTCTATGGATGGATCAGCGATCAGGGAACGCACCTTGTACTGGTTTCCGCTCGAAAGGCTTGTGGTGGCGACCCAGGAAGTTATATCTTTTATCCCATCCGATACTAATGAAGTTTGCATATCGGCGTTTTTACTGACCCAGATGGTCTCCGAAGGCATATATAAAAGGTTTTGTTTTTTGAAACCGCTGGTGAATGTAAATTCTGTTTCATGGCGTTCATTCGGATATTCGACACTCAACTCATCCATGGAAGGATTGAATGGCTCGCTTGCATCCGAAACGGTTGTCCAGCGGCCGTTGAAATAAAGATCATATACCCTTCCTTTCCAGTAATTTCGAAGAGGGGTGAATTGGTCTTTATTCAACTCAACCGTGAATACCATTGTTTCACTCAGAGCTGCCTGTTGTCCAAGCGCGAGTGCATCGCTATAAAAATCACCACCGGTAGTCCCTCCTGTATATGGAGACTCGAGAGCGCTGACCGCATTGGAAAATTTGTCGAAAACAGGTTGCGAGAATTCATTCCATGCTTTTGCCGCAGGTTTGATGCCATTGATCCAGCCGGGCAATGACCATGCGATGAACACAGAGGCCAGAGTAATGGTTAACGCCACCCGTTCAAGATCGTTTATTGCTTCGTCAGTTAGCAGGAAACGAGATCTCTTCCAAAAAGAATTGTTTTGTAGAAAGTAGATTCTTCCCAATAGCAGCAATGCCGCGATCAGAAAAAGCGCCAGTTCCCAAATATGTTTGGTTTCAACCGGATCAAACGCCTGTACAATTAGAATTGCCAGCCCGGAGGGCAGGACTACATTTAAAAAATCCCTGTGACGGGTGAGCCAATACCCGGCAGAAATCCCGATCCCCCAGTAGGCCAAAGTTACTATTGAGACAAAAAACAAGTCATCATAGACTGGCTTATTCTTAATGAACTGATCCAGGGAAAAGATTAACCGCTCGAAGACCGCCAGAAGGTCCAGCCACACCCAGTCCGTTCTTTCAACTGTACTTAATAATTGGTAAGGTATCAGCATTATTGTGTAGCCAGCTGCAATGCGAAGTGCAGTTGGACGGGAAAAATTACTGGTCCCGATTGCAAGTCCTACAATAACGCCTATAAATCCCATCGTTTGTGTGAAGTATAGGAAAGGAGCCCATTCTGTGACTACCAGACGCGTGCTGGATATTTCCACAATTGCGACGGCCAGCAGCGCGGCTTTCCAATCCCAGTATCGGTTGGTAGATAGGTTTTGGTTGTCAGGGCTAGTTGCAGGTGATGTTTCCATCTTTTGAGTGTACAATAAACATTGCTTGTTCGTCAACCGCAAAGCTAAAATAATGGAGTTTTTTATGCAGATTTTTATTGATAGCGGCATCGCTTTTATCATTGCTCTTCAAAGCGCTATGGGCGATTGGCTCATTGTCCCCATGCGTTTCTTTAGCTATCTTGGAAATGAAGAATTTTTTCTGCTGATTTTGCCTTTGATTTATTGGAGTGTTGACTCAGCTCTTGGCTTGCGCGTGGGATTTATTCTTGTTACAAGCAATCTATTTAATTATGTTAGTAAATTGATTTTTGCAGGACCGCGTCCCTACTGGTTGAGTTCACATGTCCGTGCGTTTTGGTTAACCGAAACGTCATTTGGCGTACCTTCCGGACACTCCCAACTTGCGGTAAGTGTCTGGGGTATGTTTGCCGCATATGCAAGGCGAACCTGGATTTGGATTGTATCCATCCTAATCATATTTTTAATAGGTTTTTCACGTATATTCCTTGGTGTGCACTTCCCACATGACGTAATCTTTGGATGGCTGCTCGGCGTGGTCATTCTCTGGGCTTTTATGCGCATTTGGGATCCAGTTGCTGCCTGGGTTGGCCAAAAGACTTTAACCCAGCAGGTTATAATTGCATTTGTCGTTTCTTTGCTCTTTATTGCGCTGGGATTTGGGACCTGGACTTTGAGATCCGGATATCAAGTCCCTGAGAACTGGCTCTCCAATGCCCGACTTGCTGGGACTGAATTGCCGCATCCTGTTGATGCAAGCGGGACTTTCACTTCAGCCGGGACTTTCTTTGGATTAGCTGTGGGCGCAGCATGGATCGTATCAATCGGGGGCTACCAGGCTTCGGGGCCAATTGGAAAACGCGCCATTCGCTATGTTATTGGCCTGGTCGGAATCCTCATCCTTTATATGGGTTTGGGCGCTGTTTTCCCGCGTGGAGATGGTTTTATTTTCTATCTGCTTCGATATATCCGCTATGTATTGGTGGGTTGGTGGGTGACCGGTGGTGCACCCTGGATATTTATAAAATTTAAGCTTGCTGAAAGTGCCAAATTGGTTTGATATAGCCCCTGATTTTATTTTAATAT
>CAYLOW010000190.1:0-8380 GCA_964385315.1 uncultured Anaerolinea sp.
TAAAAAAAGCGGACACAAACAACTGTGTCCGCTTTTTAATTCCTGGTTTTATGCTTTTCGGTTCAGGCTTCCTTTTTCCAATAATCCTCATTGCTTGATTTGATCTCATTCAGTTCACCCGTGGCAATGAATATCGTGCGCTCACAGATGTTGGTCACACGGTCTGCCACGCGTTCCAGGTTATGCGCAACCCACAAAAGCAGGTTGGCGCGCTCGATTGATTTTGGATCCTGGATGATGATGAGCATTAACTCATGGTAGATTTGATTATAGAGCGCGTCCACTTCATCGTCTTCCTCGGGGATGGATTTGGCAGCTTCAACATCTTCATTCACAAAAGCGGTCAATGAACGGTGAAGCATATCCGCGCCGATCTGTGCCATGCGTGGAATGTCGATCAACGGCTTGAGCAGCGCCTCCTGCCCCATGCGGAGGTTGATGTTCCCGATACCCTTGGCATAATCACCCATGCGTTCCAACTCGGAAATAATTTCCATGGTGGAAGCCAGCAGGCGCAGATCGTGCGCCATCGGCTGCTGGGTGGCGATCAGGATCATCAGCTGTCTTTCAATGTCAAATCGTTTCTTGTTGATGTCTGAGTCTTCATCAATGATCCTCGCTGCAGCCTTGAGGTCACGTTTTTTCAATGCTTCCACCGAGGCGATAATGGCATGCTCCACCATCGAGCCAAGCAGCAATACTTCATCTTTTACTTGTTGGATCTCGTGTTCAAATGTTTTTCGGATCATAGTTCCTCTAAGAATTAGCCGATGCGGGTTTTGTTCTGTGATTTTACTACCGACATTTATATATGACGATAGTCACACGGCGTGATATTTAACGCTGTCAGCCAGAGGCGCAGGCGATCTTCGATCTGGTCGCGCACACGCCGGGCGGCTGTGAGACGGGCCACGCCGTCTCCCGTGACTTTTGCAGGGTCATCAAACGGCCAGTGTTCATGCGTTCCCATGTTAAGAAATACCGCCGGACAATTTTCCTCGGCATCAGAACAGACGGTGATCACATATCCAAAGTTAACCCTGCCCATATATTCCATAACAGATTTCGACCACTGCAAGCCGGTATCGATCCCGACTTCACGCAGCACTTCCTGAACCTCAGGCAGAATACTGCCCTTTGGCTCAGTACCTGCGCTGAAAACCTCAAAATAACCGTCCGCCAGGGCGCGCAGGAGGCCTTCCGCCATTTGACTGCGGGCCGAATTACCTGTGCAAAGAAATAACACTTTTGGTTTGGACATGATTGTCTCCATGATGCCTTCTATTACCCGAATCTTCCCGTCACATAATCCTCGGTGCGTCTGTCTTTTGGATTCGTGAATATCTTTTTTGTTTCAGAATACTCGATCACGGTGCCGGAACGCGAACCTTCCTTATCCAGCATCATCATGGCGGTGTAATCTGACACACGCGCAGCCTGCTGCATGTTGTGGGTGACGATGATGATGGTGTAATTTTTCTTTAATTCCTGCATCAGTTCTTCGATCCGAAGCGTGGAGATCGGGTCAAGCGCCGACGCAGGTTCATCCATCAAAATGATATCCGGCTGAATCGCGATGGTGCGCGCAATGCACAAGCGCTGCTGCTGTCCGCCTGAAAGTTCATAGGCGCTCTTCCTGAGTTTGTCCTTCACTTCATCCCAAAGCGCAGCGTTGCGCAGGGATTGTTCCACGAGTTCATCCATGTTTCCCTTAAAGCCGTTGATCTTTGCTCCCCAGGTGATATTCTCATAAATGGATTTCGGAAACGGATTCGGCTTTTGGAAGACCATGCCGATCTTGCGGCGCACCTCCACCGGGTCAATATTCCTGCCGTAGAGGTTTTGTCCATGCAGAAGGACCTCGCCTGTGACATGGCTGCCTGGCACAAAATCATTCATGCGGTTGAAGGCGCGCAGCAGGGTGGACTTGCCGCACCCCGACGGGCCGATGATCGCGGTGACCTTTTGTTTTTCGATCTGCAGGTTGACTTCACTGACCGCTGCAAAACTGCCGTAGAAGATGAAAAGATTTTTTGTTTCGATCGCGTATTCTGGTGCTTGGATATTTTCCATGGTTCAATTCCGGGTTAGTACTTTCTTTGGACGCGGTTGCGCAGCAGGATTGCGAAGGCGTTCAAGCTGAGTAGAAGGATGAGCAGGACGATGATGGCGCTGGCTGCAATCGAATGGAATTCGGTTTGCGCGCGGGTTGTCCATTGATAGATCTGGATCGGCAGGGCGGTAAATTTTGAGAACGGCCCGCTTGGATCCACGCTGATAAAGGTGGACGCCCCCACCACAATGAGCGGGGCAGTTTCACCGATCGCTCGTGAGACCGCCAGAATGCTGCCAGTCAGGATGCCCGGCAGGGCATTTGGCAAAACATGATGCCAGACCGTTTGCCAGCGGGTCGCGCCCACCCCGTATGCAGCCTGGCGCAGAGAATCAGGCACGGCTTTGATGGCTTCCTGGGCGTTGATGATGATCAGCGGCAGGACAAGCGTGCCCATGGTCAGCCCGGCCGATAAGATGGTGCGCCCGTTCGAATCCGTGACACCAAACATGCTGCCGCTTGTAAACGGTTCAAAAGTCCGGACAAAGATCGCGAGACCAAGCATGCCATACACAATGCTGGGCACACCCGCGAGATTGTTGATGTTGGTCTGGATCATGCGGTTGAGGAAATTCTTGCTGGCATATTCCTGAAGGTAGATCGCCGCGCCGGTTCCGATGGGCAGGGCGAATAAAATGGCGATCCCGACCATCCAAAGCGAGCCCAGGATGGCGGTGCGCACACCCGCGAATTCAGCCCTGGAAGACATTGGGGTGGTGAGAAACACTGGCGTAAGCCAGGACCGAAATTCCAATTTTGCATTCGGATATTTTTGTGCTGCTTCGGCCCTTACCCTGCCTGAGTGGAAGAGGGATTCAGTCAGGGACCAGGTTTGTTTTGTATCGATCTGGACCAGGCGCTCGAGCACCAGCGTGTATAAATTGGATCTGGATCGTTTCGCCATTGACTGTTCTTTGTCCAGTTTTTTGAATGCACCTGAAGAAAGATTCGCAGTGAGAACATCCAGCAGTTCCTTTTGATCTAGGTCATCCAAAGATTTTGAGGTGAATTGGGCCGGGTCTTTTTTATATTCAAAAGCCACATAACCGAATGCGCCGTCTACAACATTGTAGAGCAGCGCGAGCAGACTTAGGATTGCGATCAACAAAGCTGAAAAGAATAATCCCTGCCAGATGTTCGCGATGCGGTAACGCCCGCCAAGTGATCTGCGAAAGGCATCATCCTTGGGATAATGGCTCTGGTTCATTCGTACCTCTGGCGGAATCTGTTGATGATTCCCTGGCTGATGAGATTCAAGACCAAAGTAACAAGGAACAACATCAGAGCGATCGCGAAGAGGCTGTTGTAATCGATAGAGTTGTAGCTCAGGTCGCCGCCGCTGATGCGCGCGATATGACCTGTCATGGTCTCGGCTGCCTTGAATGGATTGAAAGTGAAATTGGGACCCGAGCCTGCGGCGACCGCAACGATCATGGTCTCGCCGACGGCGCGGGAAATACCGATGATCAATGCTGCGCCGATGCCTGATAACGCGGCGGGCAGGACGACTTGTATGCTGGTCTCGAATTTTGTCGCGCCCATCGCGTATGCGCCTTCACGCAGCGCACGTGGAACTGCGCTCAGGGCATCCTCACTCATCGAGGATATCAAGGGCAGGATCATGATGCCCATCACAATGCCAGCGGAGAGCATGTTGTACACTTCCACGCCTTCACCAAGAATTCTTTGCAGGAGGGGAGTCATAAAAAGGAGAGCAAAATATCCGTAGACAACGGTTGGGATGCCGGCTAGAATCTCGAGGATGGGTTTTAACGTTGAGCGTGCTTTCGGAGAGGCGTATTCGCTTAGAAACAGAGCAACTGCCAGTCCGAGTGGAAGCGAAACGATCATCGCGATGAAACTTGTGATAAGAGTAGAAGTCACCAAAGGCCAGATCCCATACTTGCCAATCCCAGGGGACCATTCTGTTGTGCCAAAAAACTTCGCAAAGGTTACATCGGGATTTCCGAAGAAGAGCCATGCTTCCTTGCCTAATTCATAGACAATGGCGAGCGTGATAAAAATGGATAAAAAACCTGCCAGAAAGAGCAGGCTTTGAATCACACTTTCTGCGGGACGTATTTTCTTTTTTAGATCGAGCGGACGGAAAAGTTTATTTTCCATGATCATGTTTTCTTCTTTGTCTACCAAAGGCTTGCTTATACAGCACGAATGGGCTGGCCTCTTTGAAAGGCCAGCCCGAAATACTTTTCTTCTATTAATTGCCTATGGCTGCCTTGAAGGCATCCATGGAAGCCTGACTGTCAGCAGCGGGAGCGGGGAAGTAACCGACATCCACAACGTTTTCATTAACATTGGTCAGATAGAAGTAGATAAAGGCGGCAACCTGAGGTTTCTCTTTGAGGATATTTGCATCCGAGTAGATGAAGAGCGGGCGGGAGATGGGATAGGAGCCATCATCGACAGTGGTCTGGGAAGGTTCAACACCTTCAACAGCCACAGCCTTGAGCTTGCCCTGGTTTTCATTGAAGTAAGCAAAACCAAAGTAGCCGATGGCGTACTTCGAGCCTTCAACGCCCTGAACGAGCACGTTGTCATCTTCAGAGAACTGAGCTCCAGCAGCGCCGAGAAGGGCAGCTTTGCCAGCAGCAATGTCAGCCTTGCCATCCGCATTGAGGAAGAAGGGGGCGACGATAACTTCGTTGAAATAGTCGAAGGTACCGCTGTCAGCGCCTGGGCCGTAGACGAGAATGTCTTCGGCGGGGAAGGCGGCATCCACTTCATTCCATTTGGTAACTTCACTAGTATAGATCTGCTTGAGTTGTTCCTTGGTGAGGGCGGTGACGAAATCATTTTCGGTGCTCACGACCACGGTCAAAGCATCGGTACCCACGCGGAAGGCGATGGGTTCGCGGGGCGCCGGCAAAGCCTTACAGAGCTCGACTTCAGCATCCTTGATCTTGCGGGATGCATTCGCCACATCGGTTTCACCGGTCTTGCAGAAGCGCTCGAAACCGGCACCGGAGCCAATGCTGTCAACGGTCACATTGCCCGTATAGCCTTCGTTTTGGAAGAGTTCAGCCATGCGCTCCGAAAGAGGGAACACGGTGGAGGAGCCGGCAGTGATGATGTCGCCTGTCACGGCGTCAGGGGCATACATTGCCATCGGGTCTGCTTCAGCGGGGACGGCAGTGGGTTCAACAACAACGGCGGGAACTTCAGTGGCGGTGGGTTCAACAGCAGCCGGGGCTTGAGTGGCTGGGGTGCCGCAGGCGGCGAGCAGGAGGCTCATGGCCACTACTACTAACATTAACGAACGAATATTTTTGAACATTTCAATTCTCCTATGGTTTTTATACAACAATGTGATGATACCCACCCACGCTTAAGGACATGGGAAGAATGGGTTAACATCTTGTTAAATATTATTTAGAGAGCAAAAAGGGAAAGAAGCCGGGAAGGGAACAAAAGATCACGACGCTGCGATCACAGCCGGTACTGAGAACAACGAAGCCTCAGAAAGTAAATTATCACGCCATTCCCATGTGTTAAGATCGGAGATCGCGCGATAAGCGGTAAGGTCGAGATGAAGGGGCGTAATGGATACGTAGCCTTCAGACAGCGCCCCCACATCCGAACCGGATTCGGGGAGCCCGGTAGGTGCGTCGCCGCCGATCCAATAGTACGGACGCCCGCGCGGGTCAATGCGTTCATCCAGACGACTGTGATACACGCGCAGCCCCTGGCGGGTAATGCGAAATCCCCTGATCTCATCTGTCTTCAAAAACGGCACGTTGATATTGAGCAGGGTCTCAGCGGGGACCCCGTGAGCAATGACATTTTGAACGGCAATGCCCGCGGCGCGCGCTGCGGGCGAAAAATCAATTTGACCAATATGCCCTTCGGGAACTTCAAGTGAAACCGCCACTCCGGGAACCCCGGCGATAACTGCTTCCATGGCGGCAGTGACTGTGCCCGAGTAGGTGACATCATGCCCCAAATTCGCACCGACATTGATGCCCGATACCACCAGGTCAAATTTCTGTTTGAAATATCCGAGCATCGCGAGCGAGACACAGTCAGATGGCGCGCCGTCGCTGGCAAAAGCCTGTGAGCCATCTTCAAGGCGGAATTCGCGCAGGCGTAAAGCGCGATCCAATGTCTTCACATGTCCGCCGCCCGACCAGTTTCGATCCGGTGCGAGGATGGTCACATTCCCAAGTTTTCTCATCTCTTGTGTAAGAGCCAATAATCCCGGCGCAAGTACGCCGTCATCGTTTGTAACTAAAATTTGTTTTGTCATTTTTTACCTTTTTATATATTAAATTACCGCCCGCAATAAAGCGGGCGGACGGTGTGTCACAGGAGGGAGGAGTTAAAACCCCGGGCGCTGTTTTGTTTTCGTAAATACTCGCGGCGTTTGCGGGCCGCATCCACAGTTACAACGGTCACAAATGAGAGCATGAGGAGTGAGGTTATGATCGTTTCCATGACCTTATGATAGGACGGGTGCTTTATCAGGGACTTAAGGATTGGTTAACAACCGGTAAACATTTCCCCCCAAAAACCATAACCTGTTGTTAACAATAATTCCGCCGCGGTCCATATAATTACCCCATCTTTGAAACACAGGTGAATCATCATGGAACTTCAAGTTAACGACCTCAATAACGGGATCAGCCTGATCAAGCTGACCGGCAAATTGGATATTATGGGCGTAGGGGAAATTGAAACAAAATTTGCAGGCTATTGTGCCGGGAATAATGTCCGCGCGGTCGTGGACATGTCCGGTGTGGATTTTCTCGCCTCCATCGGCATTCGGCTGCTCGTCGTGAATGCAAAATCACTGGCCAGCCGCCAGGGGAAAATGGTGATATTAAATCCAGTCGTTGAAGTACGAAATGTACTTGAAATAACGGGTATTCCCGCGATCATCCCGATATATTCCCACCTTGAGTCTGCTGAAACAGTATTACTGGCAAAGAGCTGACATTTCAGAAAATGGGGATCTCAAAATAAAACCCGCTCCCCTGACCTTCCCTGCTCTTGGCCCAAATTTCCCCGCCGTGTGCTTCCACAATATGTTTTGAAATGGACAACCCCAGTCCTGTGCCCGACCCGGTACGGGCTTTATCCACGCGATAAAATCTTTCAAAAATGCGGGTTAGACTCTCTGCCGGGATCCCAACCCCGGTATCCCTCACAGCAAACCTTACCCGTTCTGAACCTGCTCCCGCCGCGGGGGCCCTGCCTGCTTCGAGCGTGATCTCCCCCCCCGGCTTTGTGAACTTAACTGCGTTGTGAATGATGTTGACCAGCACCTGCTCCAGACGGGACTTGTCTGCGCGGATAGCTTGCAGGTCATCAGCACATTGTATCTGGAGGGTCAGCCCCGCGCGTTCGGCCTGCAGCCTCATTCGATCTGCTGTGGAATTCAATAATTCCTTCGGCGCGAGCGGCTTGAGGACCAATTCCACCTGGCCGGATTCAATGCGCGAAAGATCGAGCAGTTCCTGCGCCATTTGCGTCAGCGCATCCACTTCGGCATTGATCCTTCCCAGAAAACGGGGACCCGCCTCAGGGTCTGCGATCGCCCCATCCTGCAGGGTTTCGGTCAGGGCTTTTAGTGAAGCAAGTGGAGTCCGCAATTCGTGTGAAATGTTCGAGACAAAATCCCGGCGCACCGTTTCAAGCCTGCGGACGCGGGTCAGGTCCTGGATAAGCAGCAGGCTTCCACTGGCGTGTGAATCGGGAATGGCAATCACCTGCAAATATTGATGGCGGGCAAGCAACTCCACCGATTCGCTTTGCATTTCCCCCGTTTGCTGGCAGCGCCGCCACGCCTCCACCAATTGATGGTTGCGTAGGACTTCAGCCACACTGCTTCCGAGCGCGTTGGGGGCTTCAAATATTTTTTGAGCGGCAGGGTTCGCAAGCTGGATCAAACCATTTGCATCCACAATAATGACCCCGTCTGTGAGCTGCGCGAGCACGGTGGCAAGCCGTTCGTTATTGGCCGAAAGTGTTGCATGCTCAATGTTAAATGCAGTTTGCAGGGAGACAACAGCGTTGGATAGATTCTCAATGCCCTTTTGGTCTGCAGGCAGTACTTCCGGGGCAAGGCGCACGAGTCTGGCATAGTCCGCCACACGCCGCTTTAAATCATAATACCGCCACGCAAAAAAGAAGGCGGCAAGAAATAATAAAACGATAACGGCTGTCACGGAAAATGAATTCATATTTCGTACTTCATACTTTCCTGGTTATTGTTTCCCTTATCCCTCGAACCTGTATCCGCCGCCTCTC
>CAYLOW010000191.1:0-8304 GCA_964385315.1 uncultured Anaerolinea sp.
ATTATATGTTTCTCATTACACTTATTCCGATCGGCTGTTCCAAATCGATCTCTTTTTGCCCCCCACGTTTAGTTGTTCATTCGGAAGGAACAGCTAAAGAATCACAACTCACAATATCGTTCGATCTGCCTGCCGATGATCGCAAGGCTGTCGGACCAGAATTTCCTGGTGCGGATATTGATGCCAAAACGGTCGGCAAGTTCCGCAGCACGCTCCTCACCCGTGGCGGCGAGCAGGTTCTTGTAATCCATTACGAAGTCTGCACCGCGTTGTTGGTAGATGGCATATAAGCCCGTGGCAAAGAGCAAACCAAAGGCGTATGGATAATTATAGAAGGACAGGTTGGGCGAGTAATAGTGTGGCTTCCACGTCCACATAAATTTTTGAAGATAGCGTTCATCCAGACCATCGCCGAAGGTGGCTTTTTGTGCACGTTCCATTATGTCGTTCAATTCATCGGCAGAGAGTTCGGCTTTTTCGCGGTGTTCAAAAACTTCCGTTTCAAAAAGATAACGCGAGTAAATATCCACGATCACTGCGGCGGCGCCGTTTAATTGTGCCTCCAGCACTGCCAATATTTCCTGCGGGTCAGTCGCCTGTTCCAACACAGCTTCGGCGACAATTGTTTCGCACATGATCGACGCGGTCTCCGCCAGGGTCATTGGTGTGATTTGCTGTAATTCAGTCTTTCCAGCCTTGTAAGCGCACTCACCGTGAAAGGCATGACCGATCTCGTGGGCCAGCGTGCTGACCTGATCAAAGGATCCATCGAAATTGCTGAGAATGCGGCTCTCTTTGACCTGTGAAATACCCATGCAAAATGCGCCGCCTCGTTTACCGTCACGTTGTTCGGCGTCGATCCAGTTGTTGTCAAAGGCACACCGGGCAAATGTACCAAGTTCGGGCGAAAACTTGTTGAAGTTTTCCACGATGAAATCGCGCGCCTCTTCAAAGGAGTAAACCTTGTCGGTCTTTCCCATAGGAGCGGAGAGATCCCACCAGGCGAGTTTTTCCTTGCCGAGAAGCTTGGCTTTGTGCTTGAAGTATTTCCTGAACATGGGGAAGGAATCCTTCATGGCACCCAGCATGGCGTTCAATGTTGCGCGATCCATGCGGGAGACATCAATTGATTCATGGATGGCATCCTCACGGCCACGTTTTTTGTTCAGGGTTATTGCTTCGCCTTTGACCCCGTTCATACAGGCGGCCAGGGGTTCCTGCACTCCAGCCCATAGAATATTCTCTGCATCGTACCCGCGGTGTCTGGTGGATTCATCAGGATGAGAGCGCAGGTTAATAAGGGCCGGCGCGGGAAGTTTTTGAATCGTTCCGTCCAGCTCAAAGTCCACGGAGAGCTGCGAGGTGAGTGTGCCCTGCAGTTTGCCGAAAGCATGGCCTCCGCTCAGGGTCATTTCAGCGGCGAGAATCTCCTCCGCTTCGCTCATCATATATTTGGATTGCTCCACGCTTTCGATAAGGGCGAACTCATGAGCTTTTGCGGATGCGTTGGTTTTGGCGGCTTTCTTCACGGCGGCTTTACCCAGCTTTCCGACCCAGGCCTGGAATTTGGTATTGAGTACGTGTGCCTGAACCGATGTCTGTTCAAACTCGGACTGTGCGCGCGTTGCATCTTTATTCCGCGAGTCTGTTGTGACAAAAGACTCGATGTAGGGCAGGATTGTGTTTGACAGTTCAAAGATCGCATTGAAGCGGTCCACAGATTCGCCGAGCAGTTTTCCGAGTTTTTTCGGGTCGGTCCTGGAATCTGCCTTGCTGGCTTTCTTGAAAAAAACGTCCATTTCATCCAGCATGGATTTATATTTTTTGACGGCAGATTTGAATTGTTTTGAATCAAGCGAGGGATAGACGTTACTTAAATCCCAGCGGGATGCGGAAATGCTCATGGTAAATCTCCTTGGAATTGATACTGGTTAGGACGCGTATCCCGAACCTTATTTCTTGCAGCGGGGAATTCACGCCCGAATTCAGCCGCCATGCTGTTTTCTGTATATTCAGAGTAATTTTTTACCCATGGGGCGTGGCAGAATTATACCTTGCTTGCTTTTAACCCTTGAACCTCATACAATAAAGTTAAACCGGAGGTGATTTATGAAACAGGATAAATTTCTTATAGGAATCTTGATTGGCATTGGATCGTTGATTGTGCTTGCGTTGGCGCTTTTCTTCACACGTCAGGATGGACGGCGTGATTACATGCCGGATACGACACCTGATGGGGTGGTTCATAACTATGTGCTTGCCATTTTGAACAAAGAATATCAGAAAGCATACGGCTACCTGGCTGATCTGGAAAATAAGCCCACCTATGAAGAGTTCCGCCAATCCTTCTTTAACGGTATGGTCAGCCCTGCAGATGTCGGCTTGGAAGTTGGCGCTGTGGAAATTAACGAGGATGAAGCAGTTGTGACCCTTTCCCTTTATTTTTCAAGTACCGACCCATTCTCCAACCGCTATACCAATGAAGACCGCGCCTTGCTGGTGCAGCAAAAAGGTATATGGAAGTTGAATTCCATGCCCTCCAATTTCTGGGCTTACAACTGGTATCAAGAGCAATATAAACCGTAAAATCCCCATCCCAGGCTTTTCGTCCATTGAGGTAAGGACTGGGCATGAGGGATTTGGGAGATGACCATGAAAACCATTAGACGACTTTACTTTTACGCAGTTGCCTTCATTAGCATTGAAGTGGTGTTATGGGGCACCATCAGCCTGCTTCGCTCGATCTTCAGTGAAAACAAAATCCTGGCTGGAACGTCCACGCTGGCGCAGGCATTATCTCTCATCCTGGTTGGGGTGCCGATATTCCTTGTACACTGGTTTTGGGCGCAGCGCGTTTCAACAAGAGATGAGGAGGAAAAGACAGCAAGTGTACGCGCGGTTTTTTTCTATGGGATTTTGATCGGTACGTTGATCCCGGCGGTGCAAAACCTGCTGGCGCTGATCGACCGTACTTTCCTTAATGCCGCAAATCTTTATACTTACCGGGCTATTGTCGGAGGCTCACAGACCTGGGTTGATAACCTGATCGCCATAATAATCAATGTGCTGCTTGCTGCATATTTCTGGAATATCCTTAGAGAGGAATGGCGTACGCTTCCTGAAACCGAAACCTATGTGGAGATTCGCCGCCTTTACCGCTTCATTTGGATGCTGTATGGGTTGCTTATGATCATCTTCGGCGCTCAAAAGGCGCTGGGTTACGCCTTCACACTGTCCACCGTGACGATGCTCGGGGCGATTGGGCGTGAGACTGCCGTCAATGCATTTGCTTTGCTGGTGGTTGGCGCTCCGATCTGGTATTTCTCCTGGAGTATCTTGCAGAACGTTTTACCTGATCCTGCTGAAAGGGAGTCTTATCTTCGCCTCGGTGTGCTCTATGTTCTTTCACTCGGAGGCGTGATCGTTGTGTTGACAGCTGGCGGCAGCTTGATCTACATGATCCTAATGCACCTGCTTGGCGACGGCAAGAATTTTAATGAGTTTATGCAGGATATTGGCAGTCCCATTTCCATAGGTGTACCGTTCGGAGTGGTTTGGGCATATTATGGAAAATGGCTCAATCAGCAATTTTCCTTTGATGAAGATGCCCCGCGCCGCGCAGGCAAACATAGACTGTACACCTATATTCTCTCATTTCTCGGTCTTGCGGCAACGTTTTTTGCGGTTACCTCCCTGTTTTCAGTGGTCATCAACTTGCTTACCGCAAAGACTTATATAAGCGGCAGTGGATTTTCCACGTCGCTTTCCTCCGCCCTGGCGGCTCTATTTGTGGGACTTCCGCTCTGGTTAATGACCTGGAACCCTGTGCAGGCAGACGCTCTTGAAGACGGTCATACTGGCGACCATGCACGGCGGTCGGTGATCCGTAAGGCATATTTATATCTGGTGCTTTTCGCTGCTGTCATCGGAGGGATGATCTTTGCCGGACGTTTGATCTTTACTTTGATCAATTTGGCGCTTGGCGGAGATGCGGGCGACCTTTTGAATTCCATTCTCAACCCATTGCAGAGATCGCTTTTGTTTGTGGTGCTGCTGCTGTATCATCTTTCAGCCTTGCGCAAGGACAGCGCGGCGCGTACCGATGTGTTGGAAGCCAAACAGGAAGGTTTTAAACTGGTCGTATTGGACAATAGTGATGGCGGGTTCGGTGAATCTGTGAGATCCGTCTTTGCAAAACGCGTGCCCAAGGTGCCAGTGACGGTTATCAATGTGAAAGACGGCATTCCTGCTGATTTAATTGCAGATGCGGTCATATTGCCGGGCTTGCTTGCCATGGAACCGCCAAAAACTGCCGAGGCCTGGCTTCGCTCCTTTAAGGGGACAAAGCTTATCGTACCAGATGGAGCGGCGGATGTTTACTGGTTGAATGATTTTGGACAGGCGGCTGAGTCGGTGCGCGCATTGGCTGAGGGGCAGAAACTTCGCCCGCAATCAACGCTAAAAACAGCCCCCGCCTGGACCTATGTTGCGTACGTCTTTGCGGCGTTATTTGTGTGTGAGCTGGCTTTCATGGTTTTATCATTCGGCGTATCATTGGTCACCGGTTTTTAATGATATACTTTTGAAAAATTTCCATTAAATAAGGCGAGATATTTTCTCGCCTTCGTATAAAATTCACCATAATCGAGGGCGAACACCAATGAAAGTCACTGTCCTTCAAGAAAACCTTGCACGCGGTTTGAGCATTGTCTCCCGCGCAGTTTCACCGCGCAGTACGCTCCCCGTCCTTTCCAATATATTAATTGCGAGTGATGAAGGCCGTTTGCGGCTTTCCGCCACCAATCTTGAGTTGGGCATTACGTGCTGGATCGCAGCGCGCATTGATGAAGAAGGCTCAACGACGGTGCCGGCACGGACATTTGCGGACCTGGTGAATACCCTGCCGGGTGATCAGGTTCAACTGTCTTTGGACGTGAAAACACAAAACCTGCACTTGAAAGGCGGCACTTCAAATAATGATATTAAATGTATTGATGCCCAGGAGTTCCCGCCTTTACCTGTGCCTGAAATGGACGGCGCTGTAGCGCTGAACGTGGTGGATTTTAAAGAGATGATCCAGCAGGTCGCATTTGCTGCTTCAACGGATGAAGCCCGCCCCGTGTTGATGGGTGTATTGATGAATGTCGACAAGGAAAATCTGACGATGGCGGCTGCGGACGGTTTCCGCCTCTCTGTCTGCAAAGCGCAGTTGTCACAGCCCTCCCCGCAGCCATTAAATGTGATTATTCCAGCCCGTGCCTTAAATGAATTGGCGCGCGTGGCAACCGACGGTGAAGAACCCATTTACATGGTGGTCCCAAAAAATCGCGGGCAGGTTCTCTTCCGTGTGAAAGATGTGGAAGTGGTCTCACAGTTGATCGAAGGCACTTTCCCCGATTACCAGCAGATCATTCCGCGTAGTTACAAATCACGTACTTTGGTTTCAACAGCGTCCCTGCTCAAGGCGTGCAAGCAGGCTGAAATATTTGCCCGTGAAGGTTCAAATGTAGCCCGCTTTGACATCAAACAATCCAACGGCGAAATGCAGCCCAGCGAAGTTGAAATCTCGGCCACATCAGAAGAGACAGGTAAAAATGAAACCATTGTCGAAGCTACGGTGGACGGAAGCGGCGTTCTGATCGCATTCAATGTGAAATTTTTGCGTGAAGCACTGGAAGTCATTAAGACGCCAAATGTGGCACTGGAAACATCCGCGGCGAACATGCCAGGGGTGATAAAACCAGTCGGCGACGATAAATTCCTGCACGTCATCATGCCCATGCATCTGGGTTGATGAAAAGAAATTGATACGAAACACAGTCCGCTGAACAGGAATGTTTGGCGGATTTTTATAATACCCTTAATACTTAACGGGTTTTACGCCCTCCGCGGTCTTTGAGCCAAATTCAGGTGAATCATGACTTATCCCAAATTATCAGTTGACAATGTATTGCGGATCTTTCTTGCGATCAATCAATACCCCATTTTGAGCAAACGCATCCGTTCTCGTATGAGAAAGGAGTTGTACGCGCGCGGGATCATTACGAAGGAAAACCTGGAAATAGAAACCCGCAAGAAAGGGATCGAGTCTCAAGTGCGCGAAGGGCTGCATAATCCGTTGGAAGAGGAACAGGCGGATGTGTGGGAAACACGCGTCATGCGCATCCGTGATTCATTGACTGATTTTTACTATGCCTACAACCTGCCTTACGAGGAGTTTGAGAATCTTGTCCGCCAGTTGTTGACGGAACACGGAAGTCCGGATTCGGATTTTGTATGGTTCAACCCTGAACTCGCCCCGCAGGAGATGCTATTCGAGCAGGCTGAGATGATCGAATCCATGCCGCCTGACAAGCGTAAAAAATATGAAGCGCGGTTGAAGGAATTAAAGGTGGTGTTGATCCGCACGATCATCAGCGACCAGTTGAAGTATATCAAGATCGCGCGTAAATGGTTCACAGTTGGGGATTTAAAGGAGATCCGTGCACGGAAGATCGGCAGTGGAAAGGTGGGTGGCAAGGCTGCGGGCATGCTGCTTGCCATGCGCATCATCAAAGAGACCGCTCCTGCCGCGGTGGCTGAACGGTTCAGGCTGCCCGTTTCCTATTACCTGGGTTCGGATGTCTTCTATAACTTCCTGACCTTCAATGACCTTGTTCATTGGAATGATCAAAAATATAAAACAGATGATGAGATGAGGGCGGATTATCCCATGCTGTGCGCTGATTTCCAGCAGGGGCAGTTTCCGGCCGAGATCATCGAAAGCCTTGAGCATGTTTTGCAGGAGGCGGGTGACAGGCCATTGATCGTCCGATCTTCAAGTTTGTTGGAGGATAATTTCGGCACATCCTTTGCGGGAAAATATGAAAGCATTTTTCTCCCAAATCAAGGCGGTCAGGATGAAAAATATTCCGCGCTTACACGCGCGATCACAACCATCTATGCCAGTGTCTTGAATCCAGACGCGTTGATGTATCGCCACCTCAAGGAACTTGCAGATTATGATGAGCGTATTGGCATTCTCATTCAATTTGTGGAAGGTGAGAAAGCTGGAAATTATTATCTTCCTCACGCGGCGGGAGTTGCATTTAGCCGCAATATGTATCGCTGGTCGCCGCAGATCAGGCAGGAAGACGGCTTTATGCGGCTCGTTTTTGGGTTGGGTACGCGCGCGGTGGATATGCTTGGCGATGATTATCCGCGTCTGGTTGCGCTCAGCCACCCGCGTTTGCATTCCTCTTCTGATGTCCGCACCATCAAACGGTATTCCCAACAGAACGCGGATGTTATTGACCTTGAATCCAATTCATTCAAAACTGTTCCTGTTCGTGAGTTACTTGATGCTGATTATCCTCCGCTGCGTTTTATTGCCCAGGTTGAGGAGGAAGGCGACCTTATGCCGATCCGCTCACGTCTTGCTTCGCCCGAAAAGATGGTTGTCACCTTTGATGGGCTGCTTTCCCGTGTCCCATTTGCAGCCAGTATGCGAGTGGCATTGAATTTGTTGGAAACTCATTATAAATCTCCGGTGGATACCGAATTTGCCCTGGAGATTATCAACCCCGATGACCAACCAGATGTACTGATCACGCTTTTACAGTGCCGTCCGCAGAGTCATATTCAGGATGGAGCCGAGGTTCAGATTCCCGGCGATCTGAAGGATGAGGATATTATCTTTTCCACACAGATGATGGTTCCACAGGGCGCTGTAAAAAATATCCGCTATATTCTCTTTGTGCCGTCGGAGGGTTACTTCAGCCTTGCCACGCAAGCCGAAAGGACGCAGCTTGAGCGCGCGATCGGTCAGTTAAATTCTGCGTTGAAAGATGAAATCTTTATTGCGGTTGGGCCCGGCCGCTGGGGAACATCCACACCTGATCTTGGCGTGCATGTCACCTATAGCGATATCTACAATTCACATGCCCTGGTTGAACTGGCAGGTGAGGAAATTGGGGCTTCACCCGAGCCTTCCTTCGGCACACATTTCTTTCAGGATTTGATGGAGGCGGATATTTATCCGCTGGGTGTGTTTCTCGATGACGAGAAGACCATTTTCAGGCGCGATCTCTTTTACGCTACGCCCAACCGATTAACTAAATTCATCTCAGTGGAAAACCCGCGGGTGCTTAATGCATTGAAATTAATTGCCATTCAGGATTATAAAATGAATCACCACCTTGATCTAATCATGGATGCGCAAAAAAGTTACGCGGTTGCATTCCTTGTCGCGGAGGGTGGTGTCGAAAGTACAGATGAGGGTGTTGTGGCTGTGACATTAACTTCGAGCCAGGAATAAGATTTTTT
>CAYLOW010000192.1:0-8285 GCA_964385315.1 uncultured Anaerolinea sp.
GCTCGGCAGTCCACAGCCAGATCATTGGGTACAATGTTTCCTCAAACGGTAATGCCGCCGTAGCCATTAATTATGTGGATGACGAACAACGGCGCGAAGCTGTTGCCCCCACCATTTCACTGATCAAATAAAGATCATCCAACAAAAAGAGCGACGCATGCGTCGCTCTTTTTGTTGGAAGGGAGAAAATATGCGCCCTGACTGGGATTCCTATTTCATGAAGATTGCTTACGCTGTTTCCGAGCGCAGCACCTGTGACCGTGCCTTCGTGGGCTGTGTGCTGGTGCTGGAAAAACGCATCCTGACCACAGGCTTTAACGGCTCACCCGCCGGTCAGTCGCACTGCGATGAGATCGGTCACCTGATGGTGGACGGTCACTGTGTGCGCACGATCCACGCCGAGACAAATGCCATTATTCAAGCGGCGCTGCACGGCGTCTCCACCAAAGGCTCCACCTGCTATGTCACGCACCTGCCGTGTATCAACTGCACCAAGGCGCTGATCAACGCCGGCATCGCGCGCATCGTGTACCACACGGCTTATCGTGCCGATGAAAATGCGATGAACTTCCTGACAGCAGCAAATATTGAACTGGCACAGGTGGATTTCAAGGCTTAACTTTCCCCGATTCCAGTTACTCTCAAATCCTAAATTTTTTGGGGGAGGCGGGTTATATAATTTCCCGGTCATTTTTCCATCTGACCGATCGGACTTCGCCGGATTCTCCCAGCAAAACAGGCAGCACGGATCTCATTTGAGCGGAACTGCCGGACGTGAAAAAACGGATGGGAGTGAGAGTCTGCGATTGATTTATCATCCCCTGTACTGCCAGTAAATGCTTTACCTGTTTCGCAACCGAGGGAGCCGGGTCTATTACCCGAACATTCCCCCCAACGATCTGTTCAATAAGGGGGATCACAAACGGATAGTGCGTGCATCCCAATACGACGGTATCAATATTCCTTTCAAGCATGGGGTGAAGCGCGTCTTCCAAAATAGCGCGGGTGGCATCAGACCCCAACTCCCCTTTTTCAATTTGATTCACAAGCCCGGGACAGGTATGTTGAAACAACTCAACCCCGGCGGCAAACCTTTCCACCACCGAGGTGTATAAGGCGCCTTGAAATGTGGCGGGGGTTGCCAACACGCCAACCCTGCCAGTCTTCGTTGTCTCAGCGGCGGGCTTGACTGCGGGTTCCATACCTACAAAAGAAACCGCGGGAAAGCGCTGACGAAGATAAGCCAATGCGGCGGCGGAAGCGGTGTTGCAGGCAACAACAATTAATTTTGAATCATGGTTAAGTAAAAAATTTGTGATCCCCTCTGAAAAACATTGGATCTGTTCCATTGAACGCGGGCCGTACGGCACATGTCCCTGGTCGCCAAAATATAGGATGGCCTCCCCCGGCATCAAAGCGCGTACCGCCCGCAAGACAGACAACCCGCCAACACCGGAGTCAAACACACCAATGGGATCAAAATTATGAAGCATACGGTCCACAGCAATTCCAGTTTTGCAGCGCGTGTTATTGTATATTACAAGTTACCTGCCTGAAGCATCCACAAATGACTTGAACAACCTCTGCATTGGAACCTGATCGGTGAGCCATTCAGGGTGCCATTGTACGGATACAGCATACGGGTGATCGATCACTTCCACCACTTCCACCAGGCCGTCGGGTGAAAACCCTGTCGCGCGTAAACCGGGAGCAATGTCCTTCAATCCCTGATGATGCAGGCTGTTAACATTCAAAAAAGTCTCGCCAAAGATCCCGGCTGAACGCGAGGACTCATCCACGTTGACTGGGTGAACAAGAACACGGCGCAAATCACCGGGGTAGGCATGATCCAACGCGCCTTTTAATTGATCATAAATATGGGTATACAGCGTACCGCCCAAAGCCACATTCATGACCTGCGCGCCACGGCAAATTCCCAAAACCGGCAAACCATCATTAAGTGCGGCGCGCATTAAACCGATTTCGGTGAGGTCCCGCGCTTCATCCACTTCACCAATTCTTGGGTGATCTGCCCCATCAAAATATTTAGGTGAAATATCCCCGCCGCCGGTGAAAAGAATGCCTGTAAAATGTGAATACAAATTGAGGAAATCTTCCTCCACCAGGATGGAAGGAATAAGAACAGGCAGCCCCCCCGCCTGCACAACGGCATTGATATAGGTATGCTGCAGCGCAGTGAGCGGATGCCGATCCGCATCCTTTCCATTGCGGGTGGTGATGCCAATCAGAGGTTTAGGCATGATCATCTCCAAAACAAAAAGACCCTAAAAGTCCCGAAGACCTTTAGGGTCCAAGAACCCTGTTTATTGAATGGATCGAAATATTTAGTCGAACTTCTGCTTAAGACGCGCGCCTTTGCCGGTGCGGTCACGCATGAAGTACAACTGGGCGCGACGGACTTTTCCGTGGCGATCGATCACAACCTTGTCAATACGGGGAGAGCGAAGCAGGAACGTACGCTCGACACCGATGCCATTGGCCGCCATGCGGCGAACCGTCACAGATGCATCGTTGCCGCCCTTGCGCAGGCGGATCACAATTCCCTTGAATTCCTGGATACGTTCACGATCACCTTCCTTGATCTTGACATGAACGCTAACCGTATCACCGGGGTTCAACTGCGGAATTTTTTCATTAATTTTAGCCTCAACGGCTTTAATAAAGTCTGTCATTTTCGCTCTTCCTTACTTTTATTGTGTTGTCTGAAACGCGACTGCCGAGTATAGCACGCATTTTCTTATATCACAAGGCCATTTTGAATTTCATTGTGGAATGCAATAAGGGTTTGCCACCCCAACCGGGAGGGGCCGTGAACTCCGCCATAATGGCCCCTTACATATATTTCCGCACTGCCAATACCGCGTTATGCCCGCCGAAACCAAAGGCATTGCTGATGGCAAGTGATACTTTTGTCTCACGCAGCTTATTGGGAACATAGTCAAGGTCACAGTCGGGGTCGGGAGTTTCATAATGAATGGTGGGCGGTAAGACTCCCTCACGCACTGCCTGTACGCAGAAGATGGCTTCCAATGCGCCCGTTGCGCCCATCATGTGCCCGGTCATGGATTTCGTCGAAGAAATCGGGATCTTGTAAGCCAGCTCTCCAAACGCAGCTTTTATGGCGCGGGTCTCGATCTGATCATTGAGGAGTGTGCCGGTGCCATGCGCGTTGATATAACTCACATCCTCAAAATTTGCCTTCGCAGAAGATAAAGCCATCCGAATGGCAGCCGCACCGCCTTCGCCATCCTCATGCGGCGCAGTGACATGGTAGGCATCTGCAGTGGCGCCGTACCCGGCCAGTTCTGCCAGAATGTTCGCGCCGCGTGCCTTCGCATCAGATTCGCGCTCCAAAACAAGCACCGCCGCGCCCTCACCCATCACCAACCCGTCACGGTTTTTGTCAAACGGCTGGGGGGTCATTGAATATTTCTCATTCTGACGTGACATTGCCCCCACACGGTCAAATGCAGCCACACCGGTGGATGTGATCGTGGCTTCTGATGCGCCGGTCAAGGCAGCATCGATCATGCCGGTGCGGAGCATCATCAATGCTGTACCTATTCCATCTGAGCCGGAAGCGCAGGCAGATGCCACCGAAAAACAGGGTCCTTTAATGCCAAACTCAATGGCAACCATACCTGCCCCGCCATTCGCCATTAACATGGGGATCAGGAACGGGCTGACCCGCCGCGGACCTTCGGTATGGTTCGTTAAAACAGCCTCCTGAAGGGATTGCAATCCGCCAATGGCCGAAGAGATAATGACCCCGATACGCCCGGCGTTCGTTTGGGTAATTTCCAACCCGGAGTCAGTCAATGCTTCGCGTGCCGCCGCGATCGCAAATTGCTCAAAGCGGTCACGCCGCCGGGCTTCCTTTGCATCCATAAAATTTTCCGGTTTAAAGCCTTTTACCTCGGCGGCAATATGCACATTCAAGGGGGATGAATCAAACAGCGTGATCGGCGCAACTCCTGAGGTGCCCGAAATCACATTTTTCCAGGATTCCTTAACATTCAAACCAAGCGGATTGACAGTCCCCATGCCAGTAACCACAATTCGTTCCTGCATTTGTCCTCCAACGATAAATTCCATAATAAATATTGATCGTATGTAAAAACCCCCAAAATCTAAAACGTGACGCAAGAATGACCGGCGCAACCGGGCACACACGCGCCTGTAAAAATGTCTTTATCCCTTCCTGAGATTTTCCCGCCACTCGCGCTGCAATAAACCATAGTGATACTCACTCGTATAAACACCATCCACCAGATAGCTCTCCACAAAATGAGCTTCCCTGCGAAAACCCAGTTTTTCCAGTGTGCGATAGGAAGCGATATTCTCCGAATCACAATCCGCCACAATGCGGTGAACATTCATATCTACAAAAAGATATTCCAACAAATACGGGGTCACTTCACTGATATAACCCTTGCGCCAGTGCTTTGAAGCGATCGTAAAACCGATCCTGGCCTGCCGCGCATCGTCTTCCTTAATGTAGCATCCCAAATCACCGATCAACTCATCAGTATCCTTTAATGCGATCGCATATTGGATCCAACCACCCTGTTTTGGGGCCGCAATTTCCTTCATAAATGAAATAAAAGCCTCGCCGTATTCACGCAGGTAGGGAATTCCCCAGCCCTGGTATTTTGCGACCTCAGGATCATTGCGATATGCCAAAAATATCTCAAGGTCAGCGTCAATAAAATTACGCAAAACCAGCCGGGCTGTCTGTATATGCATTTTACTCACCGGCCTTGGGGATGTATGTCCCTTCCACCCACTCCTCACCGCCCGGACCCACTTCCTTCTTCCAAATTGGCACGATCTCCTTCAAACGGTCAATCCCGTAACGGGCAGCATCAAAGACCCCTGTATCCCGATGCGCCGCAGTGCAAATGATAAGGACTGTCGGAGTTTTAGGTACCAGCCTGCCAATACGCTGGACAATGGCAATCCCTTCGACGACAGTCCATTTTTGGCGGATCTCGTCTGCGACCTGTTTCATTTTTGCCTCAGCCATTGGCACATAGGATTCATATTCGAGATATTCGGTTTCATGCGCCGCGCCGCGCCTGGTTTCACCGCGCACCATACCGGCAAAGATCGCAGCCGCGCCTGTGGAGGTTAATGTGACTTGAGCCAAGAGATCATTTAGATCAAGTTCGGCTTCGGTGATGGAGAGAATTGTTGGAAAGTGTGGAGCAGAAGGCAGCATATCATCTCCCGTCGGACTGCAATAAATTATCCGCCGCTGACAGGCGGAAACATGCCGATTTCGGCGTTCAGTGGAATGACAGCTTCATCGAAGGCATATTCACGGTTAACAGTAATCAGAACCGAAGACAATGATTCTTTCAGGTTGGGATAGTCTGTGGATAATTTATCCTTTAGCCCTTGAATGGTCAGATCAAGCGGAACGTCAAGCTCCAAAGTTTTCACCCCTGCCCGGTCGCGGATGGTAGCGAAGAATAAAAGTTTGATATGGTTCATAAAAATCCCTTTTCTAAAGTGTGATGTAAAGGTCACGGCCACAGGTCCGATCAATGAGCTTTGCCTTTCGCTTTGTGAAATTATTCATTCACAACATCACCAGACCGGCCCCCATGTTTTTCGATCAAGCGGATATTTTGAATCCGCATGGTTTTTTCAGCCGCTTTTGCCATATCGTACACTGTCAGCGCGGCAACAGAAACAGCGGTTAAAGCTTCCATCTCGACGCCTGTTTTACCGGTCACTTTGGCAGTGGCTGTTATGATAACGCCGGGAATGGATTCATCAAGTACAAGGTCAACATCCACTTGCGAAAGAAACAGCGGGTGGCAGAGCGGGATCAACTCCGAGGTGCGCTTCGCAGCGCTGATCCCTGCCACCTGCGCCACGGTCAGCACGTCCCCTTTTTTAACCTGCCCGGCACGGATCAGATCAAAAGTCTCTTTTTTCATATGAACTTCGCCGCGCGCCACGGCAATACGCTCGGAATCAGGTTTCGCGCCCACATCTACCATGTGAGCGTGTCCCTGTTCATCAATATGGGTCAATTTGGACATGGGAAGGATTATACACGCACTTGCCGCCATGAAACCGGACGATGACGGGGATTACCGGGACGACAAATTTTATCCAAATCACCGCCATATCTTTACCAAGGCACTGGTATAATTCGCGCCCTATGGAAAACATGCTCGGACATCAGATCACCGGTTACAAGGTGCAGACCCCTGTATATGAGGGTCCCCTTGACCTGCTGCTCAACTTGATCGAGCGTGCTGAATTAAACATTACCGCCATTTCACTTGCAACGGTCACGGATCAATACCTCTCATACCTGCACGGGCTGGAACAGATGAAGCCCGACGAAATTTCCTCATTCCTGGTGATCGCGGCAAAACTGGTGCAGATCAAATCGGAAGCCTTACTGCCGCGGCCGATCGTTCGTGAGCCCGGCGAGGAAGACCCCGGTGTGGAACTGGTTGAATTGTTGATCTTGTACAAACGGTATAAGGAAATCGCGGGGTGGATGATGGATCGGCAGGAGAATAATTTACGGACCTACCTGCGGGTCGCCCCTCCCCCAAAAGTGGAAGCCAAACTTGACCTGTCCAACCTGACCCTTGAAGGACTGCTCGCGGCTGCAGAATCAGCTTTTTCAAAAGGCAAGAGAAAAGAAGCGCTGGGTACAATTATTACGGCACCGCGCGTGACCATCCGCGAGAAAATCGACTTCATCACAAAAACCATGAAGAATATTCAACGCATGACCTTCAGCGGCTTGATCACCGATAAAGCCACACGCATTGAAATTGTGGTTACTTTTTTAGCCATGCTGGAGTTGATCAAACGCTATCATATCTCGGCCGTTCAAAATGAGCTGTTCGGAGAAATTGAGTTTGAGAAAATGGGCGACTGGAAGGACGACGAAGAGATCGAAATCGAGTTTGAGTAAAAGCAGGTCACGCTTGAAGCGTGACCTGCTTATTTATGAGACTGATCACATTACCGGCGGTCTTTGCGCCATGACATGGAAATGCGATACAGCAGAAGACCAGCCGCCGCGCCAAGATTATCAAAGAGAAACACGTCGGTAATGGATGCATGGCGCCCGGGCACAAATGATTGATGGAATTCATCCGTCATTGAATAAATGACTGCCATCAGCCATGCAAGCCACCAGCGCTTTTCATCGTATTTCAGAAAGTGAAAATAAGACAGGGCCAGCAAACCATACCCTATCGCATGGCTTATTTTTTTTATGACATAATCCCAGTCAAGAAAACTGGGCAAGCTATCGCCAGGCTGTGATGAAAAGATAAATATTACGACCATGACGAAAAGTGCGGGAAGCCAGCGGGGTACAATTGTGAGGAGTTTTTTCATAATGAGGCAGCCTTGATCATAAAAGATGAAGTATTGTTAAAACAAAAAGACGAGTGGCTGTATTTTGAAGATCCACAGCGGGTGATCTGCGCCGAAAAAATTGACGATGTGCGGGATGCGCTGCGGGAAGTCGAACGGCTGGTGGAGCAAAAGAACTGGCACGCGGCGGGATTTGTCAGCTATGAAGCCGCACCTGCATTTGACAGCGCCCTGCATATTTTGAGCTCAGGGGATTTTCCGCTCTTGTGGTTCGGGCTATATAAAGAGCCCCGCATCCTACAGAATATGGAGGTCATTAAAGCCCCCCATATTCCATCTGCGCAAGACTGGCGCCCCAGCATTGATTTCCAAAGTTATAACACCGCCATCGAGAAAGTAAAAGAGAACATTGCACATGGAAAAACCTATCAGGTCAACTACACCATGCGCCTTAACTCAGATTTCCCCGGCGGCGAATGGGATTTCTTTTTATCTCTGGCTCAGAGTCAAAACAAATACGGGGCGTACATTGACACGGGCCGTCATGTGATTTGTTCCGCCTCCCCTGAATTATTTTTCAAACTGAACGGAGACAGAATTTACTGCCGCCCGATGAAGGGGACGGTCAAGCGCGGACGCACGACATCAGAGGATAATGAACAAGGTGAATGGCTGAAAGCCTCGATTAAAAACCGAGCCGAAAACGTGATGATCGTGGACATGATCCGCAACGACCTAGGGCGCATTGCGGAAATTGGCAGTGTTAAGGTTTCCGATCTATTCACGATCGAAAAGTATCCAACCCTGCTCCAGATGACATCCACGGTGCAGGCAAAGACCAACGCTTCGCTGGACAGGATTTTTTCGGCGCTCTTTCCCTGTGCATCCATCACCGGCGCACCGAA
>CAYLOW010000193.1:0-8273 GCA_964385315.1 uncultured Anaerolinea sp.
ACCTGCAGGAAATGATCAACGGACGCGGGAGTCAGCTGTGGGAAAAGGAGGAGTTGGCAGCCCGTTGGGATATGGAAACCGCTGGCCTAGGTTATGCCCAGACCGGGATGAGCATGGATGACAAGACAGCCATGACGCTGCGAATGCCCGGGAAGGAACTGCTGTTGGATTACGCCCGCCGCGCATTCGCCGCCGCCCAGCGAGCTGTTGAAACGATCGCCGATAAAGATTATTTCAAAGTGTATGAAGCGCTGCACGGAGAAAACTGGCACGACGGCCAAATTGGTCCCATCATTTCAACCTGGATGGGACATGACAACCGGCATCTTGGGATGATCGAATGCCTTGCCGGGGTTCAGGGCATTCATGGAAGTGCTGACAGCTAGAAGAGATGCTCAATTGAGAGAGAAAGAAGGATTTGATCTCCTATGAATACAACCCTCTTAAGCATCCTATGCGGAGCAGCAGGCATGGTCGGGTGGGGAATTTACGACTTTCTGGGCGGTGTTTTTGCCAAAGAGATCGGACCGATCAAGTCCTACTTTTGGTCACAATTGGCAGGTTTGATATCCGTCCTGCTGCTCGCTATTGTTCTTGGAGTTGATCTTCATATTTCCCCCATGGTGATCATTTTGTTCCCGATCGCGGCGGTTGTTTATTCCATCGGGTATCTGTTTTTCTTTAAAGGCTTTGAAATAGGCAATGTGTCAATCGTTGCCGCGACCATGAATCTATGGGCTGTCTTTACCATGATGTTCGCTTTTCTCTTTATGGAACAGCGCCTTACCGCGACACAAACTCTGGGCGTCCTTTTGATCCTCTGCGGCGTGACTTTGGCATCCATAAATTGGAATGATATTAGAAGCCGGAAGTTTAAACTTTCAGCGGGGGTTAGGGAGGCAGTTCTGGGGGCTTTTTTCTTTGGCATCTTTTGGAATATCAGCGAGATCATTACAGAAGAAGTTGGGTGGTTATTAACCACCCTGCTTGTAAAATTTGGAATCGTACTATTCCTGCTGATCTTCTCATTTTTTATAAAGCGGGAGATCGGCTTGACACATGTCCCCGCGAAAACCAAAACCATGGTTGCTGTAATGGGTATGATCGAGGCCGGGGCGGTGGCGGTTGTTAATTACGGATTGATGATCGGGGATGCCATCCTGATCACCCCCATCGCATCCGCCTTATCCATTGTGACGATCAGCCTGGCAATTATTTTCCTGAAAGATAAGATCACCAGGCTTCAAGGAATTGGCGCCATGACCGCCATTGTCGGTATAATCGTAACCGCGCTATAAACCCGCGCATTGAGTCAGACGTACAAAAACAGTGCAAACAAAAAGGTGGCTTAATGAATAACATGGATATCGAACATCTTAGAACATCCATTTCAACTGCATGGAGCGCCCGCCAAAACGGGAACCATCCCTTTGGGGCTGTGCTGGTGGATGACCAAAATCAAGTGGTGCTGCTCGCGGAAAATACTGTTGTAACCGGGCGGGATGCCACAGGTCATGCGGAGACGAATCTTGTGCGACTCGCGACCCAAAAATATTCGCCGGAAGAACTCACTCACTTTACCCTCTATACAAGCACCGAACCGTGCGCCATGTGCGCCGGCGCAATTTATTGGAGCCAGATCGGGAGGGTGATCTATGCCCTAAGTGAAATGGACCTGTACGATATTGTTGGGCCATCGCCAGACCACCTGTACCTGCCATGCCGGGAGGTCTTTTCTCATAGTCAACGGCACATTGAAGTGCTTGGCCCGATCGCATCCCTGGAAATGGAAGCCCGCGCGGTTCACCAGGGTTTTTGGACGGAAAATAAAGGGTGATGTACGCAAGTTACAACTGAATCATTCACCCCACATTTTGGAGAAGGCTTCAGATCATGTATATCAATGAAACGCATGTCTTGAACCGGAAAAGATTGGAATATCTTGTCAGGGGAAAGAAGGAGGGTTACCCCCGATTATCGCGGCCCGGGATAGCATGCCCAAAGCATACATGGAGCAGGGCAGCCTCCCGGATATCGTTGAGCGGGTGTGGGATGTGTTGGGTGCACCGCTGCCGGAAGATTGCCGCTGTTTGGTGTATGGCACGCCAGCGTTGGTGCATCCAAAAACAGGAATTATCCTTGCCTTTTGTAACGGGACAACCTACTGCATCCGCTTAACAGAACAGCTTATAGAAAAAGCCTTGAAGGCCGGAGCAAAAATCTATCAAACCTGGATGTATGGCGGAGACATGGATACGACGCGAGATCTTGGTGAAGATTGGGTGTTTGACTTTTGGCTGGCTGATGAAATTGAGTGGTGCCGGGAGGTGTATGACAGCAACGGAAAACCTCATCATTAAATGCAAACGCTGCGGGAAGGATAACCTTTTCGATCAGCCGTACCTGTTTCATGCCGGCTTTGCCGATCAGGGGTTCCTGTACAATGATGCGGGTACCCTTACTCTGGTTTGGAATGTTACCGACCCATTGTTCGAGGAAATATTCCCGGGACAAATCAAATGGGCATTGAATATATTAAACCGCATGCGTTTTGAGAGGATGCTGCTGCCGGCACCGACCGGCGGCCGTTGGCGGTTCCGCAACCCGGCGCGCTGCGTGCACTGTGCAAAGCCGATCTTAAAACCTATGCTGCAGTCGGTTCAATATCTGGTTTACCCCGGCAGTATTGTGATCGGTCAGGATCAACAACAGGGGTTGAAGAAATATATAATACCTGCCGTATGAACCAATTACTTGACAACGAGATCGTGGATAATTTAAAGGAAAAATCACAACCATACTGATGGGGGATATATGTCTATACAAAAAATGTTAACATTACCAGGTAAATAACCGTATCTTGAAAGGTGAAGTTTGCTGTAAAAATGCCATCATCTGGTTTGGCGGATGGCATTAAATAGTAACGAAAGGCACTTGCAAGTTACCCTGAAACTAGTATTCTTTAAAGATGAAGGGAGGAGTGGAAAGAGCGAAATGGGGGTGTTGAGACAGTACCTGGGTCGGATAAATTAATTAGGAATTCTCTAATTATTAGATAATCTATATTCAATCGATCAAAAGACTTTATAGGTAGATGGCAAAGGACACATTTCATGGATGCTGGAAATGGCTGATTTTTGTCGGTCAGGAAGCTATGTAAAGTCAGTCTGGTACAGTATCCCGATCTAATCTCTTATCAAACCTTATAAATTCCTTTTGGTGTAGCGCCACTCTTAAGGGATGCGGGGAGCTCATTCATTGGATTAAGAGGAGAGTGTCAGGATGAATAAGTCTTGCGTTACTGCCATTTTGATCATCATAGCGATCACCAGTCTGTGTGTCTTTGGTGCCGGGGCGGTATATTTTTTCACCAGCTCCGGAAATACGCCCATGACTTCCCCATTTAAAAAAGTGCCCAATCCGCCGGAGATCACGGTCGAAACCCCAAAGTTCGGGAAAACCTGGCGGGTCAACGATAACATTCCGCTGCAAGCGATTACTACCGGCGAATCGCGCATTATGGCATTCGAGGTGTGGATCGACGGCCAATTATACGGAACCAGGGATGACCTGGCGCAAACCGAGCTGAACACAGTGGTCGGTGAATGGTTCTGGCAGCCGGCAACGCTCGGTCCGCATTCGATCATGTATCGCAGTGTGGATCTGCTGGGATTGACCACCTATTCTGAGGTTATCCAGATACAGGCTGTGGCGGCCGTGGAAGCCCTGCAGGTGGTGACCCCTGAAACCGGGCAGACGCTGAACGATGTGGCGGTGGCCAACAATGTGAACCTGCAAAAAGTATTGGATCTGAACCCGGATGTGTACCCTGCCGGGCCGCTGCCTCCCGGGTCCAATATCTTTATTCCTCACGAGCCGATCCCGGTGAAGGCGGTCGACCTGTCGGGCCTGCACATCTATGAAGTTCCCGAAGTTGAGGGACCTGCCGGGGAAGAATCCAATGTGTGGATCCAATCCCTGCCCGGGCCGATTGCAGAAATAATAGGCCCGGCAATTGACAATAAACCAGACAGCGCCTTGCCAGCGGCCCCAACCCTGATCAAGGCGGAAAATCAGGGAGCCTGCGATGTGTACCTGGAATTTAAGGATAACTCGAATAATGAGGATGGCTTCCGCATTTACAGGGCCAACCCCACCACGAAGGATTTTACAGAAGATGCCGAACTGCCGCCCTTAATCACCAAGAATATTGTCCAATTAGATAAGGGGCTGAATGTTAAAGGGGCATGGACTTATTACGCGGCTGCATTCAATACGTATGGAGAATCAAAAAGCCTGCCGGTGGTTATTCAAGTTTCCGATCCGAGTTGTTTTCCAAAAGATCCCGAGCCTGTTCCTGGCGTGGACACGTCCATTCAAATTCTTGATTTTTCGGAGTGGGGCGTGTTTATGGTTGATGAAAATGTAGACCAGGCGTACGTCTACCTGACCATTAACGGCCAATCCAGGCGCATACCGGAAGGCGCCACTTTTATGCAAGGGTCCGGATATAAATTTGATCTGACCAGATACCTGCTGTCGGCGGTTGAGACCCTGCCGCCAACCACAAAAGCCTTTCATATTAAAGTGGAATTGTGGGGCTGGGAAGGGAATAAACCCTACCTGGCAGGAACGTATGTAAAAGACATCACTAATTTTACGATCTTATTGGGCTGCATGGTCACGGCCGGTGATGCCTGTGACAGTGATAACAGCAAATGGACCCAGAATATTGTGATTCCCGAGGAAGTGGAGCCGGCTAGTGTTAATTTCCGGTTCAAGCTCATTTCCTTTAATTCCTTTAACGTAATTAATATCAATATGTCCTCACAGCTTCTGGCGCAGAGTCCAAGCTGGTATGAGATGTTCGCCTTTCACCGGACCATCCTGGACGGAGAGGGAAATCCTCCGTTCCAGCCCTATTATTTTAATGAAAGCCTGGCGCCATACTTAAGCGGGACCCTTCAGGATCCGACTTATCAGTTTAATAATTGTCTGGGTGATAAGGAATGTAAATCAACATTTTTTGCGAATAATTTTGACAACAAAGGCTGGTTTAAGATGTATTACGAGATAGACCCCTTCATGAGCAAATATGGCGCAAAGGATCCGGAAAAATCCAACAGGGTGTATATCATGCACAATTCAACTCCCGACCCAACAGTGGAGCAAAGCACCCCGCAAACACCCGCCCTGCCAGACTTATATCAGGTTGAATTTGTGGATGGGAGCTATACACCCGCGGCGCTTGCCAACCCGGCCATGTGGGGCTGTATTCGATACCTTGAAGATGCAGATGGGTTCAAGGCAGGCGGTATTTCCTGTCCGCCTCAAATTCCAGAGAATCCATGTGTGACAGATGAGTTTAGCTTCGCCTGTGTCGGGCAAATGGCCACAGAAGAGTGGAATATTGTCACAGATACATACGATTTTATTGTCAAAATGTATGCCGAGGCATTTGCCGCCGTGGTAAAGGGGGTTACAGGGGTCATACCCGGCTGCGACACATCGGACGCGTGTAAATATGTTGTTGAAAAAGCCGTTGAAGTTGCCTGGACGTACGTAACCGGTTTACCGACATCCTTACCAAACAGCGATGAGGTGCAGTCTGCCGGGATGGACTATGCTATCAGCTATGCAGTCGATGAGACCGTTGCAGGCATGATCGATGAAAGCGGGATCAAGGAACAGCTCCCGGCAGATTCCGTCGATTACTTCAATACCAAGACCGAGGAATTTAAACAAGTATTAAAAGATAAGATCAAAGACCAGCTGCTGGCATCAAAACGGGGCAGCTCTGGAAATTTGACTGTATCCTGCAAAAATGACGACATTGCCAAGAGCAAGGGAAGGCTGCCGTTGTGTCCGACCGGAGCCTGGGAACCGGCTCCCGGGTCGGATATCACACCGCCCACGATCAAAGTAAAGATCACCCGCAAACCGCTGGATCAAAATAACAACTTCGGTACCGACCCTGCCGCGATCACGCCGCAGGCTGCCGCAAGTTATGGGCTGAAGATCACCAGCCATACCATCAACACCTACCGGGTCGGGACGATCATCCCGATGTATGGCGGGTATGTGGAAAATTACCCAATCGAAAGCAGCCCTTGTACCAATGATACTGGTGAGGAAGCCAAGGTGTGTTACTTTAATTCATTAGTGGTACCTGGTTGGTGGCGGGTTACACAGCCCCTTGAGGCAGCGCCATATAGGGACATTGAACTTCCGATCCCATGGATGCAGCCCGGTGAAAACCTGGAATACACAGTTACTTTAACCCCGAACAGGTATTTTTACGGATCACATCTCGGAAGCATACATAACATAGAACAGGATCCCGCAAAAATCGCTTTACGCCAGGGCGATGATTGGCCTTTCCTTTATTATTTTGGAGAGACCAAGCTGCATGTGGAAGAGGTATGCCCGAGCAACCTGGCCGACAAGGTGTTCTGCGGATCGAGCGATGATTTCTCACCTGCCATCCCGACAAACCCTTAACTTTCAACAGATGCGGATTTCATATGGATTGGATAAAAAGGAAAATACGATGAAAAGAATTTTCACCCTTCTATTGATCATCATCACTTTCTCATTGGCAGGATGTAATTTCCCCGGGGTTGTGGCACCAGGGCCGGCCGGCGTCACGGCGCCAACCGCCTGGCTGGATGCGCCGTTGGATGGCATGTTCATTCCGCTGGCACCCTATGAGGTGATCTTCCACATCGCAGACGAAGGCGGTGTGGCGCAGGGAGAATTGAGTGTTAACGGGCAGGTGCTTTCTTCGCTGCAAAACCCTGATGGAACAGAGACCCCCGCCACGCTGCGAGCGATGTGGACCCCGCCCGGACCCGGGGTATATACCATTCAGGTGAGAGCCCAGGGAGCATCAGGCAATTGGAGCGGATACGCGTCTGCGAGAGTGACGGTTGGTGAGCCGACCGTTACCGTAAGCCCGACGCCAGTTGTTACGATCTCGCCTGTGATCACGATCACACCAACCTTTACACCCACGCCCACCCCGGTGCCGAACATGCCAATCACATTCACACGGGAACTGGCCTTGTATCAGTTTTACTATGGATCATGTCAACCAAACCTGATGGAAGTGAGCGTCAACCTTTCCAATACAGCTTCGGTGAAGCATGTTGAGCTGTATGTTAACGTGGTGGATAACAACAGTACAGAAACATCCGGTTGGAATTCATATTCCGTCATGTCGGATATGGGCAACGGTTACTACCAGACCACTTTGAAATCAAGCGGGATCGTAGGTGCAAACAAGTACGCATCAATGACAATTTTGTATCAATTCATAGTGTTTGGGAAAGACGGCAAGCCCCTGTCCCGAAGCTCGAGCTACAACGACCTGACATTGACCGCCTGTGCTTCCAACAGACCAGGCTCCATTATTACTGTCCCGGCGCCTCTCATTGTCATCCCTCCCCTGGATCTTCATCTTATTCCTCTGGGGCCGACTCTCATCCCACCGCCAAAATAAAAACGCTTAGTGGATATCGGCTTTGATTTGATTCGCAGATCTAAAAGAGAATCCAGGTTTGCCCAAGTAGGTTACAGCCCCGTACGCACCCCGCGGGGCTGTAACCTAAATTATTGAGCGGAGTTCCTGAAAATTCAATTTATATAACTCGGAGAGTGTCAAATGAAGAATGGTAAATGCCCCATGTGTAATTCCACAGAGGTGTACACTAACACTGAATCTGAATTTGTAGCTGATGGTGATTCTGTTGAACTGTATGACATTGATAATGACCTGAGGATTTACCTGACACCTTATGTTTGTGTGAAGTGCGGGTTCGTTGCCATGTTCACAGATGATGCGGATGAGATCGCGGACCTGCCTGATGAAATAGGCTGGAAACGGGTAACCTACTAGACCACGGCTTTCTGCTTGTAATCAGGAAAGTTAAAGACCATGCTGTTTCTCCTGCACTGTAAAAGGTATAGATCAGTAAAAAAACAGAGAAAACAATGATGCCAAATACCGGCCAAAACCATTATGTTGAATCATTGCGGCAGCCACTCTTGCTGTGGTCACTGCCATTCACTTTCCTCTATTTCACACTGCCCATCATAAGCAAGATTTTCGGAGCTACCGCGCTGGAGATCGGCGGGTTGTTCACTGTATTCACAGTGACCACGCTGGTGCTGCGCCCAATCATCGGCTGGATGCTGGACCGCTTTGGCCGAAAATTATTTTTTGTGGCCTCTTTGTTTATTTACGCCCTCGCCATGGCGGTCTTCGCAATGGC
>CAYLOW010000194.1:0-8260 GCA_964385315.1 uncultured Anaerolinea sp.
ATTTTTGGAGCAACAAGGGGCGCACCTTCCTGACGATCATGACGATCATGGTCGGCACCTTCGCCGTGGGTTTCAACAGCAACCTCGGCTTGTACATGATGGAAAGCATGGACGGCGACTATCTTTCCGCCAACCCGTCTGAAGCGGAGGTTTACGCCGGGCCGCTGAATGATGACATGGTTAAGATGGCACGCAGTGTGCCGGGCGTGGATGCGGTGGAAGGCGCCAGCACCGTCAGCGCGCGCATTCTGCGCGCCGATGGGACCTATGTTGACATTCAATTCACGGCATTGGAGAATACCGCCGACCTGACCTTGAATTTACTCAAACCCGCCGCAGGGACTTCTTCCATTCCCAACTACGGGAAGCAGGAAACGATCCTGGATGCGAGCGCATTATCACTGGGTTATCAACCCGGCGATATGATCGTGCTTGAGCTGGAGAACGGCAGGCGCCGTGAAATTAAACTGGCCGGGTACGCGCATGTGGTCACGGGCTTTCCATATAACCTGGCAAAGATCGTCTTCGCTTATGTAACGCCGGATACGCTGAAATGGCTGGGCGGCAACAGCTCGGGCTATGACAAACTCGATATCAGCGTGCTGGAAAAACAGACCGATCAGAAACACGTGACGGAAGTTGCGCAGGCCGTCGCAGACCGCATGGAACGCGCCGGGGCAACGGTGTATTTCGTGAACGTGTACCAGCCCGGGCATCATTTCGCATGGAACATTACACAGGGTGTGTTCTTCGTACTCAGCATCCTTGGCTATCTAACCGTGCTATTAAGCGGCTTCCTGATCATCAATACCATCACAGCCTTAATGACCCAGCAAACACGACAGATCGGCATCATGAAGGCCGTAGGCGGCGGAACCATGCAGATCGCGGGCATGTATATTGTGTTGATCCTGGGGTTTGGCCTGGGCGCATTATTACTCGCAATCCCGCTGGCCAATTTCGCAGCCCAAACCATCGGCGGGGGCATGGCAGAGTGGTTAAATTTCTACACTTCACAGTACCCCGGGTATACAGTCACCCTTATTCAGCAGGGTATCGTCGCATTGGTCGTTCCCCTGCTGGCGGCCTTCTTCCCGATCTACAACAGTGTGCGGGTAACGGTGCGTGAAGCCGTCAGCGATTACGGCCTGGGCGGAAATGCCCGCCCCAAAAATGACTCGGTCAACCAGAGATCGATCCTGATCCCGCGGCCGATCCGCATTTCGCTTCGCAACACCTTCAGGCGCAAAACCAGGCTCGGCATCACCCTGTTCACTTTGGTTCTGGGCGGCGCGGTCTTCATCGCGGTCTACAACCTCTGGGCTTCCTTCGACCAGGTGATGAAGGATATTCAAGGCTACTTCCTGGCAGATGTTAACGTCGCCTTCGATCACGGGTACCGGTATGACAAGGTGGCGAACATCGCTGAAAGCGTCCCCGGCGTGAAAAGTGCGGAAGGCTGGCTGGAGTACCCCGGCACGCTCAAGATGGGAGAGGAAGAAACAGGCACCCAGATCCTGTTCGTGGCGCCGCCTTCGACCTCGACCCTGATCGACCCGATCATCACCGCGGGCCGCTGGTTGAAAACCGGTGATGAGAATGCCATTGTGATCGGCAATCACCTGCTCAATATATTCCCGGATCTAAAGGTCGGTGATTGGCTCACCATTGAAGCCAATGGCAAGGAAACAGACTGGCATATTGTCGGTATTTACAGCATCTCAGGAAATATCAGCCCACCCCTGTTGTATGTTAACTATGAATATCTCAGCGTTTTGGTGGGCGAACCTGAGATGGCCTATTCCCTGCGCATCATCACTTCGCGGCATGACGCCGCCGCCCAAAAACAGGTCAACGAAAAAATTCAAGCGGCTTTTACCGCGCGCGGAATCCAGATCAGTTCCACACAACTGGGCGTTGAGTTCATTGAGAGTCAAAAAGCCCAGACCGATATCCTGGTTTACTTTATGCTGGTGATGGCAAGTTTGATCGCCGTTGTGGGCGGGCTGGGTTTGATGGGCACGATGAGTATCAATGTACTGGAACGCACACGCGAGATCGGAGTCATGCGCGCGATCGGGGCCTCCAATTTTGACATTCAATCCATCGTGCTGGTTGAAGGCATGGTCATCGGCATCTTGAGCTGGTTGATCAGCATCTTTGTTTCGATCCCTATCACGAATATCCTGTGTTACGGCGTGGGTATGGCCATCCTGACAGCCCCCATGCCGACCGTTTACGGCATCAGCGGCATCGCCGCATGGCTGATATTCACCGTGGTGATCGGCACCCTCGCGAGCGCGCTGCCTGCACGTAGGGCATCCAAATTAACAGTGAGAGACACGCTGGCTTATGAATAATTGGGACCCATAGATCTACGGGTAGGCTCCGCTGATGGAAGTAAAGAACTCTCCAAATTCACTGGCGGTAACCACTGCCCCCTGCTTCGTCAGCGTGCCCAAATACTCACGGGCACCGTTATGCACCTGCCATCCGCTCATCTTAAAGGGGATGATGCTGTCTGCAATGATCCATTCCCCGTTGTACTTGCGCGCGATATGGGCATGCGAGCCGGTTGCCCGTCCGCCCTCACAGGAGGGATAGCCAATGGGGTCGCCCATTTTCAGATCCGCGCCAAGCGGTGCGCGCTGGCGGGAGGCGAGGTGCAGGTAGAAGATGACCCAACCTGTCCGTTCGTCGCCATCCTTATCCAGGTCCAGAGCCAAGCCGTCGATCCCTGAGCGCACAACCAGCCCGTCGGCCATGGCAGTGGCATAGTATTTATCTTCGGCGATGAAACACCCTGATTTATCGGATGGCGGGACAAAATCCACCCCGGCCAGCGGCTCGCCGGTCCCCCAGCCCGTGTGCGGCCCGCCTGTGTAAAACCAGGTCTGGTCCGTCTGAAAGGGAAGGCGAAGTTCAGGCTGCACCAGACTGCCGGGGATGAGGACCGTGGGATCAGGCCAAGGATCACCAAAATAACTTTTATATGTCTGAATAAATCCCTGGGGGCCGACTGCGCGGGTATAGTCATCCCCTTTAAGCACGCGTGAAAAATAATATTGAAGCGAGACCGATGCGGCATTCTGCCAGGGGTCAGGGCGGATGAGGATCCCATCCAACCCTTCGAATTCGATCAATTTCCCAAGCCGCCAGCCGTAATATCCATTGTTAAGCGTATTCGCTGCGATCACCAACTGCAGGTATGGATTTTCCCAATAGATGCGCGTGAAACCAAGCAGGTTCTTTTTAACCGGCGGGTCTGAAAGGGTCAGCGCGCCGCCCTGATATTCAAGGAGCGCGATCAACAGGCGCGGATTTATGCTGTAATTAATGGCTACAAAATCGATCAGCTCGCCGCCCGTGCGCCATTTGCCGCCCGCATAGACGTGATAATTTTTCAACCAGCCGGGCTGGGATTCGAGGTAGGCCGAGGTGTTAAAACCAACCAGGGTTGGCCCAAAAACAAACGCATGGTCGGGAAGGATCTGAAAGGGATTCGCCCAGAGCGCGAGAAAATAAATGGGGATCTTCATCGGCATGCCGGGCGGCATGGTGGTGGCATCCTGGGGGATCTGCGGATTTGCCGCAAATATTTCATCCACCGTGGTATTGAACCGCGCCGCGAGGGCGGGCAGGGTATCCCCTGTTTGGGCGGTGTAATCCACCAGCTCACCTGGAGCATACGTCCTGCGCACGGGCAAAGGGGTCTGCTGCGGAACGGGAATGCCTTCACTGAAAGACATGGGAGTTGGTGTAGGCGGGTTGACCGCCGCCCCGACATTGCAGGATGAAAGGAAAAGAATGAAGGCCAGGGTCGCAGCGGTGAACCGCCAACTGATTTTGAATGCCCTAATTTTCTGCATCTGTCGTTTCATCACGGATAATGTTCGACCATTTCTGCCCAACCGGATCGGCAGTGACAACCTGATCACCGCGAACCAGTTTTCCTTCATACGCCTTTTCACCCGCCACAACACGCCAGCCATCCATCACAAAGGGAATTGGCCCATCCGCCGTGACCCATTCCCCGTTGTACTTCCTCGCGAAATGGAGGTGTGTGCCGGTTGAAACACCGCCTTCACAGGACGCGTGCCCGATGCGATCGTTGACCTCAAGCCATGTCCCTACGGGAACACGGTCTTTTTTGGAAATATGCATGTACAGCAGGTTCCAGCCCGTTTGCTCGTAGCCGTCGGCGTCGAGGTCCACCATCACGGCGCCATTATCCGACCGCACAACCAGCCCGGGCGAAGCGGCAGTTACCCAGGTTGGGGTCAGTTCGCAACCGCCATGATCCGTGGATGGAGCAAAATCAATGGCCGCGTAAACACTGTGGGTCGCGTCATAAATGGCGGGGTTTATTTGCCCCCACGCATTGTGGGGTCCGCCTGTATTGCTCCACTCGATCCCCGGCTCAAAAGGAAGGACGAGCGGCGGCTGGCTTAACCCGGACGGAAAAATCGGGGGGATGGCATCTGCGCGGGACCAGGGGTCGCCAAACATTTCGATGTACATGGCTGGGAAACCTGATTCCGGGTTGATGATCTGTTCCCACTGCAGACGGCTGTGATTTCTGGAAAACAAATATTGCAGGGCCACCGTGCCGGCATTCAAACGCGGATCAATGCGGAGGGTGGTGCCATCGGGAAATACAAGATGGGTCAGGGTACCAGCCCGCCAACCGTAATACGCAATGGCCATTGTGTTGATGGCCCAGACCATTTGAATGGACATGCCTTTAAAGCGATAGTCATCAAAACCCATCGGGTAACTTGTGTGAAGTTCATCGACAGGCTGGCCCCTCACCCAGCGGCCTTCAAATTCCAGCAGCCCGAGCAGCAGGCGCGGGTTGATGGAATTATCAACAGCCAGACGTTTGATGGCTTTATCACCATCGATCCAGCCGGTGGAACCGAGGTAATCCCTGAACGTAGACAGGTAACCGCCTGATCGTTGGACATACTCTTCCACATTAAAATCTGCGGCGGTGAAAGAGAAGATGAGCTCCTTATCGGGCATGATCTCAATATTCGGCGTCAGCTCTTCCGTCAATCGGTCGGGAATGATCAGCAATGTGCCGGTGTCAATTAATTTTGACCTTGTCAGGTCGGCGTCCGAGACAATTTCGGATTCTTCCACGCCAAACCTTCTCGCGACCGCTGAAAGCATATCCCCGCTCTGCGCGTAATACAGGATGGGAGCGGTTTCGAATGTGGGCAGCGCGGTACCGGCAGGGGTCACCTCACCGATCACCGGCGGGTCATTTTGAAGCGCGGCAGCAGTGGGGATGACAGGAGGGTCATTTTCCGCCTGGGGTGGAACAGTCGCGTTGGGGATATCGAATGGTACATCCTGAACTGCAAACGGATCATAGATCAAAGCACCGGGCGTGGGAGTCTGCGCCACACCCCAGAGCGGGATGGAGGCGGGCGCGCAGGCAGACAGTGTAAGTGAGAGGATAACAAGAATAACAATGAGGCGATGCATGGATCGATTTATTATATCCGTCAGGATTAAAACTGCATGAATTAGCGGTAGACCTGGTTCAGCGCGCTCGCGCTGTCCAATGCTTCGATGGCTTGACCGCCGCGTGTAAGATAGCCATCATATTCCCCACCCCCCCCGCTTGAAACCCAGCCATCAAGATTATAAGGCATGGGGCCGTCGGCGGCGATCCATTCCCCGTTATATTTCCGCGCCAGGTGAACATGGGTGGCATTTGAGACCCCGCCTTCACAGGATGGATGCCCAACCCGGTCCCCCGCATAGATATATTCACTGGGCTCAACCCGCCCTTCTTCAGCGATATGCATATATAAAATGACCCAGCCCGTCTGCTCATAACCGTCGTTATCCAGATCCTGGATCAACGCGCCGTTCGAAGCGCGCAGGACGAGTCCATCGGCCACGGCTGTGACCCAAAGCGAACTTGCCAGACAGGAACCATTATCACCCGGCGGGGCAAAATCCAGCGCCGCCCACGCCGAACCTGTATCCCAGCCTCCGTGCGGCCCGCCGGTGAAGTACCAGGTTTCTCCTTCACTGAACGGCAGGTCCATGGCCGGCTGAACCACCGAAGGCGCGATCAGCGGTTCGATCGCGTAATCAAAGGGGTTGCCAAAGAACACATAATAGGAAAGAAGCAGGCCGGTACCGCTGACATCCGTTTCCCATGTCGGGCGGTCATCCATTTTTGAAAAGAAGAATTGCACAGCGGCTGTGCCGGCGTTGATGGTCGGGTCGACCGGGATGACCGTACCGTCATTCATCACCCAGGTGGATATGGCATTTGCCTTCCAAAGATAATACCCCTGGTTTAACATATTCGCGGCCCATGTGAGTTGACGATATAAACCGCTATGGGGCACATCTGCAAAGCCCATGGGGTAGATCGTATTAAAAGGATCGGGATTGGTGACCCAGCCGCTCTGGTATTCCAGCAGTGCCAGCAGCAGGCGCGGATTTACCGAGTAATTTCGCGCCACGAGCCAGACGATCTCATCACCGGATAAAACAAAACCATTCACATCCTGTTCGTATGTCTCAAGATAACCATTCTGGCTGTCGATAAAACTTTTTATATTGAAATGAACCCCCGCGGGACCGTAGACCAATTCGGAATCCGGGATCACTTTGAAGGACGGACCCTCATCCCCCGGGTTTGGCGCGGGTACATTTAACACCATGCCGACAAGAAGCAGATCCGCGTCTGTAAGTGTATTGGCTTCCATCAGCGTTTTGAGGCTGATGCCGTATCTTTCCGCGATGAAGCCCAGGCTGTCCCCGTCCTGCACCGTGTACTGCTCGGCCTGCTGACGGGGAGTCGGCAGAACACGCTCGGCATCCGGCGTAGGCGTGCTTAAGGGCTGGTCCGCAGTAATGATGTCGGGAATTTCCACGGAAAGCGGTGCGCGTGTTGGAGTTGGCTCGCGCGTGGCGGTTGGAGGCGGGGGGGAATTTGTCAGCGTGACAAGAGGAGCAGGCTCGTTCGGGAGGAGCGTGGTCTCGCCGGCTGGGAGGAAAGGATCGTAGGTCGGGAATACCACCGCCTGTTCTACAGCAGGCGCACAGGAGGTTAACAAGACAATGATCAGGATCGGGTACGTGACAAGGATCGATGTGATCTTTCGACGGAAAGGCATGGAAGCGATTTTACCAGTATGGGCGCAATGATGGCGATATTCAAGCAAACAACAATCTGAATGGAGCAGGCAGCCGGCAAAAGAGGCACAGGATATGACTCCCATGCCTCCTGCAAACAATCAATGTTTCCAATTTTTTCGTACGGTCTAGGACTGGAACCCCGTACCCATAATATAATTTTCGAGGCCCCTGATCTGAAAATCCTTGTTCTCAAACACGGCGGCGATTACGTCACGCATGGAGACCAGGCCGATAAGTTGATCCTTCTCCACGACGGGTAAATGGCGGATGTTATATTGCTCCATCAACCCAACGCACTGATCAGCCGTTGTATCGAGTGTGACGGTGATCATTCTGGAGACCATCACATCCCTGATCTTGGTGTCTTTTGCCACGCGGCCTTCATTCTCACCTTTATACAGGTAATCACGTTCCGTGTAGATGCCAACGATCTTGTCATTTTCGGTTACAAGCAGGGCACCGATATGTGCCATGGTCATCATTTTCACGGCCTGCAAAACAGTATCTGTGGACGCGATGGAGTAAGTCGTTTCAGATTTCTTTGTTTCAAGTAATTTCCGGACAGTGGTCATAAGTGAGCCTCCTTTATGGGTTTGAATTTAATTATGCCACATATCTGTCTGATTGGGAAATGTAAAAAGACCGCATCAGATATCGCTTTTTCATGGCAGCCTTCCGGGGACAAAACGCGCAGAACCAGCCCCTGACATTGAATATAAACAGGGAGGCTTCAATTCATTGTAAAACGCTCATAAAGACATCCACGACCTGCGGGTCAAAGTGGGTTCCCGATGAGGCAAGGATATGATCGCGTACTTTTTCTTTTTCCCAACCGGCGCGATATGGACGGTTCGATGATAAAGCGTCCCAGACATCCACTACTGCAAAGATGCGCGCAGCAAGGGGTATTTGTCGCTCCTTTAATCCGTGCGGATACCCTGTGCCGTCCCATTTTTCATGATGGAAATAAGGCACATCCAATGCCAGGCGAAGATAACGGATGGGGGAAAGCATCTCGTAAGCCAATACCGGATGCTTTTTCATTTCCACCCATTCTTCATCCGTCAGGGGACCCGGTTTAAGGAGGATC